>CAISRC010000077.1 GCA_903887845.1 uncultured Chlorobiaceae bacterium
CACTGTCACTATGCAAGAAGGTAAGATTTCACAAATCATCGGCCCTGTAGTTGATGTTGATTTCCCTGAAGGACGGCTGCCGTCAATTCTGGATGCACTGACTATTACAAGACCAGACGGCACCAAGCTCGTTCTTGAAACTCAGCAGCATCTTGGAGAAGAGCGCGTACGTACCGTTGCAATGGAGAGCACCGACGGCCTTGTCAGAGGCCTCAACGTTACCAATACAGGCCAGCCAATACAGGTTCCGGTCGGGCCTGAAGTTCTTGGCCGAATGCTGAACGTTGTCGGAGACCCGATTGACGGACGCGGCCCGGTTGATACGAAAAAATCGTATTCAATTCATCGCCTGGCCCCGAAATTTGACGAAATCTCCACGAAAGCAGAGATGTTCGAAACCGGCATCAAGGTCATCGATCTTCTTGAACCATATTCTCGCGGCGGTAAAACCGGTCTGTTCGGTGGCGCAGGAGTAGGCAAGACTGTTCTGATCATGGAGCTGATTAACAATATCGCAAAACAGCAGTCGGGCTTCAGCGTGTTTGCCGGTGTCGGCGAACGTACCCGTGAAGGAAACGATCTCTGGCATGAAATGATGGAATCAGGCGTTATTGATAAAACCGCGCTTGTCTTCGGTCAAATGAACGAGCCTCCCGGAGCACGCCAGAGGGTTGCTCTTACCGGCCTCAGCATTGCCGAGTATTTCCGTGATGAAGAAGGCCGCGACGTTCTGCTCTTTATTGACAATATTTTCCGCTTTACCCAGGCTGGCTCTGAAGTATCAGCTCTTCTCGGTCGTATGCCAAGCGCTGTAGGATACCAGCCAACCCTTGCAACAGAGATGGGTGAACTTCAGGACAGAATTGTTTCAACCAAGAAAGGTTCGGTCACCTCAGTGCAGGCCATCTACGTCCCTGCTGATGATCTTACCGATCCTGCACCTGCTACCGCATTTGCTCACCTTGATGCAACAACGGTTCTTTCACGTTCCATTGCCGAGCTTGGAATTTACCCGGCAGTTGATCCGCTTGACTCAACATCACGTATTCTTGACCCGAACATTGTCGGCAACGATCACTACGATACTGCCCAGGCGGTTAAACAGCTCCTGCAGCGTTACAAGGATCTTCAGGACATCATCGCCATTCTCGGTATGGACGAACTGAGCGACGAAGACAAGCTTGTCGTTTCAAGAGCAAGAAAAGTTCAGCGCTTCCTTTCTCAGCCATTCTTTGTCGCAGAGGCCTTCACAGGACTTGCTGGCAAATATGTCAAGCTGGAAGAGACCATCAAGGGCTTCAAGGAAATTATCGCCGGACGTCATGACAATCTGCCGGAAAGCGCCTTCTACCTGGTCGGAACCATTGAGGAAGCCGTTGAGAAAGCAAAAACTCTCTAAACAGACGCAATAACCATGGCGAATTCCGAAAAAGGTTTCCAGATAGAAATCGTCACTCCCCAGAAACTTTACTTTTCCGGGGAGGTTGTCAGTGTAACAGTGCCCGGTGAGCTTGGTCAGTTGCAGATACTGAAAAACCATGCTCCGCTGCTCTCCTCACTGAAAACCGGCAAGGTGAAGCTGGCATTAGCTGATCGGAGTGAACAGATGTTTTCTATCGAGGACGGTTTTTTAGAAGTCAGCAGCAACAAGGCTATTTTGTTGACTGAAACCATTTCCTGACTTCATAGCAATGAATGTAAAACCATCAGCGCCCGTCAAGGATGCTGATGGTTTTTTATTATATGACACCCCTGATACCAAAAGCTTTGCGCTACGGAGATACCATCGGCCTTATCTCCCCCTCATCACATAGCGCTTATCCTGATAAAATCAATCAGGCGGTTATCTATCTCGAAAAAAATGGCTATCGGGTCAAGCCCTCCCGCCACCTCAACTGTATTGATACTGATCCGGCAATTGCCGACGAACAGAAACTGCACGATCTTCATGGGATGTTCAGCGATCCCGCCATAAAGGCCATCATCTGCCTGAGAGGGGGCGCTGGAGCTACGCGATTGCTGAAAAAAATTGACTACGGCATCATAGCGGCCAATCCAAAAATAGTTGTCGGTTATTCAGATATTACCGCCCTGTCGCTTGCCCTGTTTGCCAAGACCGGACTGATAAGCTTTTCGGGCCCCATGCTTGCCACCGAACTATACGAACCAACCCCCTACACCGAAGAGCATTTCTGGGGGATGCTGACCTCTCCCTCTTATGCGCTTTCGCTGCAGAACCATCCTGACCATGCCATAACCTGCATCAGAGCCGGGTCAGCAAAAGGCAGACTCATCGGCGGCAACCTCTCCGTCCTCTCTTCAATGATCGGGACACCCTACATGCCTCCGCTCAATAACTCACTCCTCTTTCTCGAAGAGATCAACGAGCCTGCTTACCGTATCGACAGAATGCTCTCGCATCTCGACAATGCCGGACTGCTTGCGCCATGCAACGGAGTGCTTCTTGGCCAGTTCAGCAATGTCTCAGAGGTGACAAACGAGGAAAAGCTGCGCTTGCAGAATATTTTTACCTATTACAGCAAGCACGCCCATAACGAAGGCCCCGTCCTGAGAGGGCTCTCTTACGGTCATATCAAGAACCTGATGACCATCCCCATTGGCGCCCGTTTTACCATGCAGCTCTCTCCGGCTGGAGATTTTTTTCTCGGAGCAGTTGAACCGGTTATTTCATGAAGAGTTCCTCCTGTTGCGTCTCCGGGCTACAGAACCTATTTTACATTTTTTAACGTATAGCGCACGATAACCATGAATTCCCCTCTTGTACAACAGTGGACAGCATCCTATTCTGCGCCTGAAACAAAAGAAAATGAACAACTCTCCGGGACAGAACTGCTCGACTCATACCGCGTCGTTCTCTTCAACGATGAAGAACATACCTTCGACGAAGTGATTAACCAGATTATAAAAGCCATTCGCTGCAGTCGCCAGAAAGCAGAAAAACACACCTGGGAAGTCCATACCCGTGGCCGCAGCATCGTTTATGCCGGCTCAATGTTCTTGTGCCTGCAGGTAAGCTCCATTCTTGAAGAGATCGCCCTTAAAACAGAAATTCAGACTGGGTGAGACGCTGCTAACATAACACCCGGCCCGGAATTATTTGCCAGAGCACAACCTGTTCAAAGGATTTTCTTGCGCTCTACAATAAGAAGGCAGTTTCCTCGCCTCGTTTTTCAGCTCCTTTTGTTCGAAGCAACATCCAGATATAGATCAGATCAAAGAGAGAGCAAAAACTGCCAGCAACCAGAATCAGCGTGTTTGGACCGTTCATGTGCTCACCACCAAGAACGCCAAACAGAATGGTAGGTGCTAACGTACCCAGCCATTTACTAACGGCTATCGTCAGGCTTTGACCTTCACTGTTCCCTCTGTTCACCAGCATTCCGATAAAAAGCACAGACATGAGAAGATTTTGCAGAAACGCCGAGTATTGACGCCCGATATAAAGACCGAATTCTATCAGAAAACCGTATTGTAAAATGAAGGCAGTAACGAGAGCAAGAAAAGTCCAGACAAGGAACCATTGTTTCTGCAGATTTTTGGGAAAGAATTTTCTTCCAAACCGAAAATAGGTGAACAGAATAACGCCGTCCAGCAAGAACCAAACCGCAGAGATTCCAACCTGGAGAACAAAACCGGCTGCCTGATATTCAAGCACGGCCTGCTGCAGCTCCCAGGCTATATTTAACGCCAGAGCCCAAAAAGGCATGGCATAGGTTGCCTCCTTAAAACCCAGCCGAATACTGTCAAGGTAGACAACCGTCCAGCAAAAGCCGCTAAAAGCCACAAGAAACAATGGAACTGGCGCAAGATTCATGACAGGTTCTCCTGAATAGTGAAAATTTCAAAGGGACATCCGTCTAAACATAGCAAACACTCTCAAAGAGAATCTGCAATACATTTAATCTACACCGAATGCGCTGATAATGCAATATTTATTGCTATAAAAGATCGGTCTTGTTTCACCAGTATCATCAGGCTGCTGAAGCGTACAAAGAATAAATGTCCTCATTAGTGCCACTGATGAAGCGTTGATAGCTGAACACTTTTCTTATATTCAATGTTTTATTGCTGTTGAGCGGGAGTCCCCGACGATTTTTTCACAACATGTCTGAACGAATGATGAGCAATTCCGATCAAAAGCGGGTGCAGAGTGTCAATCTGCCGCCTGATAAAGTGATGCACAAGCTGGTTTCGCTGGCCAAACGGCGGGGCTTTATTTTTCCCTCTTCAGAGATTTACGAGGGACTCTCCTCCTGCTTCGACTATGGACCGCTGGGCAGCGAGATGAAGCGGAATATCAAGGAGCTCTGGTGGAACTCCATGACCCGTCGCCACCAGAATATTGTCGGACTTGACGCATCAATCATGATGAACCCCCGGGTTTGGGAGGCTTCAGGGCATGTGGCAAGCTTCAATGACCCGATGATCGACGACAAAACGACCAAAAGGCGCTATCGTGCGGACCACCTGATCGAGAACCATATTGAAAAACTGCGCCGTGATGGCAAAGAAGAGGAGCTCCAGCGGGTGCAGGCAACCTACGAAGCCGCCTCAGGATCGGATGATCTGAACCGTGCGCTCTATAACCTCATCATTGCTGAAGGGATCAAGGCCGCTGATACCGGCTCAGGAGACTGGACGGAGGTTCGCCAGTTTAACCTGATGTTCCAGTGCAATATGGGAGCGCTTGCCGACAAATCAAGCATCGTTTACCTCCGGCCAGAAACCGCGCAGGGCATTTTTGTGAACTTCCATAACGTCCGTGAATCCTCGCGCATGAAGGTGCCGTTCGGTATTGCGCAGATCGGCAAGGCCTTCCGCAACGAGATCGTAAAGGGAAACTTCATCTTCCGCATGGTTGAGTTTGAACAGATGGAGATGCAGTACTTTGTCAAGCCCGGCAAACAGGTTGAGGCATTCGAGGCCTGGCGCGAGGAGCGCTTTGCCTGGTACAGCAGTGCTCTTGGCATCAACAAGGAGAAGCTGCACTGGTACAAGCACGACAAGCTGGCACACTACGCCGACCTTGCCTACGACATCAAGTTCGAGTTTCCCTTCGGCATTGAGGAGATCGAGGGCATTCACTCACGAACTGATTTTGACCTGAAACAGCATCAGGAGTACTCCGGCAAAAATATGGAGTATATCGACCAGCTCACCAATGAGCGCTATATCCCTTACGTGGTGGAAACCTCGGCCGGATGCGATCGTCTCTTCCTTGCGCTGCTTGCAGATGCCTACACCGAAGATACTGTTGATGGCGACGAGCGAGTGGTGCTGAAGCTTTCACCAAAGGTTGCCCCGGTAAAAGCGGCGGTGCTGCCGCTGATGAAAAAAGGCGGCATGGGAGAAAAAGCCTCAGCTTTGTGTGAAGAGCTGGCAACAGACTTTCTTGTCCAGTATGACGATGCGGGCTCAATCGGCAAACGCTACCGCCGGCAGGATGAGATCGGCACGCCATTCTGTATCACGGTTGACCACCAGTCGCTGGAGGAGAACACCGTGACGGTGCGCTATCGCGACACCGCAACACAGGAACGAATTGATCTATCAAGAGTTCGAGAATTTATCGCCACTAAACTTATCGGACTGTAAGCCATGCGTTATGATGTCGCCGTTATAGGGGGAGGCCCCTCGGGAGCTGTTGCCGCTGCCATACTGGCAAAAGCCGGGCTCTCCACCGTACTCATTGAACGCAACTTTGACAATGTCAAACCTTGCGGCGGAGCCATTCCTCTTGGCCTTATTGAGGAGTTCAAAATTCCAGCCGAACTGGTTGAGAAGAAGCTCTCCCGGATGAAGGCCCGATCACCGAAAGGGCGAGTTATCGACATGAACATGCCCAACGGCTACGTCGGCATGGTTCGTCGTGAAAAATTTGACCGCTACCTGCGTGTCGAAGCTGAGCAGGCTGGCGCTGTTGTGGTTGAAGGGCTGGTGAAATCCATCTCTCACTCCGGCGAGGGATTTGTCATCAACACGCTCAACGACAAACTTCCGCCACTCCGCGCCAGCAGAATTATCGGGGCTGACGGCGCCAACTCAAAAACCGCCGATGAGCTGCACTTTCCGCCCAATGAGCTGAAGGTGATTGCCATGCAGCAGCGCTTCAAGTACACGCCGTCCATCCAGAAATTCAGCGATATCGTTGAAATCTGGTTTGACGGCGAGGTCTCTCCCGATTTTTACGGCTGGATTTTCCCCAAAGCCGATCACCTGGCAATCGGCACCGGCACCGAGGATCACCGCCATAATATCAAGGCGCTGCAAAAGCGCTTTATTGAAAAAATAGGAATTACCGACAAGCCCTATCTTGACGAGGCGGCGAAAATACCAATGAAGCCCCGCAAATCGTTCACTCAGGAGAAGGCTATTCTTGTCGGCGATGCCGCAGGACTGGTAACTCCGGCTAACGGAGAGGGGATTTTCTTCGCCATGCGCTCAGGAAAACTTGGCGCCCTCGCCATGATTGAGCACCTTAAGCATGGCACCCCCCTGAAGAACTATGAAAAAGAGTTCCGCAAGCTCTACGCGCCAATCTTTTTCGGCCTTGAGGTGTTGCAGGCCGCCTATTACCGAAATGACCGGCTGCGGGAAAGTTTTGTGGCTATTTGTGCTGACGATGACGTGCAGCGAATCACCTTTGATTCCTATCTGTACAAAAAAATGATACCGGCCTCCTGGCCCGTTCAGATGAAAATCTTTTCAAAAAATATCTATCACCTCATCAAGGGCTCCTGAATGCTGCTCTCGCTTCCCAACTGGGTCATTCATATATCATCAGCCCTTGAGTGGGGAATTGCCGCTGCGCTTCTCTTCCACTATGGAAAAATATCGGGGCGGCGCGAGATCCGCCTTTTTGGCCTCGCCATGCTGCCGCACTGGAGCGGCAGCTTTTTTGTGCTGAGCTACCACATCTCCGGCGATTCTATTCCGCTTCTGCTTGATATGTCTGAACTAATCAATCTTTTTGGCAGCACAGCGCTCCTGCTCGCAACCCTCAACCTGCTGAAATCAACCAAAAAAGTGCCTGCCGCAGGATATACGGCAGCCATTGCCGCCATCATGATTGCTGGAAAACCGCAATCTTATCTGGGCGCTGATATCTTCGATGCTATTCTGCAACTCTCAAGCGTCGTCTATCTCACCTTTCTCGTGCTGCTGCTGATAGTCCACAAACGTGACAAAACCATTTTTTCAGGCTTGACCATTGCCGGCTTCTGGTTTGTGCTGGTCTTCATCTCAGTCACCATCTTCTGCATGTACCTTGCCACCCAGGTAAGAGGATATTCGACATTGTCACACGACGACCTGCTGCACGGGCTTGCTGAAAGCCTGCTGACGGTGAGCAATCTCATGATTGCCTTCGGAGCGCACCGTAAAATCAGGGAGTATAAACAAGAGCAGTTGAACCAGGCTCAGGGATGAAGAATCGATGAATACTTTCCGGAATTTGAAAGCACTTCAATCGCTTTTGTGACTTCAGGATCATTATCAAGTTCCGCCCGTCGTGCAAGAGGTTCTTTATAATGGCGAAGAATATCCACTTCAAGTGCCTTCACCACTTCAGTTGACTCTTTCTCAATTTCCTTCTCCTTCAGCCGCTCAATCTCATGCTCCAGTTCGCTGAGACTGGTCTGGCCGATATTATTGTGCTCCAGCTGAACCTTATTCATGCTCTCTTTCAGCTCATTGAAACGACGTTCTGATTCAGAGGTATAGACAAATTTTTTATCGCGCAGAAAGTTGCCGAATGATACCAGAAGCTGTTGACGGTCGAGGGGTTGCGGAGGCATGACAGGATAAGTGGAACTATAGAAAGAGGAAAAAAGAAAGAGCATCCCTTTCTTGCGAAGTTCCGCAAGGTAAGGAGAGGGTCCCTGTTCCGAAAGCTCAATATCAGGCGTTATACCGCCACTACCGTACACTTTTCTCTTGTTTTTAGTATAGAAAACCTGTGCCGCATTATCCACGGGAGCCTTCGGAAGCACTTTGCGTGACTCATGCGCCTCTTGTTTCTCTTTCTGGATCAAACGACCTGAAGGAGTATAGTATTTCGCCGTTGTAAGCTTCAGGGTATTATCGTAGGAAATCCTGATAACTGACTGCACAAGCCCTTTCCCAAAAGAACGCTCACCAATAATAACCCCGCGATCAAGATCCTGGATTGCGCCGGCAACAATTTCTGACGCAGAAGCACTCTCTTTGTTGACAAGAACCACAAGAGGAAGCACAACATCAAGCGGAGGAGTCTCTGTCAGATATGATTTTGCCATGTCCACAGAGCGACCACGAATGGAAACAACCTCACTCCCTTTGCTGACAAACAGTGAGGTAACATCAACCGCTGCATTCAGCAGTCCACCTGGATTGTTTCTCAGGTCGATAATAATACCTTTCATAGGCGTACCCTGTTCTTTGGCCTGCTGCACAAGGGCAAGGAGGGCTGTGCGAAGCTCATTGGCTGAACGGGCGCTGAAATTCTTCATCTCGATATAGCCGATCCCCTGAACAAGAGCAGCATAACTCACCGCGTTTACCCGAATCTCCTCCCGCACCAGAGAAGCGGTAAACGGGGGATCCCCTTGACGCTCCAACTGAATGGTGAGCGAAGTACCGACAGCGCCTTTGATCAGCGATTTGACCTCGGTGAGTGACGTTTTTTTTAACTCTTTGTTGTTGATGGCAAGAATACTGTCGCCTGACTTGATGCCGGCTTTTGCCGCCGCATGGCCATCAACCACCGATGTAACAAAATAGCCTCCATCAAGCGTTGCAATGGTAATACCAACACCGACATACTGTCCACTGGTCATCTCATCAAGCTCACCGGAATCCTCTTCGTCAAGAAAAACCGTATAGGGATCAAGGGTACGAAGCATGCCGTCG
>CAISRC010000078.1 GCA_903887845.1 uncultured Chlorobiaceae bacterium
ACCGGGGAGTTGGATGTCAGAAACTACCGGTGGGTTGATGCGTTTGAGTGGCACAAACTGCATGAGTATCAGTACAACAATAGACCAGCTTGCAATTGATTTAAATGAAAGAGTCATTATTTCCGGAAAACCCTGAATGAGATTCTTGTATTTCTTCCTGTTAACGTAAAAGAGTGTTATCGTGATATTTCCCTGTGAAAAAGCGGTGTGGTACTATCTTCCTCAAATTAGGGCGGATCTTGCCATCGAGCTTGTAAAAACCGGAATGACTCAGTCGCAGGCGGCAAAGAAACTTGGCGTTACTCCAGCAGCAATCTCTCAGTATATTCATAAAAAGCGTGGAACGCAATCTCTGAAAAGCAAAAGCTATCGCAAGGAGATTGCGGTTGCGGTTACAAAAATTTGTGAAGAGGCCTCGTCCGCAGACCTTCATCGTATTGTTTGCAACTGCTGTCACCTGTTGCAAGAGGAGGGCGACGAACAGAAGGAAGTCTGCTTGTCTACAGCTCCACAATGATATGCGCTTCAGTTGAATGCCCGTTAAGCAAATTCTTCAAGGTATTGATCATTTCCTTGCCGTATTTGTTGAGATAATAAAACACATTGATTAATCGTTCTTGCGGTATTCCTTCCGGAAACAGTGCGGTTTCTGCTTTCAGAATCTGCTCAAGCAACTCTTCGTGTTTGCGTCTGCTGGCCTTCCATGTTTTTTGTTCAATATTTTCGACAATTTTAGCTGACTGGACGGAAGAAGCAGCCAGGAGCGGCTCAAGTGTGGGATCAATCTTGGCAAGCACTGGTCCGATAGAGGTAAAAGCCCGCAGAATATCCGCCTTTGTTTTTTCGAACAAAGCGTCAAGCTGAGGGTTTTCAGCTATGCCGACGGCATTTTTTTTCATCTGTTGGAGGTCGCTGAAGAGCGCGTAGTATATCTGTTTACGTGAAAATCCGGGCTTGCCGATGACCTGGAGCAGTCTGTCCATGATCCTGCTTATTTTCGGTTCAACAAGGGTAAAACTTCCCCTGGGAATAATAAAAGGCATAGTTATACCAAAGTGCTCGTAATTTTTACGGTACTGTGCCAGATAGCTTATTTCACCCGGGCCGGCGATACAGGCAAAAGTGGGCAGGACGTAGTCCTGAACAATCGGTCTGAGAACAACATTGGGACTGAACTGCTCCGGATGATCCTGGCACAGTTCAAGCATCTGGTGCTTTGAATAGAGCTGTTTGTCGGGTACAATCGAAAAAGTATTCTCTGAAGGTTGTTCTATTTTTTGTCGCTGCCCATGATGGTTGATATAAAATAGATTGACCGATCTTGGTTTTGTCTGTGCTGTGTAGCCAAGATTTTCCAGACGGGTACTTTGCGTAACAACATTATAGGAGGAAGCTGGCGACGTTGAGAGTTCTCGCAAAAAAATGCCGGTCGAAAGCCTCTTGAATTCGGGGTCCTGACTCGAAAGCAGAATCAGTGGCTGTTCTCCGAAAAGGCGCATCATGGTGCTGGCAAAGCTTATTTCAAAGGTGCTTCCCGGATAATAACACTCCCTGAGGATATCCGAAACACTCTGCTTGTGGCAGGAATCAGGCAAAAGCCTGAGAAACTCATCAACGGTACGGCTGATCTCTTCGCTGAAGCAACTGTTGGCAACCATCTGTTCCGGCATACGCCTGTAAGGTTCCTGTTTGAAGTGGACAACCTGATTTTCAGAAAAAATGGCAGTGTGGGCCGATTCGTCATAGTCGTGGTCTTCTCCTTCAAGCCAGAAGATCGGGACAAAATCGTATTCCGGAAAAAGTGCTTTTTGACGTTCAGCAAAAATAATAGCGCTGAGCGCTTTGTAAATCGTATAGAGCGGTCCCGTAAACAGTCCGAGTTGCTGTCCGGTTACAATGGCCATACATCGTGGTGAGCGAAGCTTTTCAATCTCTCTGAGCTGAAGTGCAGTGCCTCCCCAGCGGCTGTTCTGCCGCGAGAGTAGCCGAACAAGAGTTTCCCGATCAAATGTTCTCGCACCGAGCAATCCGAGCTGCCGGTAATAATCGACCTCTTTTTGGTCATCAAGGTGAAAACATTCTGAAATCAGTTTGGACCTTTCGGGTCCGTCTGATGTATAGTCACGGAAAAGCTTTGAAAATCCTTTTTTTGGTGTCAGGATATTTTTGTAGTCAAGGAGAAAGGTGTTCACTGTTTTATTTTTGCAGGTTCCATTGTTCGAGAGTACTGATATACCTGTTATTGGTCAGATCGCAAGAAAGCGGTGTAATGGCTACATAATTGTGCCGAACAGCAAATTCATCTTTGTGCAGGGTATCATCAAGCAGGCGAAGGGTCCCATTCAGCCAGTAGTAGGGGTTGCCGAACATATCGTTTCGTTCAATGGCATCTTCTTCCCAACGCGAACGCCCCTGCTCGGTGATCATAATCCCGGCAATACGGGATTCTGTCACATTCGGAATATTGACGGAAAGAATGGTGTCTTCCGGTAGTCCTTCAAGAAGTACTTTTTTTGCCAGCTTGCGCGCAAATTTGCCTGCGTAGGTAAAATCAGCATGTTCATACGTTGCAAGCGAAAATGCCAGAGAGGTAATTCCCTGGATAGCTCCCTCAAGTGCGGCCGCTACTGTTCCTGAATATAAAGTGTTTGTTGCGGTATTGCTTCCGTAATTAATGCCTGAAACAATGAGATCAGGCTTTGACTGAAGAATATGGCTTAAAGCAACCTTGATGCAGTCGACCGGTGTGCCTGAAACGGTGTATCCAAAAAAACGACCGTTTTTCAAAAACTTTTTGATTCTTAATGGAGTCCCCAGTGTCATGGCATGGCTCATGCCGCTGTGTGGTTCGGCAGGCGCAACAACGGTAACCCTGCCGATTTTTTTCATCGCAGCCGCAAGCGCATGGATTCCCTCCCCTTCAATGCCGTCATCATTGCAGACAAGTATATGAGGTTTTTGCAGTGTGTCCATGCTTGATGTGTTCGTGTATTATAGTAATGTTGCCGTGTCTGATGTTTCGCGGTGCTTTGGATTTGACTGGTGCGTAAAAGTACAAAAAAGTTCTGCTCAAAAGTTATGACCAATACTGAAATAAAAAATGGTCTCGGAAAATTTCAGGGAGGTGTATGCTGTATTACGAGCTTCTTCAAGAAACGGGAACGCTTTTGAAACGGTAAACATTGTCGGCCCAAGAGGAGTTTCCCATATCAGGCTTGTTCCGATACCGTGAATAAGGTGTGCAGAGGAGATGTCGTCCAGATTTTCCCAGACATTGCCGACATTATAATGCAGGAGCAGCGATGTAGGAAAGAGAATGGCGAATGATGGCTTGTAGCCAAGATGTATTCCTGCGGCCGCCATATTATTGCATGGAAGATCGCTTTCTTTCAACCCTATAAAACGCTGGCTGTAGGTTGTTCCAGGGCCTCCCAGGAAAAATTTCTCTGACAATGACATGTTGCTGCTGCTCAGGCCGAAAAGCCCCGAAAGCTGCAGGGTGGTTTTACCAGTGAGCGGGATATTTTCTTCGTGATTACCTGACAACTGCCAGAAAATATTATGATTGTCAAAGAGTGCCGGAGTCACTGAATATTTGAGGTTTGTATACGTTCCCGAAGTTGGGGTCAATGAATTGTTTCTCGAATCAAGGGTAAATTGTGTGCCGATGGAGAGCATCGTGTTATTTGTGGTACTCAGTGTCGCACTGTTGTTTTCTTCAGCCCAGGATTGGGCGTTTTGCAGGGTCATCTCCGCAATTAACTGACCGTTTTTTCGGATTCTTGTGCCGAAAGCGTTGCTGATACCGTACTTCTGAATTCCGTAATTATTCAGAGCACCTGAAACATCGCGATGTTCAAAAGCATGCTCGTCATAAAAAAGACGTGAAGCCATCGTGAAGTGGGACTCACCTATCCTTGGCATATTAAGTTCAAGATTAACAAGGTAGCCCTTTCTTCCTGCTTTCAGCCAGCCGCCGATTGAGTTGGTTGTTCCTCCGAGATTTTCGTTTCTGACATCGACGAGGAACTGGGCGTTGCTTGTTTCATCATAGCGCAATCCGAGCCGGAGTACTGACGGCGGTTTTTCTTCAAGCGAAAAGTTGAGCAGGGGATTGCTGTCAGGTACAGTGGCCGCAGGTGGCTTTGCGAAGATGGATACACGATTGAAGCTCCCCGTTTCGTAAAGATTATTGACAGACTCTTCAGCCTTCTGGATGCGAAGTGCATGAGAGGTATCGATTTTTATCTCTCTCATTACAGGAGTGATGCCGGTGATGTTTTTGTCCCTGTGAATCTCGATACTGTCCGGTTTTCCGGAAGAAACATTGACGTACAGGGTGCCATCGTTCAGGGAGCAGCTTTTGACGGTGACAAGGCAGTATCCGTTTCTACGGTATTCTTTTATCAGCGCTTCAAGGGCTTTTGTGCCTGACGTATTTGTGTAAAGTGTTTTCGTTACCAGGCTGAAACAGTGTTCAATTTCCTCTGGTGCCAGTGCTGCGGGAGGTCCTCCAGTAACGGTTACTTTTTTTATGCCGGGAAGTGGGTCAAGGTGAAAAATTACTTTTTTATGGAGGTGGTCAAGTTCGGCAGAGACTCTGGTGAAGAGATCTGTTGCCAGCAGCTTCTGAAAGGTTTTGTCCAGGTTTGTTGCATTGTGGATAATGGACGATGCAACAAGATTACATTCCGGATTTTCTTGTGGAAACAGGAGCGTTTTGGCATACGTTCCGATAGCAATACTTCGTGAACTCTTTTTTTCTATACTGAGTTTTATGGTTTCTGCAATACATTTTCCTTTGGCATAACCAGCATCAATAAGAGCTTTGATATCTGAAAAATCGGTTGCTTTATGGTTGCCGAGTTCAGGAGTTATCACAATATCAGCTTTTGCAAGTTGTGCAGGATACTGCAATTTTGTAAGGATGGTCATCGCCTGGTCAGCGGCTTTCCAGGGGAGATCAAGTTCGCCGCCGGTAGCATACATGCTGCCGTGCGTATCTACCGCAATTTTATAATCTGCATTGAACGCTTCGAGTTCATCGACCGGAAGATTTGCAACGAGTCCGCCATCAACCAACTGGTAACCGTCACGGATGATCGGTTCATAAAGAATCGGAATAGTACTGCTTGCCCGCATTGCTTCTGACAGTGAGCCACTGGTCATTGATATTCGCTTTCCTGAAACAAGATCGGTCGAAATTGCCCTGAAATTGATCGGAAAGGCAGAGAAATTGCCGGAAGCATTATAGAGAGCGTTCAATGCCAGGAGGTCGAGAGTTCCGGTCATCTCCTGAGCAGAGTTAAGTGATTTAGGAATAATAAGTTTAAGCTTCTTAATACGGATGGCCAGTGATGCCCGGTCGCGGATTCGTTGCTGTTCAAGAAATATGTTTGAACGAGTATAATTATCATGGAGGGAAATAATTGATTGCCAGGGAAGGGTATGGGCGATCTCTTCAAGTTCATTCGGGCTGTATCCGCAAGAGTAGAGTCCTCCAATAACGGCACCCATACTTGTACCGGCAATACAATCGACGGGGACACCCGCTTCATCAAGAGCCTTGAGGATGCCAATTTGTGAAAGACCGTTAGCGCCCCCTCCTGAAAGTGCAAGACCGACGGTTTTTCTGGCAGGCCTCATGAAGGGGAACAGAGTATAGCGGTTCAGTGAAAGTTTAAGCGTGTCGGGATAAACCAGTGCAGTCGGTGAGGCCACAGCATCAGGTTGGGTCGTCATTTCCGTTAGGAGAGTGGCGATGAGTAGTGCGGCTAAGCAGAAAATTGTTCTGACATTCAACAAAAGTGGTGCTCCTCGTTTATAAAGTCGTTATATAAGGTTTTGTACAGAGCGTTTTTGAGATCTCCTGTGGACTTCATATCTTGAAGTTTAATGTATAACCTTTACTCTTCATTGTAAACATGGCATGGTTTAATCGGGTAAAACCCTCAATACGTTCAACCGACAAGCGGGATATGCCGGAAGGATTGTGGTGGAAATGTGAAGAGTGCGGAGCAATGCTTCACAAAAAGCAGCTTGAAGATTACTTTTACACCTGTTCGGAATGCACTCACCATTTCAGAATATCTCCCTATAAATATTTTTCGATTCTTTTCGACGGCGACAAGTACATCGAGTTTGATGATAACCTCCGTTCTGCCGATCCACTCAGTTTTACCGATACAAAGAAATATCCCGACAGGGTTCATGATACAATCGAAAAGAATGGAAAAACCGAGGCATGTCGAAATGCATTCGGAGAGTGCGGCAGTAGTCCACTTGTTGTTTCAGCCATGGATTTTGGTTTTATCGGTGGATCAATGGGTTCTGTTGTTGGTGAAAAAATAGCGCGTGCTGTGGACAAGTCGCTTGAGCTGAATGCTCCTCTTCTTGTTATCTCCCAGTCAGGTGGAGCCCGTATGATGGAAGGCGCATTCAGTCTGATGCAGATGGCTAAAACCGCAGCCCGGCTTACCCGGCTCAGTGAGAGGAAACTGCCCTATATCTCCCTTCTTGCCGATCCGACAATGGGAGGTATCACCGCCTCTTTTGCCATGCTTGGCGATATCAATATCAGTGAGCCGAAAGCCCTCATAGGATTTGCCGGTCCCAGAGTGATCAGGGATACCATCAAAAGAGATTTGCCCGAAGGGTTTCAGCGTGCTGAGTTTCTGCTTGAACATGGCTTTCTTGATCGCATTATCTCCCGCAGGGATCTGAAAAACGAGCTGGTTACTCTGCTCGGTATGCTCAAGGTCTAACTCCAGTGAAGCGCTGCTGCAGTAACCGGGAACTCGGCCATGAAGATTTTTTTTATCTCAATGGCAATTTCCCGGTGCTCCTGTTGTGTGCTTTTATCGGTTCGTACCTCCAGATAGTGGATCCAGCTTCGTATTGAGCCCTTCATATAAAGTTTGGTTTGAGTGCCCAATGGCAGGAGCACTCTTGCGCATTCCTTCGCAATACCTTTTGCAAGCGCCAGATTGTATTCTTCAAGCGCCATTCGGGCAATACGAACCTGCGCCTCATCAAACCACTGTATGGTTGTTTCATCAAGATCATCAAGGGAATTCTGCCGGTTTTTACTGTCCTGGCGCCTTGGCTGGTATCGCTCAATCTCCTGAGCTTTGGCGTACCGCTGGGAGAATTCCTGGAACTGAAAACTTTTATGACGAAGAATCTGCGGTGAAATGGCTCTTGACGTCACAATTTCAACAGTCATATCCACCATTTCAAAGACGCTCCAATGCTTGTGTGCAATACAGTAGGAAAGAAGCTTTTCATAATCAGGCGTTTCCTGATGGGGGCTCGAAACACGTGCACAGTAGGCAATCAGCCCTTCAGGAGAGAGTGTCTGGTTCTCTACCTGAATGAGCGGAGAGGTGACTGAAATAAGGCGTACCTGCATATTCCTCAACGTTTTGATGTTTGTCCAGGCTGAAATATAGAGAAATGGCACCATTTTCTTTCCTCTCACTCAAGATTGGATAACTCTCTTTTTTTGCCATTTGAAACGGGAAGTCTTGATTTATTGTTGTCACTGCGTATTTTGACAATCAGTATCAGGAGTTCCAGTTGAGCTTCCCGGGCAGGGCATATTTTGTGCCGATCTGGTTTTAACGACTTTCCAATATTCAAACAACAGGATAGTTATGGCAAATATTAATTTTGGTTTTGAGCACCATGCCAGAAAAATGTACTCAGGCGCTATAGAGCAGGGGATTACCAACTCTCTTGTCCCTATGGTTATAGAAACTTCAGGACGCAGCGAGCGTGCTTTTGATATTTTTTCAAGGCTTCTGCGTGAACGCATTATCTTTCTCGGAAGCGGTATTGACGAGCATGTGGCTGGACTGATTATGGCACAGCTTATTTTTCTCGAATCTGAAGATCCGGAACGGGATATCTATATCTATGTCAACTCTCCCGGCGGCAGTGTTTCAGCCGGTCTCGGCATATATGACACCATGCAGTATATCCGTCCGGAAGTCTCAACAGTGTGTGTCGGTATGGCGGCAAGCATGGGTGCATTTCTTCTTGCCAGCGGAGCAAAAGGAAAAAGAGCTTCACTTCCCCATTCAAGGATTATGATTCATCAGCCCTCTGGTGGTGCGCATGGACAGGAGACTGATATCGTTATTCAGGCTCGGGAAATAGAGAAGATTCGCACGTTGCTTGACGAACTGCTTGCCAAACATACTGGCAAGGATGTGTCGCAGGTCCGGGAGGATTCGGAAAGGGATCGCTGGATGAACGCACAGGAGGCGCTTGATTATGGTATTATCGATGCCATTTTCGAAAAACGTCCAATACCTGAAAAGAAGGACTAACCTGAACGATGTTATCATGAGCGATCAGACCGAGCAGTTCAATCTGGACAAAAGCTATAACCATCACGACGTTGAAGAACGGTGGAGAAGTGCGCACTGGGAAGCGATCGGGAGTTTTCATGCCGAAAGCTCCCGTGTGCTCGAAGAGGGAAAAGAGCCCTATACGGTGCTTATGCCTCCGCCCAATGTTACTGGCAGTCTTACGCTGGGCCATGTACTGAACCATACCCTGCAGGATATTTTTATCCGCTACAGCCGTATGACAGGCAAAGAGGCGTTGTGGCTTCCAGGCACCGACCATGCTGGTATTGCGACACAGACGGTGGTGGAGCGAAAACTGAAAAAAGAGGGAATAACCCGGCACGATCTCGGGCGCAAGGAGTTTCTTGATCATGTCTGGCAGTGGAGGGACGAATATGGCGGTCTCATTCTCAGACAGCTTCGCCGGCTCGGCATCTCCTGTGACTGGCGGCGCAACCTCTTTACCATGGATGAAACTGCCTCCAAAGCAGTTATCAATGCCTTTATTACGCTGTATCGTGACGGCTTGATCTACAGGGGTACCCGCATTATCAACTGGTGCCCGGTGTCGCAGACAGCACTCTCCGATGAGGAGGTGATCATGAAGCCCCGCAAGGACAAGCTTGTCTACCTGCAGTATGCTCTTGTCAGCCATCCCGGCGAATATATCACTATTGCAACAGTCAGACCTGAAACCATTCTGGCCGATGTTGCCATTGCCGTTAACCCGGAGGATTCCCGTTACCGTCACCTGATCGGGGAGCTTGCCGTTGTGCCGGTTGCAGGAAGGCATATTCCCATTATTGCTGATGACTATGTTGATATTGAGTTCGGTACCGGTGCATTGAAAATCACCCCGGCACATGATGCCAACGACTATGCCGTTGCCCAGCGTCATAATCTTCCGATACTTTCTGTGGTCGGTAAAGATGGCAGAATGACCGATGAGTTTGGTTATGGCGGTATGGACCGTTTTGATGCCCGTGAAAAAATCCTCAGGGATCTCGACGAACTCGGCAATCTTGTCAGTGTTGAAGAGTACGAGCATAATGTTGGCTATTCCGAACGAGCAGACGTTGTTGTTGAGCCCTATCTTTCCGAACAGTGGTTTGTCAGAATGAAGCCCCTTGCAGAGCAGGCGCTGCAAGTCGTCAATGACGGCGAAATCCGCTTTCATCCCCAGCACTGGATTAATACCTACCGCCACTGGATGGAGAACATCCAGGACTGGTGTATCTCACGCCAGCTCTGGTGGGGACATCGCATTCCGGCATGGTATGACACTGAAGGCAGGGTTTGGGTGGCTGCTACCTGGCAGGAGGCCTGTCATCTTGCCGGTACCGACAAGCTTGTGCAGGATGACGATGTGCTTGACACCTGGTTCTCTTCGTGGCTCTGGCCGCTGACAACGCTTGGCTGGACGGACAAGCAGAGTGATAATGACAATCTCAAATCCTTTTATCCGACCAATACACTCGTAACCGGACCGGACATCATTTTTTTCTGGGTAGCCAGAATGATTATGGCAGGGCTCTATTTCAAGGGAGAAGTACCCTTCCGTGATGTCTATTTTACCAGCATTATTCGTGACATGAAGGGGCGCAAGCTCTCAAAGTCCCTCGGTAATTCTCCTGATCCTATCAAGGTGATGGACACTTACGGTACCGATGCCTTGCGTTTTACCATCATCTATATTGCACCTCTTGGTCAGGATGTCCTGTTCGGGGAGGAGAAGTGCGAGCTCGGGAGGAATTTCGCAACGAAAATATGGAATGCTTCACGCCTTGTTTTCATGCAGCGTGAGAAGTATTTCACTGATCAGGATGACTTTGCCGCCGTTTATCGTGACTTTAATCCTCGTTCCGGAAGTTTTACTCTTGCGGAGCAGTGGCTTCTTGCCGGGTTCAACGGTATGCTTGAGCGTTATCATAGCGCCTTCAGCCTGTTCAGGGTTAATGATATTGTCAGGATGCTCCATGATTTTTTCTGGAGAGATTACTGCGACTGGTATCTGGAAGCGCTGAAGGTGAAGCTTACCGGATCGCTGACAAGAGAAGAGGCACGGGAGTCTGTCTGTCTGGCCGTTTATGTGCTTGAGGGCACACTTCAGGCGTTGCATCCTGTGATGCCGTTCATTACTGATGAGATTTGGCATTATGTTCTGCCACGTTCATCGGATGAGAGTATTGCCCTGTCACCGATGCCTCTTGCCGATGCAGAACTTTCAGGTCTGGATGTGCGTGGGTTTTCTTTGATACAGAAGCTGATCACTGAGGTCAGAAGTCTGCGCTCCTTGTTTGGTGTTCCTCACAGCAGTCAGGCAGAGATTCTTCTCAGGCCAGCCAATGATGCCGATTGTCTGGTGTTTGAGGCGAATCTTCCTCTTGTGGCCGCACTTGGTCAATGTAACCCGAAACTTATGGCCGACAGAGAACGTCCCCTTCATGCGGCAGGGTCTGTGGTCGAGGGAAATGAACTATTTGTACTGCTTGAGGGGTTGATATCATTTGAAAAGGAGCGGGTTCGTCTGCAGAAAGAGATAGACAATGTATCCTCTTATGTTACATCAGTCCGAAAGAAGCTTTCAAATCATAACTTTGTCGATAATGCACCTCAAGATGTTGTTGCAAAAGAGAGTGAAAAGCTGAAGGAAGCTGAAGGTAATCTCGAAAAACTCAAGAGTAATCTTGCTGTTCTGAGTGATTGAGGGAGCACAGAATTTTGGTTTGCATTTGCTGTTGAGGAAGAGATCAGGATCTTTTTTTTAGGTTTAATGCGCAAAAAGCGGTATTTACCGACTTTTCTGGTTTATCAAGACAAATCGGTAGGGGTAGTTTAACTTGCTGAAGTTCTCAAGGAGAGTTCTATATGAGGCAACTCAAAATAAGCAAACAGATAACCAATCGTGAAAGCCTTTCTCTTGACCGTTACCTGCAGGAGATAGGAAAATATGATCTTTTGACTGCAGAAGATGAAGTTCGG
>CAISRC010000079.1 GCA_903887845.1 uncultured Chlorobiaceae bacterium
CTCCTCTCCTGCTCAATTTTTATATTGAATATTTATTTTTTATAATAAAGATTCTTTTCCCTTACCGTAACACACAGCGGGTCTCCACCTCTATAAATACGAAAATCGAAGAACCAATGTATAAAATTGTTTCGGCACTATTTTTAGCTGAAAATATCAAAAAAATTGAAATTGAGGCTCCTCGCATCGCTAAAAAAAGAAAAGCCGGCCAGTTTGTCATGATCAGGGTTGGTGAAAGTGGTGAAAGGATACCACTCACCATTGCCGGTTCGGATCCTGAAAAAGGCACCATAACCATCATCGTTCAGGGTATGGGTAAATCCACGAAAGAGCTGAACAGCAAAGAGGCTGGCGACACCGTCAGTGATGTGGTTGGACCCCTTGGAGCACCGTCACATATTGAGAAGTTTGGTACGACGGTGAGCATCGGTGGTGGTGTCGGGACGGCAATAGCCTATCCGACGGCTGTCGCCCTGAAAGATGCGGGCAATTATGTCATTACGATTAACGGAGCTCGGTCAAAAGATCTGGTGATTCTTGAACAAGAGATGAAGGCCGTCAGTGATGAGGCCTACATTACAACCGATGATGGCTCTTATGGTTTCCACGGTTTTGTTACCCAGAAACTGCAGGAACTGATAGATTCCGGAAAAACTATTGATTATGTGCTTGCTATCGGCCCTATCCCGATGATGAGAGCCATCGCTGAGGTGACCCGTCCCTACAAGATAAAAACGATGGTCAGTCTTAATCCGATTATGGTAGATGGTACCGGCATGTGCGGCGGCTGCAGGGTCAGTGTGGACAACCAGATTAAATTTGCCTGTGTTGACGGCCCTGAATTTGATGCTCATCTGGTCGACTTTAAAAATCTCTCTGACCGGAACAAGATCTATCAGTCGGAAGAAAAACAATCTGCTGAAGCATTTGTCCACCAGTGCAACCTGTATAAAACAGTATAAGCCCTTTCTGGTGCTCTGTCGTTGTCAACGAGTGACCGTTATACTTTTTTCTTTTGCCGGGTATGGCTTTTTTTCTGATAACCAAACTTTTGTTTTTAAAGAAGATATTACCATGGACGCACAACGTATCACGACCAAAGAACGCCTTGCCATTCCGCGCCAGGTCATGCCCGCACAGGCCCCGATGGTTCGTATCCATAACTTTCAGGAAGTTCATCTGGGATACACTCCTGAACTGGCCATTCAGGAGGCGTTGCGATGTATTCAGTGCAAAGATCCTGTCTGCATCAAAGGATGCCCGGTCAATATCAAGATAGACCAGTTCATAAAGATGATTGCTGAAGGCAACTTTCTGGGCGCAGCAAAAAAAATCAAGGAGGACAACGTACTGCCTGCTATCTGCGGCAGGGTCTGTCCGCAGGAAGATCAGTGCGAGAAAATGTGCATTCTTACAAAAAAACATGAATCGGTTGCTATCGGCAATCTGGAACGGTTTGCAGGTGATTATGAGCGCGAAACAGGAAAAGTCGATCTGCCTTCAGTAAAACCCTCTACCGGTAAAAAAGTGGCGGTTATCGGCAGCGGCCCGGCAGGACTGAGTTGCGCAAACGATCTGATTCAACTGGGTCATGCCGTCACCGTTTTTGAGGCGCTGCATGAACTTGGCGGTGTTCTTGTTTATGGAATTCCAGAATTCCGTCTGCCCAAAACAATCGTTAAAGCTGAAATTGAAGGACTGAAACAACTCGGCGTCAAGTTTGTCACCAATGCCGTCGCCGGTCGTTCAATTACTGTTGACGAACTTCTGAAAGAAGAGGGCTTTGATGCTGTCTTTGTGGGTGTCGGAGCAGGTTTGCCATGGTTCATGGGCATTCCTGGAGAAAATCTCCTTGGAGTTTATTCTGCCAATGAATTCCTGACCAGGGTAAACCTGATGAAGTCATATCAATTCCCTGATAATGACACTCCGGTCTTCAATTGCAAGGGAAAAAATGTGGCAGTCTTCGGCGGCGGCAATACTGCGCTCGATGCCGTTCGAACCGCAAAAAGACTTGGCGCGGAACATGCCTATATTGTTTATCGCCGCTCTGAAGCAGAAATGCCTGCCCGTCTGGAGGAGCTTCACCACGCGCAGAAAGAGGGTATTGAATTTATGCTGCTGATGAATCCTGTTGAATTTATCGGTAATGGCGAGCAGTGGCTTACCGGCGTCAAGTGCATCAGAATGGAGCTGGGAGAACCTGATGACTCTGGACGGCGCAAACCGATACCGATACCAGACTCGGAGTTCACGCTCTCAATCGATATGGCAATTATTTCCATCGGTAATGGCTCCAACCCGCTCATAAAGCAGACAACGCCTGACATTAAGGTCAGCAAGCGCGATACGATTGTTGTTGACATCAACACTATGGCCACCTCAAAGGATAATGTCTATGCAGGAGGCGATATTGTCACCGGTGGCGCAACGGTTATTCTTGCCATGGGCGCAGGGCGTACGGCAGCGGCAGCCATTAATGAAAAGCTGATGGGCTCTGGCGCTGATAACGAGCACCACAAGTGAACGGAAGAGTATGTCGGGCTGCAAGCACACCGCTTGCAGCCTTGAACTCCCATTCTTTCTGCAAAAATAAAATCGACTACCCACCTATCCTCGACGTCAATTCCTCTGCCATCTTTTTATCGGCAAGTTTTACGGTAATCTCCGCAATATCGCGAGCGGCATTGACGTGGAAAACCACCACATCAAATATATCTGTCATGCGCACAATCGCCGTCAGGTCACTGATATATTTACTGATACCAAGAAAACTTAGGGGAAGAAGACATTTGACGTGAAAGGGATTGCTCAGAAAAATTCCGTAAGGCTGAACCTTTAAAACGGTACCAGTAAAGATCTCTCCAATTTCCGGAAGAGGAAGCGCAAACGCCTGATCGTTGCCTGCCGCCCCCTCGACGCGAAGATGATCTCCAGGTCTTAGCTGTTCGATACGATCTTTCAGCATTGAAAGATCACAATAAATAATACCCGGCTCTGCCAGCAGCTCCCTTGCGCTCAGCCCCTGGGTAGAATAAACCATTACCTCTTTTCCTTTCTTTTTTAAAGCTCTGAGCAGAGGAAGAAAATCACTGTCACCACTGAACAGTATAAAGGTATCGTATAGATCAGCGCAGCTCAAGGCATCAACAACAAGTTCAACATCAAGATTGCCTTTCATGATCACCACACCAGTCTCTTTGTTGACAATTTTTTTTACCGGTTTTGAGATAATCCGATAACCGTTCGCAGTCAGTACTCTTGAAAAGGCAGCATTTTCCGCTGATACCGGTTCGGATGCCGGAACGTAATAATTTGCCTCAACTGAAGCATAGCCTGAAAGGAAAAATGCCATCAGACGAGAAAAATCTATCTGCCAACAAAGATGGCGCTGGGTATAAAACAGGTTTGCTCCGTCTATATAAACAGCCAAACGACCCATACTCTCAGTTCCTCCACATTTCCTTTCATCATCGAAATATCAGGACTTCCTTGCCGGAATTATTTTTACGTCCATTCCCTCATGTAAACTCTTTTCAGGGGAAAGCGCAATTTTATCGCCTTTTTTCAACCCCTGCAGCACTTCGACAAAGGCCATATCGCTGGCACCCTGCACAATGAGCTGTTTTTTCAGTCGTCCGTGTTGAATTGTCCAGACATAGCTCTTGCGGTTTTCCTCAAAGACAGAGCTTTTTCGTACAAGAAGTGCATTCGACCGAATATTGTAAATAATATTTGCAGTTGCAGTCATGCCTGCCTGGATATTATCCGGAGGATTGCCAAGGGTCAGATAAATTCTGGAGGTCTTCGTCACCCGGTCTGTCTGAGGCACGATACGTGATACAAGAGCAGCAAAGCGCTTCTCCGGGTAGGCATCAAAAGCAACTGTCGCCGACTGACCGTTGCGGATACGGGGAATATCAAGCTCGTCCACCTCTACACTGATTACAAAGCGGGAGGTATCAACCACCCGGGCAACAAGCGTATTGGTCATAACATAATCGCCCTCCTTGATGTTCTGCAAGGTCATGATACCTGAGAACGGGGCTGTGACGGTCAATTTTTTCAGATCATCCTCTCGCATCTTCACCTGGAAAGCTCTCTGCTGAAGCAGCTCCTGGGACTGAATGCTGTTTTTCTCGGCATCTTCAAGTTCCTGACGCGATATCGCTCCTTCGACAAACAGATTTTTCTTCCTTGCAGCACGAAGCCTGTTATCTCTCGCAAGAGCCTGCTGTTCAGCAAAGGCCGCCCGTGCTTCACGAACAGCAAGCTGTGGCTGAGGACTGTCGAACTGAAGAATTTTCTGACCGGCAGAGACATGCTGCCCCTCCAGTGCGCCAACATAACTCACTGTGCCTGAACATTCAGCACTCAAATTGGCCACAGCATCAGCCTCAACAAAACCTGTAGCATAGATGGCCTGAACAAGCTCCGAATTGGTCACTTCACCGGCCTCTATGTCGACCGTATTACCTCTTGTAATCAGAAAAAAAACCGTAGCAATAAAAAGAACAGCAAGTGCAATGGAATATTTTGGAAGAAATTTTTGCAGCGACTTCATTGGGTACTTTTGTTAGATATTCAGCGTTGGAAAGTTACAAGTTTTGAAATTTTTATCCATTCCGACCTTGGTTTTTTCATAATTTTATCAATCTTTATGTACATTTTTCTTTTCCTGCGCCTTCTTCAGAAACTCTTGCATGGGAAACACCTAATCTACACCATCAATGACCGATAATCAAGATATCCAGAAAAGCTTTCTTGAAACTGTAAAGTTCGATGAAAAAGGACTTGTGCCAGCAATCGTGCAAGACCATGAAACAGGCAAGGTTCTCATGATGGCATGGATGAACCGGGAAAGCCTTCAAATGACGTTTGAAAAAAAGAAAGCCTGTTACTGGAGCCGCAGCCGCAAGGAGCTCTGGCTTAAAGGTGAGTCTTCCGGAAACATGCAGGACGTTCATGATATTCTGATCGATTGTGATGGGGACACGCTCCTGCTGAAAGTTTCTCAGACCGGCGGGGCGTGCCACGCGGGCTACCACTCCTGTTTTTATCGCAAGGCAACTGATGATCTCTCAATGGAGATCTGCGACACTCTGATGTTTAATCCGGAAGAGGTTTATGGCAAAAAAAGCTGAAACAAAGTCCCTTCTGCGGACAAAGTCGAGAGGATCAATACGATCCATGTTTGACGAGGTAGCCCCTACTTACGATTTTCTGAACCATCTGCTCAGTTTCGGTATTGACAATTACTGGCGGGCAAAAGCTGCCGGCAAGGCTAAACAACTGCTGGGCAAAAACAGCGCTCCAAAAATCCTTGATGTCGCCACAGGCACGGGTGATCTGGCCGCCTCCATGTCAAAAATCGCCGGAGCAAAAGTGACGGCGCTTGACCTCTCTCCCGAAATGCTTGTCATTGCAAAAAAGAAGTATCCGCAGATCACCTTTCATGAGGGATATGCGGAGAAACTGCCGTTCGGCAATGCCAGTTTTGATGTAGTGAGCGCAGGATTTGGTGTAAGAAATTTTGAGAATCTGAGTGAAGGAATGCGAGAGTTTCACCGGGTTCTGAAACCAGGCGGCCATGCGCTTATTATCGAACCGATGATTCCGCGCAATGGTGTCATGAAAAAGCTCTATCTGATATACTTCAAAAAAGTTCTGCCGAAAATTGCTGGGCTGTTCAGCAAATCCTCATTTGCCTACGATTATCTGCCAAACTCCGTCGAACAGTTTCCGCAAGCCGAAGCGTTCACTGCTATTCTGAGAAACAGTGGATTCAAGAGCGCCGAGTATTTGCCGATGACCTTTGAGACTTCAATTCTCTATATCGCAAAAAAATAGGGTGCTGCTACAGCATTGCCTCAAACTCATCCTCTGAAACCACACGCACTCCAAGCTTTATCGCTTTGTCGAGCTTGCTGCCGGGATCATGACCGGCCACAACAAGGCCGGTTTTTTTGCTGACCGAGTTCACCACCCTGCCGCCCCGCTCCATCACCAGCTCAGAGGCTGTCTGACGGTCATAGCGATCAAGGCCTCCCGTAAAGAGCACTGTAAGCCCCTCAAAATTTCGGTTGATCTGCTCTGTTGACTCTGAAGCACTCAACTGCAATCCTGCTGCATTGAGCTTTTCAAGGAAATAAGGTACAGAGGGTTTGGCAAAATAGTCGCAGATACTGTGGGCAACGACCGGCCCAATGTCGGGAACAGTTGCAAGCTGCTCTTCGCTTGCCTGCATCAGCGCTTCAAGTGAAGGATAGGCCTGCGACAGCTCACGGGCAGTCGCGCGCCCGACATGACGGATACCAAGGGCATAGAGCAAGCGTTCGTAACTTTTTGCGCGACTCTCATCAAGAGCCCGCACCAGATTCTGTGCCGACTTGCGCCCCATTCGCTCAAGCTTTTCAAGCTGCGGCTCCTGTAAATAATAGAGGTCTCCGACATCTTTCACCAGCCTGATGGCAACAAGCTGGTCGACCAGCGCCTTGCCAAGACTTTTGATATCCATGGCATTTCGCGAAGCAAAGTGCAGCAGCCTGCCCCTGATCTGCGCCGGGCACTCCTCCTCATTGGAACAGTAGTAACTCACCTCACCCTCCGTCCTGGCAAGCGGCGTACCGCACTCGGGACAATTCGACGGAATAACAATCGGCTGAGCATCCGACGGCCTATCCTCAAGCACAACGCTGATCACCTTGGGAATCACCTCGCCTGATTTTTCAATGATAACCCGATCATGAATCATGACGCCAAGACGCCCGATCTCATCGATATTATGCAGCGTCGAGCGGGAAACAGTTGAACCGGCAAGGAGCACCGGCTCAAGCTCTGCCACCGGGGTAATGGTGCCAAGCCGTCCTACCTGAAACACAACAGCATTGAGCACCGTTCTTGCCTGCTGCGCCGGGTACTTGTAGGCAATTGCCCAGCGCGGACTTTTGGCCGTAGCGCCAAGTTTATCCCAGAGGGTCACTGCATTCAGTTTCAGCACCACACCATCGGTCTCGTAAGGAAGTTTCCACCGCTTTTCTGACCATTCTGCTATAAACTCATTGATATCATGCAGCTCACGGCATATCTGGTAATGATTGCCAGTAGAAAAGCCCAGTTCTTCAAGGAGCTTAAGCCTGCTGAAATGCGCAGTGGATTCATCCCTTATGCCTTTTAGATAGTAGGCAACAAAGCTCATCCGGCGACGGGCAACCTCGGCAGAGTCCTGCAACTTGAGTGTGCCCGCCGTGGCATTGCGGGGATTGGCAAACCGCTCCTCCTCGGGACGGCTTTCGTTGAGTTGCTCAAAATCCTCCTTGCGCATAAAGACTTCGCCCCGTACCTCCATCTCCCCGACACCACTTATTTTGAGAGGCACCGTAGGAATAGTTCTGATGTTAACCGTTATATCGTCTCCCTGAATACCGTCTCCCCGTGTGGCGCCACGAACAAGCAGCCCATCCCGGTAGAGAAGGCTGATGGCCACACCGTCAAACTTCAGCTCGGCGACCATCTCATGCTCATCCACCCCTTCGAGGGCAAGAAGCTTTTTTACACGGTTGTAGAACTCCTCAACTTCACCAGGAGAGTAGGTGTTGGAAAGGCTCAGCATCGGTTCACGGTGAGTGACCGACACAAACTCCTTCGTAATCGCACCGCCAACTCGCCGGGAGGGGCTGTCGGGTGTGACAAGGTCGGGAAACTGCCGTTCAAGCGCAATCAGTTGTTCAAGAAGCTTGTCGAACTCGTAGTCAGATAGTTCCGGTTTTGCTTCGATATAGTAGAGATGATTATGACGCTCAATCTCTTTGCGAAGCTGAGCTATCTTCTCGAGCGCATGAATGCTGTCGGTCATCTCTTGAAAAAGTTATCTGACTGGTGAAAATGCCCATCCGACAATATTTTTGAAAAACCCAAATGAGCCCTGCAGTCCAAGTTTTTCCCAGGTTACCAAAAGCACTTTGGGATAGCGCCATCCAAGCCGCAGCATGACTATGGCAAGCTCCTCAATCTTCATCTCATCACGAAACATGGCCTGGCGGTAATGCAGTGGAAGCTCATCAAGCACAATCATCACCTCATTCATCAAGTCGTTGACAAAATTCGGTTCATCGGTTGCAGCATTAAAACACATGTACTTCATGAGATTTGCCATAGAGGCGACATTCGGCTCATAAGCGTTGATTTTTTCGAGATGCTTTTTCGAGAGGTTATTGTCGCTGAGGGCACGGTCAAGATCGCCTGTAAGATGGCGAAGGTTACGAACCATTGATCCAAAACCGCAGAAGGTGAGCGGAGAGCCAAGTGACGCGGCATCACCGAAAAGAATGATATTGTCATCGGCAATCTCCCTGGTGCGATCGAAGCCGTCATGACAATAAGCTGGAATAATGCCATAGACAGGGCGGTGAATCACAAAATCCTTTCCGGCTTTTTTGTACTCAGGAAGTATTTTGAAGTACGTCTCAAAAAGAGCGAGCAACGACTTGTCGTTCGGGGAATCAGCTTCGTCATAAAAGAAG
>CAISRC010000080.1 GCA_903887845.1 uncultured Chlorobiaceae bacterium
AGGAATTGACCAGGATGATTGCCGCTGTCCTCATGGAACAACGCTTGTTGATCGATATTTTATCTCTGAACGAACATTCTCTCAAAAAGGTAAGGGAGCCGGTATCTCAACTCGCTTTATTTTAACCGGACACTACTGATTTTTGCTTGAAGCCCCAGGCTCAAAGGCGAAAAATTCCGGTTTCGTTTCAATGAACAATCCCGACGAAACAGCAAAGAATTTCTTTGAAATTAGCAGAGAGGCCGGAATAGATCGCAAGCGCATAGCGGCTTGGAACGCGGTTCCTTGGTACATTGGTTCGGGGATCAAAATACGCCCAGCAAACTCGACTGATATTGCAGCAGGGATAGAAACCCTTGCCGAACTGCTCCAACTTCTGCCAAAACTGCGTGCAATTGTATTAGTTGGTTGCAAGGCACAAAAGGTTGAGACTCATGTTCGAAGAGTCGGGCCGCATCTCAAAGTTTTCACCAGCCCACACCCAAGTCCCAGGGTCGTAAATCGAAATCCGGTAAACAGGGGCACTTTATTAGGGTGCTGGCGTGCTGTTCAATCATTCTTGGATGCGTAATGTAGTTGCGACTTACCCGACACTCTTTATCCCAGAGCTTCACGCCCTTTTCAAAACTATATCTCTCTGATTTTCTCTGCTATTTTATTGCACTTTTGTACATTAAAAGAGTAGAGAAGCAAGAGAGCCGGTTAACAAAATCAATGCAAAAATGTTAGCAGATGTCGCTGCATGAAAACCACATCTTATTTTAACGTAACGAGAAATCGGCCTGACCGTATAGGCATAAAGGATGAATGGATCTGTTTTGTTGTAGAACACCCTGAGAAAACTGTTATCCAATCTGATGGTAGAATCAAAAAATGGGCCCATATTCAAGATGCCGGTAAAGCTTTACGTGTCATTTTGCTTGAAGATGGCGAAACCGTTCATAATGCTTTTTTCGATCGATCATACAAGGAGAGCTAACCCATGAAAGTGAAATATTTTGAGGATACTGATACCGCTTATGTTGAATTACTTGATAAACCGGTGTTTGAAACTCGCGAGATTAGTGAAAACATCTTGATTGATGTTGATGAGAAGGGGAATCTTGTCAGCATGACCATTGAGCATGCCAAAGAAAATGCTGGCTTATGGGAATTTTCTTATCAGGAAATAACTCATCGGGAAACAGCGTAAGCCTGTTGCTGCCAAGCAACGCAACCAGCAGTCAACAGGTCAACAAAATGGTGACAAGATTCACTTGGGTATCGCAGGGGGAACCCCGCCCCCCCGTCGTTGGTATGGCTGAACCACGCTTTGTGTTTGGAGATATAGCTCTGAGGTAACTCGAAGACTGCTCACCACCGGTTCAAAGTGAGCCGCTGCTCTCTCAACAGTTGATTCATAAGCTTGAGAGAGTTCCTCGTCTCTCGCCACGTGCCACCCTTATCAGCATTCCGCGCTACTCTGGCCTTCCCTGCTTCGGTTCTTGCCCCTGTTGACTTTGTCCACGGCTGCCATTGCCGGATCGCTTCAGCCTGCCGCACCCGTCTTTCCGGTGTCCAACCGTTCGCCCTTCTCTTGCTCATGCTTCAATAGTTTGTTTTGCTCGATTTCTGAATTTTTCAAGTTCAAATGCTGCTGCTCGCCTCCCTGATTCAGCGTGTTGTTCACCTGCTGTGGCCCGTTACTGATGTTTGCCTGCTTGGTGATAACCGTCTGGCGCGGATGCTTGATCTGTGCAAGCGTATCAAGTGTTGAACGGCATTGGTTCTGCGCCTTCAGAGCGAGTCTCAGGTAGGCTTCCGTATCTGGAATGAACTTGCAACTATTGGCTCTTATTGCCATACTGGTGAAAATGGTGTTCAAGGCCACGGCTTGCGCCGAAAGAATACTCTCAGTCCCTGAACAATCACCATCACTAACCTTCTTCGCTGCCGCCGCCAATATCGTCACACAAGCATCAAGATCAAGCATCTCACGATTGGTATGAAATGACCTGATAACTCTTGCATTACAAACCGCAGCCGTCCCCAAAAGCGCTTCAGCCCTGAGCTCTGCGGTGGGGCGCTTGTCCGTTGGGTCACGGCGAATGGTGAGGAAGTCGGGGTTTTTCACCTCCTCCATTGGAACAATCTTGTCCATGATTTCAATTGCTTAATGATGTTCTTTATACTGTCACTCCCGCTCTCTTCTCTCTCAATAAAAAATCAGCCAAATCCAGCCCTGCAGCTTTATCGGCATCAGTTGCCCTCCGCTCTAACACATCTGATACACTCACGCCTGCCACTCCTCTGCTCAGGCTCTGCCATCTCTCAAACGCGCCCAAGTCAGGAAAAAGCTTCACCCTCCGCCCTTGCAAGCTTTTCAACTTCTCCTTGTTGAGATTCTGCTTTCCTGCTGTTGCCATCCAGATGAACTCAGGGATAAAACCACTGGCAACAAGAGCCGTCTTCTCACTCTCAACAACTGCCACCGGCTTCACCGTGTCAAGGGTAAGCAAGTGTTCACCAAAAAAGCACTGCCGCAAATGGTAAGGCTCAATCTTCATCAAACGATGCACCCAATTCACATGAGGAAACGGCTCTTTCACACGACGACCCGTTTCAACATCATAAAGCATCACCTTCCCGCCTCTGACACGGTTAGCCGTATCGATCTGCCAGAAGACTGACGAACCCGCCCAATGCTTCGACGTCCCGATCTGGTACAATGCCTTAAGCTCAAAGGCTCTCTCTTCACCCAGCACGCCACAAAGCCACCGGCAGAAGTTGTTCTGCTCATATCTGGCAAGGCTGGCGCGCATCACCGCAGCATCAATAAACGACGGCTCAGGTGTTGGCGGCTTTGGTCTGTAAGTGGGCATCGTAACCCTGAAAGGCTTTTTGCCGGTCAACTGAAAATACTCACTCGGTCTCAAGTGATAACCGCAGGAATCCTCTCGGTCACACCGCCCTGCATGATCCCCCACCTGTTCACCAGTGACGTTATTTAAGTGTATTCCCATAGAGCACGTGAGACACGGAAAACAAAAAAACCCTTGTAAAACAAGGGCTTAGGGTCTTTCTTGGATGTTAAAAAACTCTTACTTTGTGGAGATGGCGGGAGTCGAACCCGCGTCCAGAACATTGCTCAATAAAGCTCCCACACTCATCTCAGGTGTTCAGTGTTTCGCGAACCAGTGCTACACCTGTAAAGTTTGGTTCACTATCCCTCTTTGTTTCACCCGCCTGCCTTTTCGGGCAAAAACAGTCGGAGCTTACTTGCGCGAACCGAAGCTCAAGCGCTGGTTATGCCATCCGGTGGCTTCAGAGTAAGCGCCTCCCCCATCGGACGATGGCTGATTAATTAACTTGTGCTAATCAGGCAGCCATTGCATACGAATAATCGTCTGCAT
>CAISRC010000081.1 GCA_903887845.1 uncultured Chlorobiaceae bacterium
AAAAGCCATAGTTGCCTCCTTTATGTATAGTTATTAATGTAACTATGTTTGAGGCAAAAAACAAGGGCTATTTTTACATAACCCTCATTATTTTATTGAATTGTAGCGGTCATGGCTACATTTTTTGCGGGAAATCAGGTTCGTAGAGACTGCCGACTTGAGCAAGTATGATTTTTCAGGCATGGTTTCAATGCGCTTTGAGTTGAAACGCAAGGATACGTCAATCAGTCTCCGGCTGCCTGAAGAGTTGTTAGATGCTGTGCGCATTAATGCAAAACGCGTTGGAATTCCATATCAACGCTTTATACGCTTGGCAATTGAACGAGCAGTGAAACCAAGAATACACCCGCAACACACGGACGGCAGCACCCAAAAGGATCAACCGCTTTAGAGGCCGAATCTCCCCTGCTGTCAAAGAATTCGCGAAACTCCGAAAATGATGAAAGCTAATCGTGTTGTCCAGTATTGGCCTTTTTAGCCTCTAAAAAAATCAGGGGTTTGCGGGCTTCCGGCTGCTGGGAACTCGGCAAAAAGAATTTATCTGCTTTAGTTTGAACTGTCGTGAGATTTTGAAAAAGTGTTGATGTTGTTGACACCCCTAATATCCCTCTACGTGCAGAGCATGTAAGGTATTTTCAGTTAAAGGTTTAGCGGGTTATGTGTTTGAGGCTGGACGGAATATTCCCCATATTTTTGGTATTGTGTTTTATGACTCGAATTCCGTTCTGGGCAACCCTGATTGGCGGATGATGGATTGAAGTGTTCCTGTTCGTAATTCTGTATGGTTCGGAACCGGTATGGTAATTGTGGTATCAGGAAGTTGTTTCTGCATAACAATGTGACTGCCTCGCTGACGCACTTCAACAAAGCGGTGTTTTACAAGAATCGCGCAGACCTGTTTTCCCGAAAGGATGCGAAGCTTACCCAATAGCAACCTCCATGCGGGTTACGTATACCTCCTCATGAAAGCGGGTCTGGATCTCTTCGACGGATGCGGTCTCGAAGAATAACTTCAAGGCTTCGCGAAGATTTTCGCGGGCGTCTTCAATGGTCTCTCCCTGGCTTGCAATATCAAATTCGGGGCAAAGCGACACATACCCCCCTTCTTCATGTGTGATAATGACTGTCAGTTGCTTTTGCATGGATTTATCAGCTTGATCTGAAAATTGTAGAGCTTCTTTTCCACATAAAGAGGATTCGACTCGCCCTATTAAGTCGTACTAACAAGGTAATAATAATCTTGAACAACAACGCTGGGGATTGCGTATTTGTCGCTCTTTGACCAAGAGGGTTATTTAATCTTTGTAATCGGGCACCAGAAAGCGGTCACCAAGCGCCCTTCAGCATGTAAACTCTCCTCTCTCCTAAGCCAGCTATCTGTGGCACCTTTTGAAGAGTCTTTGCAATGTGTGCAGGATGCAGGAAATGTACCTTTTCAGAAGAGAAAAAATATTCACAGTTTCAAAAATACTATCCTCTGTCTTTCCCCCTTTATGCTTAAATTCACGCAATATTCCCGGAGTATGGAGATGGTTCCAATAATAAAATTATAGGGAAATTTGTAAAGTTTTGGCCCCTCACTTTGTTCTTATGTACATCTATTTTGTCATATAGTATTGAGTTAATACATCTTTTATAAAAGTTATGCCGGAAATTATTCCTTTTAAAGGGGTTTTATATAATCCCGAATTACTCAAGAGTGCTGACGGGCTGATTTGCCCCCCTTACGATGTTATCTCTCCTGCGTTTCAGCAGCAGCTTTACAACAGCTCTCCGTTCAATGCGATAAGGCTTGAACTCCCGAAGGAGACTGACCCCTATGAAGCGGCAGCGTTACGCCTTGCCGAGTGGCTTGATTCGGGAGAGCTTCAGCATGATCCAGAGCCAGCGATCTATCCCTATTTTCAGACTTTTGATGATGTCGACGGTGTTTCACATACCCGGTGCGGTTTTTTTGCGGCGATGCGTTTGCACGATTTTGCGGAAAAAAAGGTACTGCCCCATGAAAAAACTCTTTCAGGTCCAAAGGCAGACCGCCTCAACCTCTTCAGAAAAACCAAAACCAATATCAGCAGTATTTTTGGACTCTATGCCGACGAAAGCAAAAATGTTGATCGACTGATGAAAAGCTTTGCAGGGGCAAATGAGCCAGTGATTGATGCAGAGTTTCAGGGGGTGAAAAACCGGATGTGGCGAATTACCGATCCGTCACTGGTCGGCCAGTTCCAGCAGACGCTGCAAGAGCGGGTCGTCTATATTGCCGATGGTCATCACCGTTACGATACTGGCGTCAACTATCGTAATGAGCGTGCAGCGGCGAACCCCTCTCATACCGGTCAGGAGCCCTATAACTTTATTCTGACCTATCTCGCCAACATTCATGATGAAGGGTTGCTTATTTTTCCGATCCACAGGCTGGTACACACTCTGCCCAATTTTGATATTGCTACGTTACGGGTAGCTCTTGAGGAACATTTTACCCTGACCGACCTCCATGATAGGGCTGAACTCAAACACTTTTTTGACCAGGAGCCGTCAAACTATACCTATGGTGTGGTTACCCCGGGTTCAGTTGTTGGAATAACCCTGAAGAGTAATCCTGATACACTGGTTGATCCATCACGTCCGGAAGCATTGAAGAGCCTTGGTCTGGTTCTTCTGCACGATCTTATTCTGGGAAAACTGCTTGGCATCTCCCAGGAGGCCATGGCAAAACAGAGCAATCTTGTTTACGTCCATGATGACCGCGAGGTTTTTGAGGCGGTGGATTCAGGCAGGGTGCAGGTGGGATTTGTGGTCAAGCCGACGACGGTGTCGCAGGTGCTGGCCGTTTCGGAGACGGGAGAGGTGATGCCGCAGAAATCCACCTTTTTCTATCCTAAAATTATGACAGGCCTTGTCTTTAATTCGATTGCCTGACCCGCCCATGACTGAAGAGTTTCTCTCTCACTCAGAGCATGAGACGCGCCAGATTGCCCGGCAGTTTGCAGCAAGTCTGCAACCAGGTGAGATTATATCTCTCTCTGGCCAGCTTGGAGCGGGCAAAACGGTTTTCATGAGGGGAGTTACGGAGTTTTTCAACTGTTCTGAGCAGCTCTCCAGCCCCACCTTTTCACTCTTCAATATCTATCAGGGATCGCTTGCGGGTGAAGAGGTGGTGCTGCACCATTTTGATCTTTACAGAATTGAGTCGCTTCGGGAGCTTGAAGCGATTGGCTTTGATGAATATCTCTCCAGCGGTGATCTCTCTTTTGTGGAGTGGGCCGAGCGATTTACCGAATACGCATCTTTCTATACGCTGACGGTCTCTCTTGAGTATGCTGGCGATGAGAGCCGTCGCATTATTATTAAACGCTTTGTTCGATGAATATTCTGGCGATTGAGTGCACCCATGAAGCGCTGAGTGTGGCAGTAGTGAAAGGAGGAATCGTTACCGAGGCCGTAAGCGCCGACTGGAAGAGGGCGGCTGAGTCGCTTGTCCCGCTTGTTGAGCAGGTGATGACGGAGAGCCGTCTCAACCGACGGGAGCTGGAGTGCATTGCCATCTCCTCAGGCCCAGGATCCTTTACCGCTCTGCGCATCGGGATGTCTGTTGCCAAGGGGATTGCATACGGGCTTGGCATACCGCTGCTTCCGGTGCCCACCATGCCAGCCATGGCAGCTTCATTACGGGCCGCCGAAGGCACGGTTATGGCAGTGATTCCGGCCCGCAAGGGTGAGTATTACTATGCATCTTATCATTCGGAAGATCTCTCTGCAGGCCTGTGGCATGATGAGGTGCTTCGGGGTTCTGCGGCTGATGTTGCTGCCGTTGCGGCTGATCTTGCCCGGAGTGTTGAGACCGTTGTTGTCGGGCGCAGGCTCCTTGAGCTGATCCCGTTGCTGGTCGCTTCCGGTGCAGTGTACCGGGAAGCCGACCTTTTTTCCGCTCGGTCACTTTTCTTCGCTGCCGAAAGGCTTTTTGCGGCGTCGGATGTTGCAGAGCTGAACGGGGTTACTCCTGATTACCGGCAGATGTTTAGTCCGAGAGGCGGGAGGGTGTGATTTTAAATGGGGATATTACTGGAAAATCAACGTGATCAATAGCGTTAATCGCGATAGAGTAATCGGTTTTTCTGTCTCCCCAGTCCAGGCCAGGGTTACTCCCGGCTTTTTTTGTGTCAGTGAGCAGGCTTTTTTGTATGTTGGAGAGTTACCATCATTGCAGGAACTATAGATGTTTTATTGCTTTGTGGTGGTAAGTTGTTGTAAAATATAGTTTATTTATGAAGGATGTTGGGATATGAGTAGTTTGAAAGAAGAAGAGAGAGTTGGCCGGGGCAGAGAAGTAGCTGTCGGTGAATTGCTGGCCAGGCGAGCTGCGGAGCTGTCACTTGAGAAAAAGTGTGAAGAGGTGAAGATTCTTGACTTGAGGGGATTGACCTCGGTCACCGATTATTTTGTGATTATAACCGCTGATTCAGAGCGCAAGGCAAAGGCAGCGGCAGAGCATATTATTGATGAACTGAGAGAAGATGGAGAGCGTCCGATGCATGTTGAGGGCATGGATTCCATGCACTGGATTTTGCTGGACTATATTGATGTTGTTGTGCATATTTTCATGCCGGATGAACGCCGTTTTTATGATCTTGAATCCCTCTGGTCAGATGCTCCCATAGTACCGCTGACCTGATATTTTGCAGGGATATCTGCAAATTCCCCTTGCTGCTGTCTATGCTCCCTTAAGAATTCAGATGGATTTTTATACATTACGACTCTGAGTTATTTATATCAATTATCACCCAGGATCTCTCTATGCAGCGTGAAAGAATAGTCCCGATCAGTATTGAAGAAGAAATGCGGGGTTCTTATCTCGATTATTCAATGTCGGTCATTGTCAGTCGCGCGTTGCCCGATGTGCGGGACGGTCTGAAGCCGGTGCACCGAAGGGTGCTTTATGGTATGCATGAGCTTGGTTTGCAGGCAGGCAAGCCGCATAAAAAGTCGGCTCGTGTGGTTGGTGAAGTGCTTGGCAAGTTCCATCCTCATGGCGATACGGCTGTTTATGACAGTCTGGTGCGTCTGGTGCAGGAATTTTCCATGCGATACCCTCTTATTGATGGTCAGGGAAACTTTGGCTCTGTTGATGGCGACTCCCCTGCGGCTATGCGTTACACCGAGGTGCGCATGAAGAGCATAGCCGGTGAAATGCTTAAGGATCTTGATAAAGGTACTGTTGATTTTTCTTTGAACTTTGATGACTCCCTTGAGGAGCCTACGGTACTCCCTTCGGCGATACCGAACCTTCTGGTGAATGGTTCGTCAGGTATTGCTGTCGGTATGGCAACCAATATTCCACCCCAGAACCTCAGGGAGGTTGTGGACGGCATGATAGCCCTGATTGCCAATCCGGAGCTTGAAGTTGCCGATCTCATGAAATATGTGATTGCTCCGGATTTTCCGACTGGCGGCATTATCTATGGTTACGAGGGTGTCCGTTCGGCCTACCTGACCGGCAGGGGCAAGGTGGTTATTCGTGCGAGAGCGATTGTAGAGGTCACTCAAAAAAATGGCAGAGAGTCTATCATTGTTACTGAATTGCCTTATCAGGTCAACAAGGTACGGCTGATTGAGAAAATCGTTGAACTGGTACACGATAAAAAGCTGGAAGGTATTGCCGATATTCGTGACGAGTCGGATCGCGACGGTATGCGACTGGTGATTGAACTGAAGCGGGATGCTGTTGCGAAGGTGGTGCTCAACAATCTTTACAAGCACACCCCGATGCAGGACACCTTCGGCGTGATCATGCTTGCGCTGGTGGACGGAGTGCCGAGGATACTCAATCTCAAGGAGATGATGCACTACTATATCAAGCATCGTAACGAGATTATCCTTCGCCGCACACAATTCGATCTTAACACTGCTGAAAAAAGAGCTCATATTCTTGAAGGACTGAAGATCTGTCTCGACAATCTTGACGAGGTGATTACCACTATTCGTGAATCACCGGATGCGGCCACAGCCCAGGAGAGACTCATGGTGCGCTTTGGCTTGTCGGAACTGCAGTCGAAAGCGATTCTTGAGATGCGCCTCCAGCGTCTGACCGGTATGGAGCGAAAAAAGATTGATCAGGAATACATTGAGGTGCTTGCACTGATTGAGGAACTGCGCTTTATTCTCAGCAGCCCTGAGAAACAGATGGAGATTATCCGGGAGGAGCTGCTGAAAGTCCGTGAGGTTTACGGTGATGCCCGCCGCACCGAAATTGTGCCTCAGGAGGGTGATTTCTCTATTGAAGACATGATTGCCCAGGAAGATGTGGTCATTACCATTACGCACGACGGCTTTATCAAGCGTTTCCCGGTTTCAGGTTACCGCCGCCAGGCACGTGGAGGCAAGGGTGTGACTGGTGCACAGGCAAAGCATGATGATTTTGTCGAGCACATGTTTATAGCCTCAACACACAACCATATTCTGTTCTTCACCAACAGAGGCCGTTGCCACTGGCTCAAAGTTTATGAAATTCCTGAAGCTGGTCGTGCGGCACGAGGCAGGGCCCTGGCGAATATCATGGAACTGCAGCCGGGTGAAAAAATCAGGGCTTACATCAATATCAGGAACTTTGACGAGCCAGGCTTTATTGTTATGGCGACAACGAACGGGATTGTGAAAAAAACGTCGCTTGAAGATTTTTCCCATCCAAGAAAGAATGGCATTGCCGCGATTACCATTGAGGAACACGATGAGCTTCTTGATGCCCGCCTGACCGACGGTGATCATCAAATCATTCTTGCAAAGAGTTCCGGCTATGTTGTTCGTTTCCCTGAGGCTGAAATTCGCACGATGGGCAGAACGGCCATGGGTGTTAAAGGAATTACTCTCGATGATGGAGAGAAATGTATTTCAATGGTGACCACCAAGCGTTTCGATACCGCGCTGCTTGCCGTTACTGACAATGGCTTTGGCAAGCGAAGCAGGGTTGAGGATTACCGCCTGACGCGGCGTGGTGCCCGCGGGGTCATTACCCTTAAGGCTCATGAAAAGATTGGAGCACTTGTCGGGTTGCTTGATGTTAATGATGACGATGATCTGATTATCATCACAACGAATGGTATCGTGAATCGTCAGCATGTTTCCGATATCCGGTTGACAGGGCGCAACACTTCAGGAGTCAGGTTGGTCAGGCTTATGGCCGGGGATATGATTTCTGCCCTTGCCAGAGTGCCGAAGAGCGATGAGGATGGAGATGTGGAATTCCCGGTCGAAGATCCTGATGGACAGATTGATCTTTTTGTATAGTTAACGTTAACCACTAGCCAAAAACGGAGGAAGTATGGAGAAGAAACATCCTTATGTCATCAAGGAGCAGCCGGGAACAAAGTATTACTGTGCCTGTGGTGGATCGAAGAACCTGCCCTATTGCGACGGGTCACATAAAGGCAGCAACTTTCAGCCATGGAAGGTAGAAATCAGTGAAGAAAAAACTGTGGCAATATGCAGTTGCGGCAGATCAGCAAACCTTCCATTCTGTGATGGCGCTCACAAATCACAGGAATAACCAAGGCTTTTATTTACCAATTTATCAACGACGAACGATGTCATGGCTCGACCGAAAAATGTGAAATATATTTTTGTGACCGGAGGGGTAATTTCCTCGCTCGGCAAAGGGATTCTGTCTGCCTCACTCGGTATGCTGCTCAAGTCGCGAGGCTTGAGGGTGGCCATACAGAAATATGATCCTTATATCAATGTTGATCCAGGGACAATGTCTCCCTATCAACATGGAGAGGTTTATGTTACTGATGACGGGGCTGAAACTGATCTTGATCTTGGTCACTACGAACGTTTTCTTGATGAGTCAACGTCGCAGACCTCGAACCTGACTATGGGACGGGTCTATAAATCGGTTATAGACAAGGAACGCAGCGGAGATTATCTTGGTGCGACGGTGCAGGTTGTGCCGCATGTGATTGATGAAATCAAGGATCGTATGGCCGAGCAGGCGAAAAACAGTAACCTTGATGTGCTTATCACTGAGATTGGCGGTACGATCGGCGATATTGAGTCACTCCCTTTTCTTGAGGCGATGAGGCAGATGAAGCTTGAAATGGGCGACAGTAACCTACTGAACATCCATCTTACCTTTGTCCCTTATATCAAGGCGGCAAGCGAACTGAAAACAAAGCCTACGCAGCACAGCGTGAAGATGCTGCTTGGTGTTGGCATTCAACCTGATATTTTGGTTTGCCGCAGTGAAAAGCAGCTTTCTCGCGATATCAAGAACAAAGTTGGCCATTTCTGCAACCTCAATGAGTTTGATGTGATAGGCCTGAGCGACTGCGATACGATTTATGAAGTGCCGCTGATGCTCCTTCAGGAAAAGCTGGATCTGCGCGTTCTTAAAAAGCTTGGACTGAAAAGCTACAAGGAGCCGAATCTCAATTACTGGCGGGATTTCTGCAACAAGGTTAAATTTCCGCAGGATGGTGAGGTGACTATCGGGATCTGCGGAAAGTACACCGAATACCCAGATGCCTACAAGTCCATTATTGAATCCTTTATTCACGCCGGGGCAAGTAACAACGTCAAGGTCAACGTCAAACTGCTCAGAGCGGAGGATGCAGAGCTCAGCGCCTTCGATTTTGCCAAAGAATTGGAAGGGGTCAACGGTATCCTTGTGGCGCCTGGCTTCGGAGACAGGGGTATTGAGGGAAAAATAAAATATATACAGTATGCGAGGGAGCAGAACATTCCGTTCCTCGGCATCTGTCTTGGCATGCAGTGTGCTTCTATAGAGTTTGCACGCAACGTCTGCGGTTTGGTGGATGCAAATTCCACAGAGTTTAACAAACGCACTCGTTTCCCGATCATAGATCTTATGGAGCATCAGAAAAAGGTCAAGGAGAAAGGTGGAACCATGCGTCTTGGGAGCTATCCTTGCATCATTACCGAAGGGTCGATGGCCCATGCGACCTATCAGAAGTTTCTGATCAACGAACGGCACAGGCATCGTTACGAGTTCAATAACACCTATCGCCAAAGCTTTGAAGAGAACGGCATGGTGTTTTCCGGAACATCACCGAACGGTGAGTTGGTTGAGATCATAGAGCTGAAGGATCACCGCTGGTTTGTCGGGGTACAGTTTCACCCGGAACTGAAATCAAGAGTACAGAAGGTTCATCCTCTTTTTCATGGTTTCGTGGCGGCAGCAAAGGAGTTTGCTCGGGGTGTTCATCAGATGGAACTGGCGGTGGATATGCCGTCGTTCGTTCCTGTCTACAATGAGTCAGTTGAGTAATTGATTTTTTAAGAAGAAAGCGAAGAAAGAATTTGGAAGAGAGGGGAAAGGGTGATACATTGGGAGCCCGATGAAGATAAGCGAGAAGAGGGATTGGAAGCGGGGATAGCCTGAAAGATGGCACGTTATTTGATGTTATGAAGTTAAGGGAGAAGCAGGA
>CAISRC010000082.1 GCA_903887845.1 uncultured Chlorobiaceae bacterium
ACGGTCTGACCGGTTTTCTTTTGCCAGTACTGAATAAAAGCGGCATTTTCGCTCTGATAGAGCTCCCGTGTGGGGTCATAAGAGACATTGAGCAGGGTGGAAGCCCCCGCAGCCTCAGCTACAGTTCCCGGCAGCCCCGAAGCAAGAGCCAGTGCAGCAAAAAGCGTGATTTTTTTCGTCCATTCAAAATTCATGGTATTCTCCGTCTAACGTTTTTTATTTTAGGTAATAAGTTAAAAATCAGCAAAAAAAAACCGGTTCACTGTAGTGTCAGGAACCGGCCATGGCAAATAACAGCTATGGTTCTACCTACACAGACCGGGAATCCTTTTGTTGGTGTTTCTTCTCATTCGACAGCAGCGAAGGTCAGAGCAAAGAATTGGTGTCCCGGTGTGAGCGATCATTGTATCAATAGTTGGTTAACGATTGTTAATAGAGCGCAATATTTTCAATGTTTCCAAGCTTATGCTATACAAATACCGTAAATATGGTATGTCGTGAGGAGTCAGAGGCAGGTAATGTCAGCCTGGAGTTTGTTTCTTAATTTGGCCATATAGCTCATAAGCTGATGTATCACTGATGGTCGCCATACAGAATGAGCCGACAGTGACCGGCGATTCTCCAATTGAAAGAATGCACTCGTTATCCACTTCTGGTGCATCGTACTCTGTTCTGCCGAAAGCAGTATCATCCTCAATCTGCTCAATCACTACCTTGAGCGTTTTGCCTTCAAAGAATCGGTTATTTTCGGCAGCGACAGTCTCCTGTACCTCCATGATCTCCGCTACCCGCTCCTGCTTCTCTTCCGGGGTCACCGTCTCTTCAAGGGCATACGATGCGGCGTATTCCTCGTGGCAGTAGGGGAAACAGCCAAGCCGGTCGAAACGGGTCGTCTTAATAAACTCCAGCAGCTCTTCGAACTCTTCTCTCGTTTCACCAGGATAACCGGCAATCATGGTGGTGCGCAGGCGGATATCAGGGTTCTTTTCCCGGATCGTTTCAAGAAGGCGAATGGTCTCCTGCTTGTTGATTCCACGGTTCATTGAGCGGAGAATCCGGTCATTACAGTGCTGCAAGGGGATGTCGAGATAGTTGCAGATATTTTCCCGATCCCGCATTGTTTCAATGACTTCGAGCGGAAAGTTCACAGGATAGGCATATAGCAGCCGTATCCAGTCAAAAGCCATGTCCGAGAGGCGGAGCACCAGATCATTGAGCATGGATTTTCCTTCGGTGTCATAGCCGAACATGCTGATATCCTGGGCAATGACATTCAGCTCCCTGACACCGGTTTTCTGCAGCAGCGCAGCTTCTCGCAGAAGCTGGTCTACCGGCTGGCTCCGGTAGCGTCCCCTGATTTTAGGAATGGAGCAGAACGAGCAAGTACGATTACACCCCTCGGCAATCTTGAGAAAGGAGTAGTGTGGTGGCGTGAGCAGCGAGCGGTGGTCAAAAAGCTCCTCGCGATAGGATGCTCCGATGGCGGCAAGGACGTCAGGCAGTTCACGGGTACCAAAAAAGCCGTCAACCTCCGGCATCTCCTCCCTGAGTTCCTGCCGGTAAAGCTCACTGAGGCATCCCATCACAAACACCTTCTGAATCTTGCCCTCACTTTTTTTGTCGATAGCGGCAAGTGTTTCAGCGATTGACTCCTCTTTGGCATCTTCAATAAAGCCGCAGGTGTTGATAAGGATGGTATCGGCATCATCGGCCCGCTCTGTAAAGGCGATACCCGAAGCTTCGGCCTGTGCCATCAGACGTTCAGAATCGACAGTATTTTTCGAGCAGCCGAGGCTCAGGAGAAAGACGTTATGCGTGGTCATTGCTGACGTTGAATTGGTCGAGAAAATCTTGTTTCCACTCCAGAAAAGAGCCGTTCTGAATCTCTTTGCGTGCTGTAGCGGTTAACCACATAAAAAACGAAATATTCTGCAGGGTACAGAGCTTGAGTCCGAGAATCTCGCCCACATTCAGAAGATGGCGAATATAGGCACGCGAGTAGTTCCGGCAGACCTCATTTTCGAAGCCTTCATCGATTGAAGTGAAATCATCAGAATACTTTGCCGACCGTAGATTCATCTTGCCATTTCGGGTATAGACCCTGCCGTTTCGGCCTTCGCGAGTCGGTATGACACAGTCAAACATATCGATGCCCCGCTCAATAGCATTCAAAATATTTTCAGGTGTACCGACGCCCATAAGATAGCGCGGTTTTTCTTCAGGCAGCAGCGTGTGTGAAAGCTCAAGAATCCGGTACATTTCGCAAGCAGGTTCCCCGACAGCCATACCGCCAACCGCATATCCGTCAAAATCAAGATCAACCAGCGCGTTCGTCGAGATAGTTCGTAAATCAGCATGAATTCCGCCCTGCGTGATGCCGAAAAGGAACTGTTCATGGCCATAAAGCGGAGTTGTAAGACTGAAATGTTTTCGTGCCCGTTCAGCCCAGCGAATCGTCAGTTCACCGGACGAGCGGACATACTCTTTTTCAGCAGTTGACGGCGGACATTCATCCAGCGGCATCATGATATCGCTGCCGATAATGCGCTCGGTATCTACAACATTTTCAGGAGTGAAATGCTGCTTTGAACCATCAAGGTGCGACTTGAACATCACGCCCTCTTCACTTATTTTGCGCAGGTCGGAGAGCGAGTAAACCTGGTAGCCTCCGCTGTCGGTCAACAGCGGCCCCTGCCAGTTCATGAACCGGTGGACACCTCCAGCCTTCAGCAAAATATCATTTCCCGGTCTCAGGAAGAGATGATAGGTATTGGCAAGAATGATATGAACATGTAGCTCTTTCAGCTCATGGGGTTCAACCGACTTCACGCTTGCGCGGGTGCCGACCGGCATAAAGACTGGAGTAGGAACAGGGCCGTGGTCCGTCTGCAGAACACCGCATCGCGCGGCAGTTCTGGAGTCTACAGTGGTAACGGTGAATTTCATGAATACCAGAGAGGTTGAGATTTTCGACAGCAGCCTGGAAGTAACCGTTTTTGGTGATATTTCCTGAAATACTTCAGAGATGTTGATGCGCAGAGCATATAGTCCGGACTCTGAAAATGTGCAGCTATTTGATCGAAAGGGACAAGGATGTAAAACATTTACCCATTACGCGAAGTCATGAGTAAAAAGCAAAAATATTATTTGGTGGAATGATTCATTTGTATGTGTGTCAAAAATAAAGCTCCGGAAACAAGCATAATTCCAACACCCAAATATAAAAGATCTAAAGAGCTCTGATACTGAATGTCCAAAGATTTTTCAAAGAAAGAAACGATTAAGATCATCAGAATTACTTTGCCAAGAGCTGCTTTAAGATCATCAAGACTTTTAACATTTAACCAGTTCGGGCGAGAATCAGGATTACGACTGGCCGGGTCTATTTTACTGATAAATAATTCATAAAGCCCCATACTGAAAATAAGCAAGACGGTTGCAAACAGGTAATTATCAACAGAGGAAATTAACAGGGTAACAAGTGCCTCGCCACCATGTTCATTGACATTATTGTAGTTAATGAGTTGTTCTATGAACAGATATAACCCGTTATACACTAAAAGCGTCCCTTTGACGTACATAATAACAGAAGCTACAAAAGAACCTAACACAGCCGTTATGACGATAAAGCGAGTATTAAACAGCAGTGTCTCAAAAATGTTCTCTACTTTATTCTCGATTTCTTGTTTGCTCATCTGATGTTGTATTCTGAAATTTTGCCAGTGGTTAAATTCCCCTTAATCAGGCGTGACAACCTTACACTACTGACAGAAACCTGATTATGCTGAAATCATCAATGATCTATATTGTAACCGGATTTAACGCTCAGTTTTTTAAAGTAAGTCTTTTTCTAAGAAAATCATACCTTTTTCCAGTCAATAATTATCAATAAGAAGAACTTTCAATATTCTCAACGGGTTTTAAATCAATGTCCCCTGAATTGAGTCGCCCTGTCATTACTAATAGGTTTCGAATGATTCGCTAAATTGTTAGATTACAATCTTTAGAGAGTATTGCAATCTGTAGTGATAAGTTGCTATCAATGCGTAACTAAATCCAAAAATTTGGAGAAGTGTTCTTGGTAGCTTACACAGTGTTGTCTCTTTTTCAGATAACCATTGGTCACACGGTTTCTCTTTCAGTTTACGCCAACAATTGTTTGTCGAGAGGAAATGAACAGGATTTTCAACGTTATCTGGTCAATCACCAAAGAGAAATGGGTGGTTGTTTCCGAAAAAGTAAAGTCCAATGGGGGAGTTCCAAAATCCTCACTCTTGAGCATTGCTGTTCTCTCTTCAATATTTGCTGCCGGGGTGCCGGCTTATGCCATTGATTCTGGCGCATTGCCTGCTGGCGGGCAGATAACGGCTGGCGCAGGAAGTATCGGATCCAGCGGAGCCCGGATGACGGTGAATCAGGCAAGCCAGCAGATGATTGCCAACTGGAGCAGTTTCAATATCGGTACTGATGCAAGTGTTCAATTTATACAGCCCAATGTTTCAGCAACAGTGCTTAACCGTATTGCTGACCAGAATCCCTCTCAGATACTTGGCTCGCTTTCTGCGAACGGCAAAGTTTTTCTGCTGAATCAGTCCGGCATTATTTTCGGCAAGAATGCTCGCGTGGATGTCGGTGGTCTTGTAGCCTCTTCGCTGAATATGCTTGACAGCGATTTTCTGGCTTCGAAATACAAGTTCTTTGCCTCCGATAATGCCGGACAAATTCTTAATCAGGGCAGTATAAACGCTCAGGGTGGAGTGGTTGCTCTGATTGCACCAAAAGTTACCAATGAAGGAGCCATTACAGCCAGGAGTGGAAGTGTTGCTTTTGGAGCTGGCAATCAAGTTTCCGTTGATTTTACCGGGGACGGGCTGATCACCTTGACGGTGGATCAAGGTGTTATTGATGCCCTTGTAGAAAATAAAGGTCTTGTCAAGGCTGACGGAGGGCTGGTGGTCATGACGGCCCGTGCGGCTGATGAACTTTCAAAATCGACGGTAAACAACAGCGGGATTATTGAAGCGAACACTCTGCAGCAACAAGGAGGCCGTATTCTGCTTGATGCCGTTGGCGGAATGACGACGGTCTCCGGGACGCTTGATGCCTCTTCGGCGGATGGCAAGGGTGGTCAGGTGGTTGCGACGGGTGACCGTGTTCTGGTGAAAGATGGTGCGCATCTGACCGCTTCCGGAGCAACAGGCGGCGGGGAAGTGCTGGTTGGCGGTAACTGGCAGGGGAAGGACACCTCCATTCACCAGGCAACAGGTACCATCGTTGAACCAGGTGCCCTGCTCGAAGCCAATGCCACTGATACCGGCAATGGCGGCACCGTTGTGGCATGGTCGGATGTGACCAATTCGCTTTCGGTTACGCGGGCTTACGGGACGTTTGAGGCGAAGGGCGGGCCTCATGGCGGTGATGGTGGACGCATTGAGACTTCAGGGCATTGGCTGGATGTGGCAGGCTCACAGGGCGGAGCTTCTGCGTCGCATGGGCAGGGTGGGTTATGGTTGTTTGATCCTTATGATGTGACTATTTCTCTGAATCCTTCTGTTTTTGATCCCGGTGTTTTGGTTGGTTCTGATTGGAAATGGACATCAAATGAAAGTGGTACGGTAATTTCTGTTGTCTCAATTACATTTAACTTGACAAGCGGCACAAATGTTACGATCGAAACAGGTGGTAATGTTCTTGTTGATTTTGGGACGATTAAACTTGATACACCTATTTTTGATGATCTTTTGTTGCCTTTTAATGCGACACTTAAGTTAAGTGCGAATGGTTCTATAGAGCTCAATCAGGATATTAGTACTGTCGGTAGGTTAAATCTTGAATTTGATACAGTTAAAGGCGGTGTTTCGGGTACAGGCAATATTAGCGGGTATGGTGACACCATATTCAAAATCGGAGGTAATAGCACCTATACTGGAACAATTAGTGACGGAGTCTCTTTAATTGGCTCCCCTCTTGTCAGGACGCTGACCAAGGATGGCGCAGGAATACTGACGCTGACTGCCACTAATAATTATACTGGAACGACAACGATTAATGCCGGAGCGATAAGGGTATCTGGCGCCACCGCAGCACTTGGTGATACAGTGAATGGTGGTGCTCCCGTAACGGTTGCCAGTGGTGCGGTGCTGGAACTTGACAATGCAACGTTAAGTAACCATCTGGATTTAAAGGGTACTCTGAGCAGTTACAGCGGTCAGAACAACAAGTATGGGGGGGATATATCTCTTTTCGGGTCACCTGTAATTAATGCTGATTCAGGAACCACGCTCACTCTGAGTTACGTTGATGGGGGTGGAAATTCAAATGGTGATCTTACGGTATCTGGTGGTGGAACAGTCGTTTTTGATGGTGCAATAGGTTCCGAAATTCCAATTGCCTCATTTACGGGAAATACTGAGACGACACTGGTGATAAATGGGGGTTGGCTGAGTACGTCAGGAGCCCAGACTTTTCACGGGCCAACGACTTTCGGTTACGTTGTTGGTAATGTAGCTGAAACTTCATTGCTAACTACCGATAGCGATATCAGTGCTGACGGTAAAGTTACAGCGAATGGCGTATTATTGATACTAGATACCGGTTTAGGCGATATTAAGTTAGATAACGTATCGAATGACTTTTCAACAGTCCAGGTGACGCTTGCAAATACGGTCACTTTGATTGATTCAAATGAACTTATACTCTCAGGAATAGATGCAACCGGGCTTATCTCTGTTGTGACCAAAACAGGGAACCTGACGGTTGAAGGTAATATCTCTTCTTCCGATAACAGTGCAAAAGCCATCCAACTGTATGCTGGCGAGGGATGTGACATTGTCATTAACGTTGGAATGATCCATGTTGGTAATTATGGAGTTGCAACACTCAGTGCGGATGGATCAATCCATCTTAACACTTATATCAGTAACAGTGATAGTTCTAATTTAAATCTGGTATTTAATACTGTTAATGGCGGTGTTTTGGGTTCCGGCAATATTGGAGGAAATGATGGATCTGTCATATTCAATATTGGAGGTAACAGCACTTATGAAGGACTCATAAGTGGTTTTGGCAAAACGCTTACCAAGACAGGTAATGGTGCGCTGACGCTGTCGGGCACCAATACCTACAGCGGGCCAACGACGATAAACGAAGGTACGCTCTCAATAGTTGATGATAGTGGTTTGGGAACAGCACCGACTGTTCTGGTCCCTGGACAACTGGTCATTAATAACGGCACACTGGAGACGACCGAGACTTTCGTGTTGTCGTCTAATCGCGGTATTGATTTGATAGATTCAGGGACGATCAGCACAGTAGGGTCGACAACGACGCTGACCTATGGTGGTATCATATCGGGATCGGGAGGTCTGACGAAGGTTGGCACGGGCACGCTGACGCTGTCGGGCACCAATACCTACAGCGGCCCAACGACAATAAATAAAGGCACGCTGACGAGCGGCAAGAAGGATGTGATAGCGGACTATTCAGCGGTTTTCGTAGAATCAGGAGCCATATGGAACATGAACGGCTTTAATGAAACTGTCGGTTCGATATCGCACTTGGGCGAGATCAAGCTGGGCAGCGGCAATCTGACTACAGGTTTTGATGACAACAATACGGACTTTGGCGGAATTATATCGGGATCGGGAGGTCTGACGAAGGTTGGCACGGGCACGCTGACGCTGTCGGGCACCAATACCTATAGCGGGCCAACGACGATAAACGAAGGTACGCTCTCAATAGCTGATGATAGTGGTTTGGGAACAGCACCGACTGTTCTGGCTCCTGGACAACTGGTCATTAATAACGGCACACTGGAGACGACCGAGACTTTCGTGTTGTCGTCGAATCGCGGTATTGATTTGATAGATTCAGGGACGATCAGCACAGTAGGGTCGACAACGACGCTGACCTATGG
>CAISRC010000083.1 GCA_903887845.1 uncultured Chlorobiaceae bacterium
ATTGTCGGTATCGGTAATTTTCCGGTCAAACCAGAGTTGGCAGTTTGCTACCGGACTGCCGACAAATTCATGCAGGTTGCGGAAATACTTGTGAGTCAGCCACTGAACGGGCAGAATTTTTTTGATGTTGTGAACGGGCAGAGCTGAAATATAGGCATCAGCCTCGATTTTATGACCATCCTTAAGTACCGCCTCTTTGATGGAGTCATCACTGTTCAGCTCAAACCGGTTCAGTTTGGCATCCACAAATATGCGTCCCCCCTTGCTCTGGATATATTGACGCATTGGCTCAATCATCGAATCACCGGGGTTTTTGCGGAAAAAAGCAAATTTTGTGGCGGTATAATTTAAGCCGAAATAGTTGAAAATGGTGATCATTGGCCGGGCGCTGATGACGTTGGGCTCAATGAAATTCATGGCAAGTGCAATGGCCCTCCACAGCCTCTGCAGTGAATGCTCCGAAGCTCCTTTTCGTCGATGCCATTCCGAATAGGTCATAGAGTCCTGACTACGGAAATAGGCCTCATTGCCGGTAATGGCGGGGTAGAGCCCTTTGACCAGCGAAATTTTGTCCCAGAACGTGAGCAAATCGGTTCGCATGCCTCCGACCACCTCTGCCCAGGGACTGGGGAGATTGGCTTTTCTGAAAACAGATTGTCTGCCGTTCTCTTCGGCGTAGATAAGCGCGTGCTCTTTCCATTGATAGTTATTTTCTGCACCGACCCGTTTCATATAGTTCTGGAGCTGTTCATAGCCTCCGAAAACGATATGCAGTCCTGATTCTATTGAGTCGCCATCACTGTCTTTCCATACAGAAACCTTGCCGCCAAGTATTTTGCGTTTTTCATATATCTCTACAGTGTGTCCCCGATCGACAAGTTCCACTGCTGCGCTAAGGCCTGCAACTCCAGCGCCGAAAATTGCTATTTTCATAATTTTATTAAAAGTCCAGTCGCCTTAAGTTGTTGATATATGATTCTTTAATTGTTTCTTTTAAAGAAGAAAGATGCCGTGCAGAAAAGATCGTTTGCGTGCATGATTCCAATTCTATTCTCAAATCCGAGCACAAGATATTGAAATATTTATTATTTGTAAGATCATACATTATCGTTGTTTTCCTTATAACATTCAAACGAAAACAATCTGCAACTGCATTCAGAATAATCAGTAACATAATGTAATGCAGAAAATCTGATTGATCCCTAAATTATTTAAGAAAAATGCCTAAAAAGTTGTGAATCCTAAAGAAAATGATTGTATTTTTCTTACTATTTTGTAATTTCTGTTTAATTTGAAATAAATCAAAAATGTATTATGTCTGGCCATCTTGATCTGATCGACCTTAAAATTATTGAGTCTCTTGGTGAAAACGGCAGAGTTCGATTGAGCGAGCTTGCTGAAGTGGTTGGTCTTTCAATACCGTCCGTCAGTGAGCGGCTCGACAAGCTGCAGAAAAACGGTATCATCAAAGGCTTTACAATGGAGGTTGATGAACGGCAGCTTGGTTTTGATATTCATGCTTTTGTCAGGGTCAGAATCGATTCATCCCGGCACTACAAGTCATTTATGGAGCATGTGCTGAAAGAGGAAGAGATTATGGAGTGTTTTTCAGTAACCGGCGAAGGGTCACATATTTTAAAAGTCATGACCCACAATACCGCATCGCTCGAGCAGTTTCTTTCAAGAATACAGAGTTGGCCGGGTGTTCTTGGAACCAACACCAGCTTTGTTCTTTCCCAGTTGAAGAAAAATAAAAAAATCTGTGCGGAAATTGTTCGTAAAAACCTTCAGGACCGCCAGGTGCTGACAACGTTTGATGAAAAAAGGGCAAAAAAATAAAAAAAATTTTAATTATTTTTTCAGAGGCTAGGTCTCATATCATGCAAATCAACAAGGAGGATATTTTGAACAGCGATAGTAAAATTCCGGTTTCAACCTATTTTGGTTCGATGACCTTTGATCATAAGGCCATGCGAGCAAAACTGCCGAAAGAGGAATTCAGTGCATTGCAGGATACGATCAAAGCGGGGAAAAAAATAACCGCTGAAATTGCAGGCGTTGTCGCTCATGGTATGAAAGAGTGGGCCATGGAGAACGGTGCGACCCACTACACCCACTGGTTTCAGCCGATGACCGGTTCCACTGCTGAGAAGCACGATGCGTTTTTATCGATTGATCGCGATGGTACTCCGATTGAACGTTTTTCAGGCGAGCAACTGATTCAGGGTGAGCCTGATGCGTCAAGCTTCCCTTCCGGCGGTATGCGGACCACTTTTGAGGCTCGCGGCTATACCGCATGGGATCCTTCAAGCCCGGCATTTCTTATGAAGGGAGGGAAAGATCTTACCCTTTGTATTCCAACCGTATTCATCTCCTATCACGGCGAAGCACTCGATGCCAAAACACCGCTGTTGCGCTCCATGGACGCCGTCAGTAAGTCATCCATAAGACTGCTTGAAGTGCTGGGTGTTACCGGTGTCTCTCGCGTCAAAACCTTTGCGGGTTGCGAACAGGAATATTTCCTTATTGACAAGAAATTTTATTCCGAGCGTCCTGATCTTGTGATGTGTGGACGTACTCTTCTTGGTGCTCTTCCGCCGAAAGGTCAGCAGCTTGAAGATCACTATTTTGGTTCCATTCCTGACCGTGTGCTCGAATTCATGCAGGATGTCGAACATGAACTTTACCTGCTTGGCATCCCTGCAAAAACCCGTCATAATGAGGTTGCTCCTCACCAGTTTGAAATTGCCCCGATTTTTGAAGAGGCCAATATCGCTGTAGACCATAACCTGCTGGTTATGGAGGTCATGAGAAAAATTGCCGACAAGAAAGATTTTGCCTTGTTGCTTGCTGAAAAACCTTTTGCTGGCATTAATGGTTCTGGCAAGCACAATAACTGGTCGATAGGTACCAATACCGGCATCAATCTTCTTGATCCAGGTGATACTCCTGAAAAGAATGTTCACTTCCTTGTTTTCCTTGTTGCGGTACTCAAAGGTGTTTACAAGAGGGCCGATTTACTCAGAATGTCAATAGCAAGTATGGGTAACGACCACCGTCTTGGTGCCAATGAGGCTCCACCTGCCGTGGTAACTGTCTTTCTTGGTGAGCTGCTTGAAAGGGTGCTTGATGCCATTGAAAGCGGCAAGGTTGACCTGAAAACTGAAAAACAGGTACTTAATCTTGGTCTGTCACAGGTTCCTGTTGTTAATAAGGACTATACCGACCGTAACCGCACCTCACCATTTGCTTTTACTGGCAACAAGTTTGAATTCAGGGCGGTTGGTTCATCCCAGGCTGCTTCAGTGCCGAATATGGTGCTGAATACGCTTATGGCTGAGGCTGTTGACGAGATCTCGGATGCTATCATTGCCAAAATCAAGGCAGGAAAAGAGAGGGATTTAGCAATACTTGAAACTCTTCGTGAGCAGATTACCGCTACCAAACCGATCCGTTATCAGGGAGATAACTATGCCGAAGCTCTCCAACAGGCAGCGAAGGAGAGAGGGCTGCCGAACCTGAAGAACACTCCCCAGGCACTCAGAGTTCTGCTCAAGAAAGATGTACAGGATATGTTTGTCAAATATGGTGTTCTGAGTGTCCAGGAGATTGATGCCCGTCTGCATATCCGTCTCGAACGTTATGTCAAGGGAATTGATATCGAAGCTCGTACGCTGCAGCTTATGTTGAAGACGTTCGTGATTCCTGATGTCTCTGAATATCAGGGTGATCTCAGCAACTCGTTCAACAATCTTTTGTCTGCTGCTGATGCTATTGGTCTGTCTGACAAGGCGCTCCAGAGCCAGGCTGGTAATCTGAAATTGCTCGCTGAGAATTTCTCGACCTTGATCGACCTGACAGCCGAGCTTGATGAAGCTGTTGAAAAAATCGAGACGCTTGCAACCGAGTTCGACAAGGCCGATTACTGCGCAAATGAACTGCTTCCGTTGATGACTGAGGTGCGCGTTGTTGCTGACAGCCTCGAACAGGTCGTTGACCGCAGTCGCTGGCAGCTTCCTACCTACTCAGAAATGTTGTTTGAGCACTAACCTTCATCAGGTTTCAATAAAGAGAAGGCTCGCATCTGCGGGCCTTTTTTTGTGAAAAAATTATTTTATTGCAAACGTTAAGTTATGCCTTATTTTTAAAGCCTGATTTCCGTTATTTTGCTCATTTTTTGCAAACAAACCATACCGACATGCCAGAGGTTTTTCAGTATACCATGACCTATCCGGCCTTTTGGCTTGATTACTATTACCTTGTAACATGGTTTCTGAGTATGCTGTTTCTCGCCCTGGTGTGGGCAATTTTCTTTCGGTATGGAAACTTTAGTTATGGCGTTGATCTTGGCTGCTTTTGGAAAACAGGTGTAATTGTCTTGTTTACCACCGTTTCCCTTGGCACTCCAATGTACTATAACACCCGCTTTGCCGGGGAGCATGGTCAGGATGGTGACTCTGTTAAAATTTCCGGTGACAAGCTGCTCTATATGGACCGGAAAGGCAATGAAAAAAGAGTTGTTCTCACTGATATAACTGCTATTTACCAGGAGATCATTACCTATAACCCTCCCCCAAAAATATTTATTGTTGCAGCAAAATCTTCAGTAAAGGATTCTCTCTTTGTAACCACCAGCCTTCCCGGCTACAAGCGCTTCCTTGAAGAACTCTCAAAGAGGAGCGGTGTCGAAGCCAGGCTTCGTTGAGAATTTTGTTAAAGAGATAAATCATGCTTTTTTACGGCGAGCCATCATCTACCGACACGTTGCTTCTTGTCGTTGAAACAGGCAATACAACCACTTCAATGGTGCTGTTCAGTGGTTCCGAGTGTCTTGAAGTTCATAAAATCCCTTCGTTAAGCCTCTCCGGTCATGATGGTCTTTCCGGGTCGCTGGCCCCGGTCCTCATAAAGTATCCGGTTCTCTGTGATGCTGTAATATGCAGCGTCGTCCCTTCGCTTGAGAAGAGTATCAGCGACTATCTTCATCGTCATCTGACTGGTCAGGTGATGACGGTCAGCTCTTCAATGCGCCTTCCTTTCATGCTGCACTACAATTCACCCGAAACTTTTGGCGCTGACCGGATTGCGCTTTGTGCGCTCTGTCAAAGTCTCTATCCGGAAAAGGCGGTTATTGCACTCGATATTGGTACCGCCATTACGGTTGATGTGCTCGATTCCGGAGCTTACTATCTTGGCGGTCTCATTATGCCGGGTCTTGACCTCATGGCAAAGGCTTTGCATGAACATACGGCAAGGCTGCCTCTGGTTGCACTTGATCGTCAGGAGACTCTTCTCGGATACTCAACCGTTGACTGTATCAATAACGGTATTGTTCTCGGTTGTGTCTCCAGCATGGAGGGCGTCGTCGCGAAGATTACCTCCTGGCTTCAGGAGGAATGCAATCAGCATGATATCAAGGTCATCGCAACGGGCGGCAATGCGCCTTTTATTGTTAGTATGCTTGACTGCTCTCCGTTGGTTGAAGAGCTGGCTGTAGTCAAGGGAGCCCGCATTCTGTTCGAGCTCAACGCGAACTTTTCGAGCTGAAAAGGGCCTGGCCATCGCTGATGGCTTTCAGGACGTGACAATCATCGATGTTTTCTTCAAGCAGAAAAGCCTCGCCAAGCTTTTTCAACAGTACGAAGCGAAGCTTTTTGTCAAGCTTTTTCTTGTCAGAAAACATGCTTTCAAGGAGCAGTCCGCTGTCGATATCAAGGAACCTGCGTTTCAGCAATCCCTTGGGAAATTTGAATTTCCGCAGCAGGGAAAGCCCGCGATCAAGCGACTCGCGGTCGAGGTAACCAAGGTTGTGCGACAAAAAGAGGGCGCAGACCATGCCGATGGTAACCGCTTCACCGTGACGTAGATGCCGATACTCTGCAAGCTTTTCCAGTCCATGCGCAAAGGTGTGGCCGAAGTTGAGGGTTGCCCGAAGTCCTGCGGTCTCCCTGAAATCCTTTTTCACGACATCATCCTTGATAAAAGCGCTTTTTTTAACGGCTTCGGTGATGTATGGCTCCTTCAATCCTGTAATATCTGCAAAATGGAGGTCAAGATAGCTGAAGAATGGTTCATCGGCAATAAAGCCATACTTGACGACCTCCGCCATTCCGGCATAGATTTCCCGGTGGGGCAGGGTTGTAAGGTATGAAGGATCTATCAGTACCAGTTCAGGAGAGTGAAAAAAGCCGATCAAATTCTTGCCGAGCGGGTGGTTGATGGCCACTTTTCCACCAATGGAGCTGTCAGTCATGGCAAGCAGTGTGGTCGGAAGCTGAATCACCGGGATGCCACGGAAATAGCTGGCAGCGATAAAACCACCAAGATCACCCACAACGCCGCCCCCCACCGCAAGCAGGTTCCAGCTCCGGTCAACATCGGCTTCAATCATCTTGCCGTAGAGGCGGAAAGCGACGCTGAAGCTTTTCGAGGCTTCCCGTGCCGGGATGAGCAGTTCCGTCCACTGAAACCCCTCGTCATTAAGCTTCCTGAGAAGCTCCTCTCCGAAAAGTCTGCGGGTGTTTTCATCAAACAGTAGCACGGTTTTTTTTGAAAGTCCATGGGTTTTGAACAATTTACCCAGTCCGGCAATAACCGGTGTTCCCACAATTATTGTGCTCACGTTTATTCTTCAATGATTATTGATCTTCGGTAGTGACTGATGCTGTGCGCACATACCGTTCTATTTTGCGGGTAAGCTCCTCGACAGTCGATCCAATGCGCTTAATGTCGGTTTCAACAGTTATGTCAGCGCTTTCGTAGCGGGGTTCGCGTTTGGCAAGGATGGTCGAGATTTTTTCCTCAATCTCCTCATGCGAAAGCTTCCGTCCCTTTTCGCCCTTTAACAACGGTCTGTCTGTCTTGTTGCAGAGTCTTCTGGCAAGGATTTTTATGGGCGATTTCAAATAGACCAGGGTGCCGGATTTCAGGATAAGTCCGTATGATTGGTCATTTTCCAATACTCCTCCGCCAAGGGAAATCACCAGATTGTTTTTTGAAACCAGTCCGTTAAGGGTTTGTGCTTCAATATTTCTGAAACACTCTTCTCCATTCTCTGCGAAAATCCGGGTAATTGTTTTCCCTGCATCTTTTTCAATAGTCTGATCAAGGTCAACAAACTCGTAGCCAAGCGAATTCGCCAGGAGCGGTCCTATAGTCGATTTACCAGATCCACTGAACCCGGTTAAAAAAATCAGCGAGTGTTGCTTGTTCACGGTTACCTGTTCCTGTTTGTTACTCCTTAGTCTCAGTTCTGTGCCACTGTTACCCTGACAATATATCCTTTTTCCATAGGCTGGACAGGTGAAAAACTCTGTTTAAAGAGCTCTGTTCCTGTGACTATAGATAACTATTTTACGGTATTAATAATAACAGAAACAAGTTGAATTTTATTGAGCAAATCAGGAGAAAAAAAACAAGAATCTGTAAAAAGAGCAAAAATTGTATTAATTATTTAGTCTTTAAACTGCTTATCTGAGAAGAAAAGCAGTGTGCTGCCGGATAGTTGATTGACGAAACAAGATAACCTACAAGGATTTATTCGTGCCGGAAACAAGCAGGCGAACAAGCCATTTTACAGAATCAATTATTCGGAGAATGACCCGTGTGGCGAACGACTGTGCCGCAATAAATCTGTCGCAGGGGTTTCCCGATTTCGATCCCCCCGAAGCGCTGCTTGCTGCGGCTGAACGCACTGGTCGACAGGGGCCGCACCAGTATGCAGTGACCTGGGGAGCAGCAAATTTCCGTCAGGCTTTTGCCCGCAAACAATCACGATTCATGGGAGTTCCCGTTGATCCTGACACAAACGTGGTGGTGACCTGCGGCAGTACGGAAGCGATGATGGCCGCCATGATGACCGCCTGCAATCCAGGAGACAAGGTGGTGATCTTTTCCCCGTTCTATGAAAACTATACCGCCGACACCATTCTCACCGGTTCAATTCCTGTCTATGTTCCCTTGCGCCCACCGGATTTTTCCTTTGATCCGGATGAACTCAGCAAAGCGTTTGAGCAACACCGACCCAAAGCATTGATTCTCTGTAATCCGGGTAATCCAACAGGAAAAGTCTTCTCGCAGGGTGAACTTGAAATCATCGCAAACCTTGCCATTGAATTCGATGCCTTTGTCATCACTGATGAGGTCTATGAGCACATTGTCTATGCACCGCACACCCACCGAAGCATCGCCGCTTTGCCGGATATGTTTGAACGCACCATCACGTGCAGTTCGCTCTCCAAAACCTATTCAATTACTGGATGGAGGCTTGGAACCGTGGTGGCAGCACCCGCCGTTATTGATGCCATCCGCAAGGTGCATGACTTCCTGACCGTCGGAGCCGTAGCGCCATTGCAGGAAGCTGCCGTGACAGCGCTTGAATTTCCCGACTCCTATTATGAAACTCTCTTGGCGAGTTACACGGAAAAACGGGACATTTTTCTTGGTTGGCTCGACCAGGCAGGGCTCTCCTATACGCGGCCACAGGGAGCCTATTATGTGATGGTCGATGTTGATGAATTCGGGGTCACTGATGATGTCGCATTTTGTGAATGGCTGGCACGCACGGTTGGAGTTGCCGCAGTACCGGGATCAAGCTTTTTCCGTGAACCGGTTCACAACCTGATCCGCTTTCATTTTGCCAAACAGCCGGAGACGCTCAACGCCGCAGGAGCACGTCTGTTGACGTTACGTGCGGAGGTGAAAAAGTTTTCCTCAGTTCTCCAAATATCTGCTGGGTCGTCAGTTATTTGATTGAATGAGTAATCGAAGAAAAACGTCCAGAATCATGGATGCACTTTAACTTTACCATTGATCAGTGAAATAAATGACGCAGAATCGCATGAAAATAATGTATGTTCGGGACTGTGTGATATGACTATTTTTTTTGTTGATTCATAAATTAGGCTAAAATAGAGAAGGAAAAGTGCCAGACCAAGATAATGTACAAGCTTCCCAGAACCCCGCTGCAGCAGTAAAAGCATCCGATGATTCAAATTCTGTCTCGACTTCTTCAGGGAAAGTGAGTGATGTTCAGCAAACGCAAGGAAACACCGGAACTGAAAACTCTTCATCGACCGGTGGAGCGGCTGCCGGAGCACAACCACCTCAAAAGAGTTCTGAAAATAAAGCTGACGCTCAGGCAGCAAACGGCAAGACGGGTGTCAATCCGCCGGCTTCAACGCCAGCAGCACCAGTTGCCTCTGCCGTTGCCTGGTTGCGGAAGAATGGTGCAAACGATATTGCCATAAAGGTTTTCAGCGATCTGAACTATCAGGATATCGAGGATCTTACACTTGATGTAATTCGGGAGGTACTTAATGGCAAAGTGGAAAGGGGAATAATCGACCGCCTGGTACGTATTCGTACCCAGGAGCTTGCAAAACCTCAGCCTCTTCCTGTTCCCGCGTTAAAGCCGGGTACGGAGATCAATATGTCGGCTCCGACCCTCAAGGGTACCGATGGTGTGTCGATGAAGCTCCCTGATCTTGGTTTCGCTACTAACTCCGGTATACAGGCAGTGGTGATTTCTGCCGCAGAACTGACTCCCGAACAATGGGTGGCGCTTGCGAAAAATTCCGATATGCTGATGGGTATTGACTTGGCGGCATTCTATGAAGGGCGGTCGAGCATGCCGGAGGAGAGTTTTTCTCCTGTCCTGAACTGGGTTGTACCCGGAAATGACGACTTCTTCAACTGTGAACATCTCTCCTCTCGCATCAATACCGAGATCACCTATTCGGCCAAACAGGCGTCGATGGTTGCCGCCGGATTTACCTCCGTCGACGCCAGTGTCAGCACGCCTTATGTCAGTGCATCTGTTTCCGTTCAAGAGAGCCACAAAAAGGCCGAGTCGAGTCAGAGCAGCAAACTCTACATTGTCGGTACGTATGATTTCGATCGTGTCAGGGTTGACCTTGATCAATGCACTGTTGTTTCTCAAAAATTTGTCGATGCCGTCACAGCAGCATTGCATGAAGATGATCCAAAGAGCGCCCTGACAAGGGTTTTCGAGAAATACGGGCAGGTTATCGGCCAACAGGTAACGCTTGGCGCCCGGCTGTATTTTGTTCATGTCAAGGAATCGTCCGAAGTTGCCAATATGGAGTCAGAAAAAGTGACTGTTTCGGCTTCAGTTGCCGGAGCCTATGCGGGCTTTGGAGGTTCAGTGGGGGTAAGCTCAGGCTCTTCCACTGAAAAGCAGGAATCCAGCCAGAGCATGCATGAAAGTATTTCGTTCCAGGCAATCGGGGGGGATGTGACACTGGTCAATGAACCGGAGAAATGGAAAAATACCATCAAGGTACCAGCCTTGTGGGAAGTCATTCGTTATGACAAGCTACGGTATACCTATGAGCTGTTGCCATCAGTCCTGAAAGAAGAGGTGCTTGATGTATGGAATGGTCCGGAATATATCGAGGGGAGGGTGTTTACATTTCCAGGCACGAAGGTTACAGCGCAGCTTGCTGATGCGATCGAAAAGGTATCCTGGAATGGAGAATTTGTCGGCATGGACGAAGGAAAAACAGGCAATCTATCGGCATTCAGCATCGCTTTAGATCGAAAAGTGACCGGTCTGTCGGTTAAGTATTGGGGAAGGTTTTCTGCACAGGGAGCAGTCAGTGAATGGTTTGAAGATGGCAAGATGTGTTCTTCGACCGAAAAGGGAGCTGCACTGCAGGGGTTCCTGGTCGAACTTACAGGGTCGCGTGCCAAAAAATGCGATCTGCACTACCGAGCCAGGGTGGCAGGGAAAGGGCTGACTGACTGGATGCGGGGTAGTGAAAGCTGCGGGGTGGCCGGGATGGCCATCGAGGCGATACAGGTGCTGCTGACTCCGGCCGGAGCCGGTACCATCAGGATTCCAGCAGCATCCTATGTGCCGGAGGAGAGCACTAATTATTTTAACAATTATAACAATGGAGAATTTGGGCTCGGGGTTATCATGGGCAATGGGAAAGAGATGGTGCTGACCTACAACATTTACTATGGTGGGGCAAAGCCCGTCAGGCGTCGACTTGAAGCGCTGTTTGCGGCAAATGAAGTACGTCCAGTCAAAGTTGAATTCAATCAAAAGGTTGTTGCAGATGCTGCTCTGGATTATGCCACGGGGAATTGGACTCCTGACCGTCAACGTGTTGGCAGAATGGGCGTTGTTGATCTCCAGCCAGGCTTGAATGTCCTCAAGGTAATGCGGAACGCCCCATCTCCCCATTTTCAAGAGTTTCGCCTGGTGGCCGAGGTGATTGATATTCCTGCGCTCAACTATAACCGTTCGACATCCCATGGGATTGGTCAGGGAGAGTATGGTAATGGTGTTGTTTATGCATTGGGGAATGCTCCGAATAAAAATGCAGAGTATGAATTTGTTTTTAACGGTAAAAAACCAACGAAGCTTTCGCTTGAGTGTGTCTACGCTGCTCTGGAGAGTCGCCCCCTCAGAATTGAGCTTAATGGCAAGCTTGTCTCTGATTCGGCACTGAAAGAGACGACGGCCGGGTGGCAAAAGGGTGACGGTCGAGCATTTGTGGTTGGACCGGTTGAAGTCAATCCCGGAAAGAATATACTCAGCATTACAACTAATACGGTATCAACACCTCACATCAGTGAGTTTCGTCTGGTGCCTGATCAACCGTTTTTCGACTTGGTATTTGATGAGGCTCAATAAGATTTATCGGGTCATGGGCGAAAAACTCAATTCAGTACCTTTTCTCATAGCATAGTGCCTGGCGGAGTTTGAGCGTGTCTATGAAAGTTATCGAGAACGGGATGCAGGGTTATATGCCGAGGCGGGATGACAAAGGGATGATAAATTTCCTGGAGAAATGAAACAGCAATGGGCGGCAACCGCTGCCGCCGACAAAGTGAGGCGGTTTTAGTTGTAAATCAGGTATATTTGCAAAACTAAAACAGGGAAAAAATGGAAACGAAGTATGAGGTGGGCGGCGATTTTTTTCGTGAAAAGGTTCTGGCTGCTGTGTTTTTTGGATTTCGTACGGTGAAAAATCCTGTGTCGGTAACGGTTCATCCTGAACTGATGATGAGGATAAGGGATGATTTCAAGAATAAAGTGGTTGCCCCAAAAAGTGTCGATGATAAAGAATTCTTTTTTGGCCTGCCGGTCATTGAGGATGCTACCAAAGAGAAGGATTATATCTCTATAGATTAAGGTCTGAAAAAGGAAGCACTGCCACGGCACCAAATGCCCCGCCGTTTGCAGCGGGGAGCTTCAGTTGGTTTTTCCTGTGTTCTTCCGAACACTCACGCTCATGGTTTTACATCCGAAGCGATTTTCATTCGCACGATTTTGGTGGGATTGGAAACCGCGCCATTGTTGTACTGTGAACCGGCCTTGATCTTGTCAACAAATTCCATTCCGGAAATAACTTGTCCCCAAACGGTATATTGCCCGTCGAGGAATGGCGCTGGTGCAAAGCAGATGAAAAACTGGCTGTCGCCACTGTTTGGATCTGAGGCGCGGGCCATGGAGACGGTGCCACGGATATGCGGCTTTTTCGAAAATTCAGCGTTAAGTTCTTTACCGGAACCGCCCGAACCGTCGCCCTGCGGATCGCCGGTCTGTGCCATAAATCCTGGTATAACACGGTGGAAGGTGAGGCCGTCATAAAAACCTTTGCGGGTCAACTCTTTGATGCGAGCCACATGGCGAGGGGCAATATTTGGAAGCATCTGAATGACGACTCGTCCTGATGGAAGGTCGAGATAAAGAGTGTTTTCGGGATTGAGTGCTGGTGCTGCAGAAAGCGTCAAGGGCAGTAAGGCGGCCAAAAGCCCTAAAACGACGATAAGAATTCTCAATGGTTTGTTCAGCATGGGGTACTGGTTGTGTTTGGAGGAATAAATGAGATATTTCATTGTCCGCAAGTATGCAGATTGAATTCTTCGTTTTCAATTTACATACTTATTTCTTGAAAAAAACAAACATTCCTTTGCCTTGCACGCAGGAGCGTAATCGCCTTGTCTGAGCACACCGGAGTATAGTGTACCACCTCTACCGGAGCAAAGTGTACCAGCGATTCCGGAGCATAGTGTACCACCTGTACCGGAGTAAAGTGTACCAGGTATACCGGGCGAAAGTG
>CAISRC010000084.1 GCA_903887845.1 uncultured Chlorobiaceae bacterium
AGGAATTGACCAGGATGATTGCCGCTGTCCTCATGGAACAACGCTTGTTGATCGATATTTTATCTCTGAACGAACATTCTCTCAAAAAGGTAAGGGAGCCGGTATCTCAACTCGCTTTATTTTAACCGGACACTACTGATTCATAGATGATCTGTATTTTAAGAAGCTGGATTGTTACTCATAGTAATTATAAGAGTATCTAAGTGTCGTTTTGGTTGTGTATTTTGTAGTACTGTCATGCCATCAATAGCGAGACCTATCTCAACAAAATTGCTGACAACAAGTAATCTTACTAAACAAACTTCGAGTGAATGGCTTTTTAAATTATCGCGATAGTTATGCCTGATATGAATCCAAAAAAAATACATGCCAAGTAGAGTAGATAACAAAATAGCATATACTTTTGAGGGGCTGGGAACTGTCCTATAATAGAGTCTTTTTTTAAATTAAAGCAAGAAATACTTTATAAATAACGGCTTGTAACAAGCAAATTCGAAATGAACGTTTTTTTAGGTATATTTGGAGTAGTCAAAGTCTGCTTTGTATAAAGTTATTTGTGAATGTGATTAAACTGAACAAGAAAAATACTATAGTACGGTCGAGCTGGTTTTCCTGTTAAATTTCTGCTCAAAATTATGAAATCACGTAGCATTATATTTATCGCTCTGGCAAGTATAGTCTTTATGGCGGTCCCTTCAAAAAGTCATGCTGTCTCACCAAATTCTGATATCCTTCATTCGACTGCGGTCACCACAATTTCAATGGAAGCATTCAGGGCGGGCATTCTTGACCGGCAAGGAACTCTTGATCTTGCTGCGACTTGCTTGGCTGCGGGGCAAAACCAGAATGAGACTGAAATTGCCAACAAAATCGTTGTATTATACCCGAGTGATGATGAGATTCTGAAAATCGCGATTCTGCTATTTGAGAATACATCGCAATCGGAAAAGGCGCTGCCCTTATATGAACAGTTACGTAAACGTCACCCGGACGACACAAAACTGACCGCTGATGCCGCCAGGGCATATTCCTGGGCCGGAAGATTAACAGAGTCTTTGAATCTTTACGATTTGGTCATCAATTCAGGGAACAGGAATGATCTGATCCTCTCACAATATGCTGACGTTCTTTATGAAAATAAAGAGTATGTAAAAGCTGTTGTGCAATACCGCGAACTTTGGAAAAAAGGAAGCCTGCAAAAAAAACAGGCTATCAATTTTGTTCATGCTCTTATGGCAGCAGGCGAGCATGCAGAAAGTAACAAACTGCTCAATTCACTGGCGAAGCTTTATCCAGGAGATACCGAGGTGCTTAAAGCAACGGCTGATGTCTCTTTCGCTATGAAGGATTATGGACGAGCCGCAAAGATTTATAGCGATCTGAATGTCAAACGACCCGATGACCTTAGATTTTACACATGGCTCTCAGATGTTGCTATGGTAAGCAATGACTATCCTGAGGCCATTAAAATCAACAAACAGATCCTTGGACTTTCCCCGGAAAACCATCAGGCCATGTTGACAATCGCAAGGGCTTCAAGCTGGAGTGGAGATTATTCCACTGCGCTTTTTTATTATGATAAATTAATTGCATCAAGCAATCCTGATCCAGTTTATTACCGCGAAAAGGCTCGTGTACTCGGATGGATGGGTAACCAGAGTGGTTCTGTTTCTCTGTATGATGGAGCTTTGCGCGCATACCCCCAGAACAAAGCGCTGAAAGCTGAAGCTGAGGCTAAAAAAAACTATTACAGCAACACTTACCGGCCAGCCGTCAGGGCATACAAAGAATGGCTTGTTGCAGAACCAAAGCAGCCGGAAGCGCTTTTTGACCTCGGCCAGTTCTACCTACAAAATGGCAGATGGAAAGAGGCCATTGAAACCTATGATGAGCTTCTCACTGAGATCCCGGATCATCGGCTGGCCGCATTGGCAAGACAAAAAGCAATAGTCACCTCGTCTATGATGACTATTAATAGCTGTGCGGAATATTTCAGTGCTCAAAGTGGCGGACGAGAAACTGATGTCAGCTTTTCTGGCTTTTATACTTCTCTTTCTTACCCGTTTCAAGACAGGCTAACTGGTTTTGTGAACCTTAACAGTAAATCTTACCGTTTTAAGCATGACCCGCAGACTCCATTAAGTAAGGGCATAACGCTCGGTTTCGAGTATCATAATCTCCCTGATATTCTGTTTCGCGGAGCTTACGGCTTTCATCAGAACCCAAGCTACCTGAGAGACAGTCGTACTGGCTTTCTAGAAACCGAAAGCCAGCCTCTCGACAATCTGCATCTCGGCCTTTCGTTCCATAAAGAAGATGTAATCTCAAATTACACGACACTCCAGAACAATCTGCAGACCAACCATTGGCAGGGACGGATAGTTTACGATGGATACCGCAGATGGCATGCAGGAATTGATTATGCCATAGATCACTATACCGATAATAAGAGGAAAAGCAGTCTAACCACCGGTATGGATATTACAGCGAACCTTCTTTATGATCCGCAGCGCCTGAGTATTACCTATCGATTGCAGGATTATGGATTCGGTGCTGATTCCGAAGCTGGTTACTCTTTCTGGACGCCCTCATCATTCACTACCCATACTGCAGGTATCGAATGGCAGCACGACCTCAATAAAGAACGTTTTCAGGGTGCAAATGCCGCATATTACACTGCTGCATTCCGTTTCAGTCTTGAGCCTAAAGGTAATGTCTCCCACCAGATTCATGCCGGTTTGCACCGTGACTGGAGCAACCGGTTTGCCACCTCGGTAGAGGCTCAATATACCTGGGACACCAAGTCATCTATATACGAGGATAAACTGTTAAAAGCAGAATTTAAGTGGTTTTTTTAGGCGCAAAATACCTTAGCTCCTTTACAGATGCAGGATAAGAAACTATCTCGGTATCTTTTGGTTCAGGTCACTGTACTTTTGTTAGTGCTTGTAATATATATATTTGTACGCATATATTACATAGCGGTAGCTCCCTTTACTTTGTTGGAGCAGGTGTTTAGCACTATGTTTTTTCTTGCAGAAACGTTTATTCTTTTTCATTCTTTCTTCTTTTTTTTAGACGTCCTCCGTGAAGACATGCCTCGGGAGGGTCCCCCGCAGGCAAAGCCTGGCAAAGATGCTTCTATTGCAATTCTGGTACCTGCCCGACATGAACCAAGAGAAGTTGTTGAAAATACCCTTTTGACCTGTCTCAACATGGCCTACGACAACAAAAAGGTTTATCTGCTTGATGATTCCTCGATAGAAAGTTACAAACAGGAATCAAGAGAAATTGCTAATGCCTTGGGGGCTGAAATTTTTACACGTATTGGCAACCGGGGAGCCAAGGCTGGTATGGTTAATGAAGTACTGAAGATTCTTACTGAAAAATATATTGCTATTTTTGATGCCGACCAGAATCCTATGCCAAGTTTTCTTACAACACTTCTTCCTTTTATGGAGGGTGACGATCGGCTTGCCTTTATCCAGACACCGCAATTTTACTCCAACGGGGATATAAGCCCCGTTGCGATGGCTGCCCATAACCAGCAGGCAATTTTTTATGAGTACATCTGCCTTGGTAAATCAATGAATGAGGCGATGTTCTGTTGCGGCACTAATGTAATATTTCGACGCGAAGCGATTGAAGAGGTGGGTAGATTTGACGAAGATACCGTTACCGAGGATATTGCAACATCTTTAAGACTACACTCGAAAGGCTGGAAATCGTTGTTCATGTACAAGGCCTATACCTTTGGTATGGCTCCAGAGGATCTGGGCTCCTACTTCAAGCAGCAGCACCGCTGGGCACTGGGAACGTCCCAGTTATTCCGAAAACTGGTCGTCTTGTTTTTTACAAATATTAAAGCGCTTAAACCAATACAGTGGCTCGAATACATCATATCAACAACTTATTATTTTATCGGATGGTCTTATTTGTTCCTCATGGCTGGCCCTATCCTGTATATCTTTTTCAATATTAACTCGTATAACATTGATCCATGGGCTTATACGATGACTTTTGTTCCGTTTTTTATTCTATCAAATGTGATTTTTTACTCAAGTATGGTAAAGAAAAAATATACACGCCTCAATATGCTCTTTGTTCAGATGCTGACGGCTCTCTCCATGCCTGTATATTTAAGTGCAACAATAATTGGATTGTTTAATCTGGATAAAAAAGGGTTTCAGGTAACTCCAAAGGGTGGAGCTACGAATGTTCCCCTGAAAGACATCTGGCCTCAGTTACTTTTATTCGGTGTGGTTGTCGTGACACTGCTATGGGGTTTATTCAGACTTTCTCACGGATGGGATTATGTACTTGTGATCAATGTTTTCTGGACAGCGTTTCAGTGCGTTATGCTTTGTGGAATTTTTTATTTTAACAAAAAATGAAAACTTTTTTTTTCGGTTTTTATTCCTTGCTGTTCTGCCGTTCTTGCTGATTAGTTGTTCAACCGTGCCCCAGAATTCTGAAGAGATTTCTCTTAGATCCTGGTCACACTTCAAGCATACGTTCCTTCGATCAGGAAGAGTTATTCGTCCAACAAACAACAACGATACTGTTTCCGAAGGAGAGGCTTACGTCATGCTTCGTGCTGTACTCATGAATGACCGGAAAACCTTTAATGAGTGTCTTGCCTGGACTGAAGCAGTGCTTTCACGCAAGAAATCGCATGGCGACCGGTTGCTTGCCTGGCATTTTGAAAATGGACAGGTCAGCGATACAGCCGCAGCATCCGATGCCGATATCGATTATGCATTCAGCCTTATTCTGGCTTATCGTACATGGCATGATAAACAGTATCTTCAAATTGCCCGGGAAGTACTAAAAAGTGTGCTTGACCACGAAACTGCAGTAATAAATGGAAGGCTCTATTTTCTTCCATGGCCAGGCAGAAAAAACGGAACAGATGAACTCGTAGCACTGAATCCGTCATACTATGCACCATCGCATTTCAAACTTTTTTATGAGGTCAGTGCCGACAATCGCTGGATTCAGCTTTCCGATACAACGTATGATCTGCTTGGACAGCTTCTTGTTTCATCCGGCAAATCGAAAGAAGGGGGATTGGTTCCTGACTGGATTGCAGTTGACAAGCAGGGGAAAATAAGAACTCTGCCAGGAAAACCTTTTGTTTATGGATGGGATGCTGTAAGAGTTCCACTAAGAATAGCCGCTGATTATTACCTCTATGACGACCAGCGTGCACTCAGCATACTTCGCTGGTTTTCAGGATCTTTTGAAAAAGAATTCAGAAGCAACTTCAGCATCTATTCCTGTAAGGACTCAACAAAAAGAAGCTATGAAAACGCGCTTTTCTATAGTGCGGCCTATGCTGCAACTGAGGCGGCAGGATCTTCAATCGCTCCAGATATTCTTCGACGCCTTAGACAATGTATTCGACGGAACGGGAACAGCTTCTATTACAACTCCCCTGACGACTACTATATCAATAGTCTTTCCTGGCTGCCAGAATATTATCTGATAAATAAAACAACAATCAAAGATAAATCAAGACCACTTGATTCAGAAAAAAAGCTCTCTTTCCAATGGATGCATCTTTAAAGCAAACGGTCTGCTGGCTTGTAAAAAATTATTTCGGATTGAGACTGTTTATTATTTTTAAACTCTAAATATGATTGTCACAGGTTTTCCGATAGTCTTATTTTTCGTTATACTAATACCTTTTCCCGAACCATATTTTCGCAGCATTATATGGGCAAAGTATCGTCAGTAACCCAAGACCCAAAAAAATGAACATTCATGAATATCAAGGCAAGGATATCCTGAGAAAATTCGGGGTTGCCGTGCCAAAAGGAATTGTGGCCTATTCGCCTGAAGAGGCAAAACAGGCGGCCAAGGAGCTCTTTGACGAACTCTGTTGTCCGGTTGTTGTTGTAAAAGCTCAGATTCATGCTGGCGGCAGAGGAAAAGCCGGAGGTGTGAAACTCGCCAAATCACCTCAAGAGGCTTTCGATATCGCCCAGCAATTAATCGGTCTCACCCTGGTTACCCACCAGACTGGCCCGGAAGGCAAAGAGATCGGAAGACTGCTCATAGAAGAGGGGATGAATATTGAAAAAGAGTTTTATGTCGGCGTCACCCTTGACCGGTCAACCTCAAAAAATGTTCTGATGGTTTCGACCGAGGGTGGAATGGAGATTGAAAAAGTTGCCGAAGAGACCCCTGACAGACTTCTGAAAATCCAGATTGATCCTCTCTTTGGCATACAGGGTTTTCAGGCTCGCGAAGCGGCGTTCTTTCTTGGACTTCATGGAGAACAATTCCGCAACGCGGTTCACTTCATAACCGCACTGTACAACACCTATATATCAATTGATGCCGCCATCGCAGAAATCAATCCGCTGGTAGTCACCAAAGAGGGAAAAGTACTGGCACTTGACGCCAAGATCAATTTTGACGACAACGCACTCTTCCGCCACCATAAGTTTCTTGAACTTCGGGATACCAACGAAGAGGATCCATTGGAAGTTGAAGCATCAAAATCCAACCTGAACTATGTCCGCCTTGACGGTAATGTCGGGTGTATGGTCAACGGCGCTGGCCTGGCTATGGGCACCATGGACATGATCCAGCTTGCTGGTGGAAAACCTGCAAACTTTCTTGACGTCGGCGGTACAGCCAGTCCCCAAACAGTAGAAGAAGGCTTTAAAATCATCTTGAGCGACAAAAATGTCAAAGCCATTCTTGTGAACATTTTTGGAGGCATTGTCCGTTGCGACCGTGTCGCCGCAGGCATTATCGAAGCAGCAAAAAAGATCGGCCTTAATTTGCCAGTCATTGTCAGGCTTGAAGGAACCAATGCTCCCCTGGCTCAAAAAATGCTTGATGAGTCAGGTTTGAACCTTATTCCCGCCAAAGGACTCCGGGATGCCGCACAGAAGGTGCATGAGGCTCTGGCTTTATCCTGAGCAGACACTTCAGACGAGAGCTCCAATAACTTCACACCCCGCAATTATTTTCATGCGGGGTGCTGAATGTTCACCAACATTTGCGTAAGGTATTTTTTTGCTTTTCCCGTCTCTACTCATAACGGAGGGCTTCTACCGGTTTCAGTTCTGCTGCTTTTCTGGCTGGCCAGAGGCCAAAAAAGATACCGATTGCCGCTGAAAAAGCTGTTGCAAGAACCACAGAAATAAGTGATGTCTTTACAGCCCACCCCGCAAAAAAGGAGAGAATGAGGGAAATACCAATACCGGCGAGTATCCCGATAAAACCTCCGCTAATGGTCATACCGACCGATTCAACAAGAAATTGAAGCATGATATCGCTTTTTCTTGCCCCGATAGCCTTGCGCAATCCTATCTCTCTGGTCCGTTCAGTTACTGAAACAAGCATAATGTTCATGATACCAATTCCTCCCACCACAAGCGAGATAGCTGCTATCGAGCCCAGCAGAAGGCTCATGGTCTGGGTGGTGCTGCTGAGCATCTGCTGAATTTCAGTCATGTCCCTGATATTGAAAGTATCATCATCATCTTTCAAGCGATGCCGTTTACGAATCAGCTCGCTTATCGCGATTTTTGCCTGGTCAATAAGGGTTGGGGAAATGACTTCAACAAAAATTCCACTGAGATAATCCTTGCCAAGCACACGGTACATAGCCGTCGTGACAGGAATAATCACCATGTCATCCTCATCCTGGGGCCCGGAAAAACCTTTTGCCGGGGCGATCCCGATAACCGTGAAATTAATCCGGTTGATTTTTATGGTCTTGCCCAGCGGATTGCTGTTACCAAAAAGCTCCTTGACAACTGTCACACCAACGATGGCTACCTTTTCCCGCCTTTGAATATCATCCTGAGTAAACCACCTCCCAACCAACGGCACCGACGCCCTCATGGTGCCATAATCAAACCCTGCGCCGGTAAGGCTTGTGCTCCAGTTTTTGTTACCGTAAACAATCCGTCCACCTCCATTGACCACCCCGGTCGCATTTTTCACCAGCGTTCGAAGCCCTGCAATATCGTCCACATCAGTAAAGGTAAAACGGGCAACAGCTCCGGCACCCTGAGCCGCACCTCTTATCTTTGCTGATCCTCCCCTGATTGAGAGCATGTTGGAACCCATTGATTTCAATTGTTCCTGCATGGCCGCTTTTGCACCCTCACCAAGCGCCATCATGGCAATCACCGATGCAACCCCGACAAATATCCCGAGAACGGAAAGAAAGGAGCGCAGCTTATTTGCAAGAATAGCCTGAAGAGCTTGAAAGATAAATCCAGTAAACCGCCCATCCTGCCATAACGAAACCTTCTTTGCAGCTTGCGCTTCAAAATTAAGACCTCCTGCAACTGTCGCTGAAGGCCCCATCCCGCTCTTGCGTTCATCAGAGACTATGATACCGTCCCGCATGGTAATAATACGACCAGCATAGGCTGCGATCTCGGTTTCATGAGTTACCATAATGATGGTTTTACCCTCATCATGAAGTCCCTTGAGAATCTTCATGATTTCTGCTGAATTTTTCGTATCGAGATTACCGGTCGGTTCATCTGCAAAAATAATCATCGGATCGCGGATGAGAGCCCTCGCTATAGCTACACGCTGCTGCTCGCCACCTGATAGCTGGTTTGGTGTATGATCAATTCTATGTTCAAGTCCAACCAGCTTAAGGCGTTCTATTGCTTCCTTGCGAAAATCCCCCTTGATGCCGCTATAGATATGAGGAAGACGTACGTTATCGACAATGTTCATTCGCTTGAGCAAATGAAACTGCTGAAAGACAAATCCGGCAACCGTATTGCGCAATCCAGCCTGCTCATCTTCCGTCATAGTGTTAACATTATGACCAAGCAGCAGGTAGTTACCCTTGTCGGGGGTATCAAGAAGTCCGAGAATCTGAAGCAGAGAGGATTTGCCTGATCCCGAAGGCCCCATAATCGCAACAAACTCACCCTGCTCAATCGTCACTGAAACACCCCGCAAAGCTTGCACAGTGCTTTCGCCAATAAGGTATGTCCGGTGGACATCAACAAGTTCAAGCATGGCACTCATTGTTTCTTCCTGCTCCGTTGGGGCGTAAAGGGATTGGAGCCTCCATTGTTTTTCGGTAAAACAAACGAAGTATCAGGAAGCAATACAATCGAGTTATCCGTCAGTCCAGTAATAATCTCGATATTCCGGTCATCCTGTATACCGGTCTGCACCAACCTGTAGTGATGCGCAGAAGCTGTTTCGTCGCTTTTCTGGAGTACCATACTTTTGCCATTTTTACTCTGAACAGCTCCAAGCGGCAACAGCAGCACATCACTCTTTTCCTGAACAATAATCCTGATATTGGCGCTCATGCCCGAACGAAAAACATCGGGAATTCGCTCAGGAAGAACATCGACGTTATAGATATTGACATTATTCTGCAAATGCGACTCATAGTAGATATGCCCAACAACCCCGTTTACCCTGATTTCAGGATATGCATCAAGCCCTATCACCGCCTTCTGGCCTGCCTTTACCCTTCCGATATCGGTTTCATCGACATAAGCTTTCACAATGAGACGATCGGAAAGCACAAAAAGTGAGTCGCTCGCAGTCACCGTTTGTCCGGGGTCGACACTTCGAACAATAACCTGCCCCTCCATCGGGGCCATGACCGCAGTTTCTTTGTAAACCTTCTGCCAGTACTCCTGCTCACTCTTCCCTTGCAGCTTGGCTGCATCAAGCAATGCCGCCCGCTCGGTCGAACTCAGCATAGCAAGCACTTCTCCTTTTTTCACCATTTGCCCCTCTTCAACAAGAATCTCCTCTATCCTGCCTCCAACCGATGACTGAATTTTCACACGGTTTTGAGGTTCAACCGCACCAGTAGTCGATACTGATGAACTGATGGTTCCTCTTGAAGGACGAATTTCATCAAAACGCTTTTCGGAACCCCGGTTTCCCCTGAATACAAAGAATAATGCAACCCCTAAAACAAAAAGCGTCCCCACAATACCCCATACAAGCTTACTCCTGCTGATCATCAAGCCCTCCTCCTTTTACCTGTATCCATTGAGCCTCAGCAATCAGCAGATTAGCCTCGGCATTAAGAAAATTCTTTTTAGCGCCAACAAGATTGTTTTCTATAATTACCCAGTCATTGAATTTAACAAGGCCATTCGAATATTGGGCATTGGCAATGGCGGATCGATCGATTGCCGCATCAAGCTGCTTTTTTTGAACAACAACCATCCGCCTGGCATCCTGAAAATTCTTCCAGTTTTGCTCAAGAGTATCAAAAATCTGGAGATAACCGCTTCGTTCCTGTGCATTCTGCTGGCTCAGAACAGCTCTTGCTTTGGAAACCCTCCCTCGACCGCTGCCTCCTTCATAGATCGGCACTGAAAGCGTAAAACCCGCTCTCCAATCCACGGCATTGAAAGGCCAATGATCAGGAGCACTTCGTCCGATCGATGATGTCAGGGAGAGCTGCGGTGAAAAGGCACTATTGGCAGCATCAAAAGCATAACGAGCTGCCTTTGTTTTAGCATCAAGCTGCTGAAAGAGAGGATTATTTTTAGCCAGCAAGGCGAGATCAGGTTTTTCAGCGGAAAGATCACTTGCACGGTAGGAGCCCTGCACCCTGAGAGGTTTATGGATATCACGTCCAAGAGCTGACGCAAGTCTTGTCTGGGCCAGCGCAAAACCTCGTTCGGCCTGAGAGACTTCAAACTCCGCCTGGGCAAGATCGGCCTGGGCTTGATGAAGCGAACCGATATGTTCCTTTCCTCCCTGATAATAGAGGTTGATCAGCCGTACATTCTTCTGTCGTCGTTCGGCAATCTCAACAGTAAGACCGACAAGATCCTGCGCGAGAAGCAATTGGGTAAATGCTGACCGAAGGGCAAAACGGACATTGGCAGAAACCGCATTGAAATTATATTTCGCCGCCTTGATTGCCTCTTCGTTGCTTGCAACCTGATTAGAGGTTTTGTGACCATCAAAGAGAAGCTGCTCTGCCGACAGCGCATAAGAGCTAGAAGATGCCGCGATCCCCTGTTCTGTCGTACCGCCCTGCTGAAAGCTTGCGCCAAGACTAAGCTGTGGAAGAAGCGATCCTTCCGTTATGCGCTTGTCGGCTTCAGCCTGCTGCAAGAATGCAAGAGCCGAAGAGAGATCGGGATGAGCTCGCCGTGTCTCGCTGACACACTGCTGCCAGGTCAGAGACTCTTCAGCCTGCAGAGGCAAAACAGCGACAAAAATAAACAGCGCCAGAAACAAATAAATTCTTGCTTTCATTGCAGAAATGTCAAGTCAGCACCATGAAGTAACCATACCTCACCATTTTAATAAATCTTACATAAGTAGGACGTTCTTTTCCATATAACCTTGCACTTTATGAAAGAATTAATAACACCTGAGAATAGCCGCCGATTCATCTCATAAAGCTTTCATGAAAAATCGTATCTTTTCCCCCGTGTTATAGAATTATTTCAATGATGACGATTATTTCTACAAGGCCTTTTTATCATGCTCGAAGCCAGAAACCTTTCCCTCAGCGTGGGAACAAAACAACTCCTGACCGATACCTCATTCCGCATTGGAGATAAAGACCATGTCAGTCTTGTCGGTCTTAACGGAACGGGAAAAACAACACTCCTGCGCCTCATAAGCGGCCCAACAACCGATTCAGCCCTGATAACCAATGGGCAGTTTCTCAAATCGGCAGACACAACCATTGGTTATCTCCCCCAGGAAATATCTTTTGAGGCCGATCTGGAGAAAACTGCTCTGCAGTATGCTCTTCAGGCAAACGCCCGACTGTTCGAACTCTCGGAAAAAATAACCCGGATGGAACACGAACTGGCGCTTCCGGAACAGGATTATGAAAGCGAAGCCTATCACCTCCTGATTGAGCGTTTTTCTGATGCAATGCACGAATTTGAACATCTCGGCGGCTACACTATGCAGTCAGATGCTGAAAAAGTTCTTGCTGGACTTGGTTTCAGTGAAATAGATTTTCATAAAAAGGTTAAGGCTTTTTCAGGAGGCTGGCAGATGCGTCTTCATATAACCAAGCTCCTTCTGCAGAATCCAACACTTTTGTTGCTTGATGAGCCAACAAACCATCTTGACATCGATTCGCTCCGATGGCTTGAAAATTATCTTCTTAATTATGAGCACAGCTATGTCATTGTCTCACACGATCGATTTTTTCTTGACAAGCTTACAACAAAAACGCTTGAAATTGCTTTTGAGCGTATCAACGAATACAAGGGAAACTACTCCTACTATGAAACGGAGAAGGCTGAACGATATGAATTGATGATGGGCAAATATGAGAATGACCTGAAAAAAATGGAGGAGCTGAAAGCATTTGTTGACCGGTTCCGCTATAAAGCCACAAAAGCAAGGCAGGCGCAGAGTCGCCTCAGGCAGATGGAGAAAATGGAAAAAAACCTCCAGTCACCCGAAGAGGATCTCTCCCGAATTTCCTTCCGATTTCCTAAAGCAAATCCTTCCGGACGGGAAGTGATGCGCCTTGAAGGGGTTAAAAAAGCCTATCTGCTCCCCGATGGAACAAAAAAGCAGGTATTGAACGGTATTGATCTCGAGGTCATGCGCGGTGACCGTATCGCTATAGTCGGATCGAACGGTGCAGGAAAAACAACCTTCTGTAAAATTCTTGCCGGAGAGATTGATTTTGACGGCAAACTGACTATGGGTCACAATGTTACCCTGAATTACTTTGCACAGCATCAGACAGAAAACCTCTCCCCCGACAAAAGCATCTACCTGGAGATGATGGATTCCGCGCCTTCATCAGAAGCCCAGAAAAAGGTGCGGGACATTCTCGGCTGTTTTCTCTTCAGCGGTGACGCTGTCAACAAAAAAATAAGAGTACTCTCAGGAGGAGAGAAATCAAGGGTCGCCCTCGCTAAAATCCTGCTGCAGGCATCGAATCTCTTGATTATGGATGAACCAACCAATCATCTCGACATGCGCTCAAAAGAGATGTTGATCGACTCCCTTGAATACTACGACGGCACACTGCTGATTGTCAGCCATGATCGCTATTTTCTCGACAGCCTTGTAAACAAGGTAGTTGAAATAAAGGGGGGCTCATTGCAGCTCCACCTCGGGACTTATGCCGAATATCTCGAAAAAGCAGAGAAAGCCATTGAAGCCGAGCGCCAGCAAGAGATCGCAGCAAAACAGAAAAACCAGAGTACCGCAGCAAAAACAACCGAAAAAGAAAAAGAACAGGCAAAGAAGAGCGCAGCATCCAAAAAGAACAAGAAAAAAATTGATGAAATCGAACAGAAAATAAACCGACTTGAGCAAAAGAAAGAGTCGATTGAAACCATAATGGCAACAGAAGATTTCTACAAAAAAAGCAAGGAAGAAAACGCAAAAGTCCTTGATGGATATCATGCACTGTGCAACGAGCTGAATGCGCTCTTTGCTGAATGGGAAAAGCTCTCCTGACAGGGTATTTCACACTTGAGTTAAATTTTTGCCCAGCGGTGAAGCTTGTCTGATTTTCTGCCTGCCTGCAACACTTTCTGGATCATAAGGCCATCAGAAAACCCTGCGGCGTCATGCAGTGTTCTTTCATTGTTCTTGAGCGCCTTGACAATCCGGTTTGCAAGAAAGGCGAAACCGACAGCAAATATTCCATGCACGGCAAGTGATGACTGCCGGATTTTTTCCTGCAAAACCAGCTCATCCCATGCAAGCATCGGTTCAACCAGCTTCCAGCGGGGTGCATCAATGAGGCTGCGCCCCCCTTTAGCGTTGTCGTTGTCAACTTCCCAGAGCCTTCCGGCACCATCAAGCCTGATGGTTTTGAGGCTGCCGACCACTTCAAATGAAAACCAGGTGTAGGCGCCAACGGTTGTAACATGCATCAGCGAGGAGCTGCCAAGGGCTACGGATGAGGCCCCGAACTTCATCATCATAGCAAAATGGTCATCCGACGTAACTGCACATGGCTTACCTGACTTGTCGGGTCGAAACGGAATGCTGGTCGCGAGATTACATGATACCCCCGAAATTTCTCCAACAAGAAACCGGTTCATATCGATCAAATGAGAACCGATGGCACCGAGAGCTCCCCCGCCTTTTTCAGCATCACACCACCATGACCAGGGCATCTCGGGTCTGTTGCGACTGGCAAGATTGACCACTGAGCGGACTTCATACACTTTGCCTATTTCACCCCCATCAATCATCTGTTTCATGCAGGATACTGCAGGATGAAATCTGAGCTGATGGTCAAGAAGTGCAAAACCAGGAGCTGTGGATGCGACATCAACCATGGATGCTGCATCATCTACATTGAGTGCAAAGGGTTTTTCACAAAGCACACTCTTGCCGCTTTCCAGCACGCCGGTCACCATCTCAGTATGCAGATAAGTCGGCGTCGTGACGCAGATAAGGTCAAGATCACACTGCAACAAGTCGCGCCAGTCGGCAAAACCCTTGCTGATATCAAACATCTTCATGAACTTAAGGCGGTGCTGCTCAGTAGGACTTGCCACGGCTGAAAGCTCAACATTGTCCATCAGTGAAAATGCCGGTGCCTGAGCCACCTTTGCCCAGCCGCTTCCGATAAACCCTATTTTTATCTTTTTTGTCATAAAACGGACATAAAAAAAGGGCGACCAAGATCACCCTTTATAGTTACAGAGCACCCTTACGGTCAGCTACTCGTTTGTAATTTTGCAAGGCGAGCTTTTTCGATATAAGTCTTCTGGATATCACGCGACACATTGTAAGCCTTCGAAAGGCTGTCGGAGCTCCACAACCTTGCGTCAAAAGCCATACAGATATTTCTGAGAAAAGGAATACCAACCTCCGTGACACGAACACTCTTGTCACCCAAAATAACCAGCCCGTCGTTCTCCATGTCTTCAAGGCGGTAGAGAGCAATATCAAGTTCTTCAGTATAGAGCTTCGGATCTGCCCAGGAGGTCTCCTGTTTGCACATCAGGTTGAGAATGTGACGGCGGAGCACAAGATCTTCATCAGTCAACAGGTGTCCACGGTGCAGCGGAAAACGGCCTTCGTTCACCACTTTGATATAGTCTGCATCATCGCGTTCATTCTGTGCAAAAGCGTACCAGGTATCGCTGATAGAGGATGAACCAAGCGCGAGCATCATCTGTGTGGTATTTTCGGTATAACCCATGAAGTTGCGATGCAGTGTCCCGTTTTTTGCAGCAATATAAAGAGCGTCTCCCTCTATAGCGAAATGATCCATGCCAATTTCGTGATAGCCTATAGATTCAAGCATGGCACTGCCTTTGTCGTAGAGTTCCTGCTTTACGTCTCCGACCGGCAAATCTTCTTCTTTAAACTTTCGTTGCCCTTCGTACATGTGAGGGTTGTGCCCATAAGCATAAAAGGCGAGGCGATCGGGCTTCAGCTCCATCACCTTCTGAATGGTATCGGTAATCGTAGCCATCGTCTGCTTTGGCAGTCCATAGACAAGGTCAAAATTGATTGAAGTAAAGCCTATTTCACGGGCCAGATCGATCTTCTCCTTGACCAGCTCGAATGACTGGAGACGATTAATCTCCTGCTGAACCACCGGGTCAAAATCCTGGATTCCAAAACTCATGCGCCGGAAACCAACACTGTACAGCGCTTCAAGGTGCGCTTTTGAGGTTGACTTGGGATTGGTCTCAAAGCTGAACATGTAGTTGTCCATCTTGTTGACATTCTTGCAGATACCTTCAACAAGCCTGACAAGATTTTCAGGACTGAAAAAAGTTGGTGTACCGCCGCCAATGTGCAGCTCCTTGACATTGAGCCTGCCGGGAAAAACATCAGTGTACATCTTCCACTCTTTGAGCAAAGCCTCAAGGTAGGGTGTCTCAAAGGAGTGATCAAGGGTACGGTGAGCATTACAACCGCAGAAGTAGCAGTGATTCTCACAGTAGGGAATATGAATATACAGACTGATGCCGGTGGTCTCGTTACTGTCGTTAAAGCCTTTAACCATCGCCTCTTTCCATTGCTCCTGGGTAACACCATCAGTGCTCCATGAAGGAATGGTAGGATAACTGGTGTATCGGGGACCGGGATTACTGTACTTTACTGCGAGATTGGTTGCCATTGTTCTCTTCCTCAACAAGGATTATTTTTTTAAATTCATTCTCGTGAAAATACATAAAACTCGGCAATTTCATAAATCATTAGCCCATACCCGGCTTGAAATCATTGTTTCCCTGAGCTGCCAATATGTCGCCCCGCTGTGCTTGCCAGAGGACTCGAACAAAAATAATTAATCAGAAGTGCCATTATATGAGACAGAAAACAGATAAAAACAGGCCGGTTGTCGGCATCATTATGGGTTCAGACTCGGATTTCGATATCATGAGGGAGGCCGCAGATACTCTTGATGATTTTCATATTGCCTCAGAGATCTCGGTTATTTCAGCCCATCGGACACCACAAGATCTTGAACAATATGCCTCTTCGGCCATCGAACGCGGACTGAAGGTAATTATTGCCGGAGCTGGAGGCGCGGCGCACCTTCCCGGTGTTACGGCCGCCATGACGGTACTGCCGGTTATCGGTGTTCCGATTTTCAGCAAGAAACTCAACGGGCAGGACTCGCTCTACTCTATTGTGCAAATGCCGGCAGGTATACCTGTGGCCACCGTCGGGATAGACAATGCCCGCAATGCAGCACTGCTTGCTGTTCAGATTCTTGCCCTGTCCGATGACGTTCTGATGGCGGACCTGCTTGAGTTCCGGAAGAAACTTGCCGAGGCATCGCGCCAGAAAACAGGAAAAATCAGAGAAAAGCTCAATGCAAAAAGCTGAATTCTGGATAGAGAGCCTGAAGCTTGCACCCCATCCTGAAGGTGGCTTTTATCGTGAAACCTGGCGGAGCAGCGGATCGTATTCCTTTGCCAAAAACAGCAGTTTCAACGGCGTGCGTTCTTATGCGACAGCCATCTATTACCTGCTGAAAGGCGCTGAGTACTCCAGACTGCACAAGATTAAATCCGATGAACTCTGGTTTTTCCATGCAGGTGATCCACTAACGGTGCATGTTTTTCCCGAAACAGGGCAACCTGCTTTATTTATTCTTGGGCATTCACCTGAAAAGGAGCAAGTACTACAAGCATGGGTGCCCGCCGGGGCATCGTTTGGAGCCTGTCTGGATGATGCCGCTAAGGCTGATCATTACGCTCTGGTCAGTTGTGTTGTGGCGCCCGGGTTTGATTTCAGTGACTTTATCTTTGCCGACAGAGATGTCCTTCTCAAAACATTTCCGCAGCACGCCTCCATTATCGAACGCCTCACCTGATTGCCTTAATCAAATCCGGAAGAGATGCGGAAATTTCTTTCTTTTTTTTACTTTAAGCCATTTTCTGTTGGTATCACGTTATCTTGCGATACAAGTAAATGCAGAAAGAGTTCAAGTATTCTATTAAACGGTAACACGGGAAATGAAAAAGAGGGTTGTAATTGTAGGCGGTGGATTTGCAGGGCTCAATGCCGCCAGGGTTTTGGGAAATAAACCCGATATCGAGGTTACCCTCATCGACAGAAAAAACTACCATCTGTTTCAGCCGCTCCTTTATCAGGTGGCTATGGCCGCTCTGGGAGAGGGCGATATTGCCGCACCGTTGAGAAATATGCTGGCAAACGACCAGAACATAACCGTCTTCAAGGGTGCTGTGGAGCGCGTTGATATTGAAAACAGAATTGTTGTTACCGATTTCAGCGATCTTCCTTACGATTACCTTATTCTGGCCTGCGGGGTTCAACACCACTATTTCGGCCACAACGAGTGGGAAGAGTTTGCTCCAGGCCTTAAAACTCTTGCCCAGGCAAAAGAGATCCGCCGCCGGGTTATGGAAGCCTATGAATGCGCTGAAAGGACAAACGATTTCGTTGAACGCAAGAAGCTCCTTACTTTTGTCATTGTAGGCGGAGGGCCGACCGGTGTGGAGCTTGCTGGATCAATTGGAGAAATGAGCCGGTACACGCTTTCAAAATTTTACAGGAATATCGACCCGAAACTGACCAGAATTTTTATTGTTGAAGCTGCACCGCGCATTCTCGGTTCATTTTCACCTGATCTGGCCAGCAAAGCCACACGTTCGCTTGAGAAACTCGGTGTGCAAGTCTGGACAAACAGCATGGTCAGCGATGTTGATGCTGATGGAGTGCAAATCGGTAATGAACGCATTGAGGCTGCAACGGTACTTTGGGCGGCTGGCGTTACCGCTATTGGAATTGGCAAAACCATGACCGGAGTGGAGACCGATCAGATAGGTCGAATCGTTGTCGGTGAAGATCTCAGTATTCCAGGGCATCCCGAAATATTTGTCGGAGGCGACCTTGCTCACTTTGTTGCTCAAAACGGAAACCCCTTGCCCGGACTTGCTCCGGTTGCTTTTCAGCAGGGAAGATTCATTGGAAGAAATATTCTGCTTGATCTCAAAACCAAGTCAAGAAAAGCATTCCGATACAGGGATAAAGGACAAATGGCAACCATCGGAAAAAACAAGGCCATTGTTGAGTTCGGCAGTCTGAAGTTTGATGGTATATTGGCATGGTTCACCTGGCTGCTGGTGCATATTTATTTTCTGACAAGCTTCCGCCATAAAGTTTTTGTGTTACTGCAGTGGGGATGGTCATATTTCACGTTCAGTTATGGTGCTCGCCTGATAGTCAACCGGGAATGGAGATTCTATCCTGATGCAGACCTGTTTGCACATCGTACTGAAAAAAAGGAGAAGAGGTGCTGAAAAACATTTCTGCCGCAAAAATCACTGGCTTGTTACTTGGAATAACATTTATCGGCATAGCTCTTTATCTTTTCTTGTTCCCTCATGCAGCACCTGCTGTAGCAAGAAAAGATCTTAACCATTATGTACTCCTTACAGGTTCTTATGGGATATGGAGGATCATTCGCGTCTCCATGACCTGGAAAAATGCACAATCATTATAATTATAATCAAATGTTAATAACGGTTAGAACACAGCATGAAACCACTACCCGTAACACAGGAAACTGAACAGAAGCTTTTTTTTCATAATTATGCCCGCCTCCCCATAGCAGTGACGCATGGCGAAGGAGTCTGGCTCGTCAGCGACAAAGGAATCCGCTATCTCGACATGATTGCAGGCATTGGTGTCAATGCCCTTGGATATGGCGACAACCGTCTTGTTGAGGCAATCAGCAACCAGGCAGCAAAGCTCATTCACGCATCGAACCTTTTTATGATGCATCCGCAGTTTGAACTGGCTGAAAAGCTGCTCGAGCTATCGGGCTTATCGAAGGTCTTTTTTGCCAACAGCGGGACTGAGGCCATTGAAGCTGCCATAAAAATGGCAAGAAAATGGGCGGGTCAGTTTAGAGTACCAGAAAAAAAAAAGGTGCTGTCACTGAGCAACTGCTTCCATGGCAGAACGTACGGAGCCATGTCGCTGACCGCAAAAGCAAAATATGTCGACGGATTTGAACCGCTGCTTCCGGAGACAGGCATGATTGGTTTTAACGATATTGCTGACCTTGAAGCGAAGGTGTCCGACAAAACTGCCGCTGTTTTTGTTGAAGTGATACAGGGCGAGGGTGGCATTCACCGGATTTCACAACCATTTATTGACCGGTTAAAAGAGCTTCGTGAGCAATACAACTTCCTGATTGTCGCTGATGAAATTCAGGCTGGCTGCGGAAGAACCGGGACATTCTTCAGCTATACGCCGCTCAATGCCGAGCCTGATCTTGTCTGTCTTGCCAAACCGCTTGGCGGCGGCCTGCCCTTGTCAGCCGTTATCGGCAGTGAGAAAGTGGCGGATGTGCTGAGTTATGGCAACCACGGCACCACCTTTGGCGGCAACCCTGTTGCATGCGCAGCAGGAATTGCCATGATCAACGCCATCCGGGAAGACAACCTGATGGAAAATGCCAAAACCATTGGTAAATACATGAATGATGAGCTGCAGAAGCTGGCAGCGAAACACTCCCGGATTCTTGAAATCCGTCAGTATGGCCTGATGATAGGTATCACGGTCAACAAGGAGGCAAAATATTATGTCGGCAAAGCACTGGAAAAACAGGTGCTCGTCAACGCCACCAGCGTTAACGTTATCAGACTTCTTCCTCCCCTGACCATCAGCCGGGAAGATGCTCAACACTGTATCACAACACTCGATGAAATCTTCACTGAAGAAGACGCAGAATAAACCTGCTGAAAAAAAGGCAACCGCAATGCCCCTTGAAGCCATTAACTATCTCATGATTGCTCTTGGGGCGCTGGTAATTGCCGGAAGCTACTGGGGAATGTACCTGGAAAAATCAGTTGATGGCTTGTTCGCCCTTTTTATCAGTCCAGTTACCCTTGTCGGGGCCTATGTCTGGATTATCTTTGCGGTGCTCTATAGGCCAAAAGCACAAAAAACGCGGCAGGGTTAATCGAGCTCGAACCGGATCGGCACAGTAAACCACACTTTTATGGGACTGCCGTTCTGTATCCCTGGATAGTATTTCGATTCCATCACGGACTTGATGGCTACGGCATCAAACACTTCGCAGTCGGCAGGGATACGTTTCATGACCTTTGCCTTGAGTGCCCGACCATCTTCAGAAATAAGAACACTGACAAAAACCTTTCCTTTAATGCCAGCGATTCTTGCCATCTCGGGGTAAAGCGGTTTTTTCTGCTCAAGAAAGCCCGGCATTTTTTCGCAGGGAACAAACATCGGAACTTCATCGCCTGATGCCGCGCCACCAGATCCCGACCCTTGGGTCTGAATAGCCTGTTTCAGCTCTTTCTGGGTTGCAATGGTCTGTTCCGGAGGAACCTCATCCTGACTGACCTTTTTAATTTTGCCAACGCTCGGTGGAACAGGAACTGCAGGAGATGAAGGAGTCACAGGAACGGGCTCAGGGATATTAAGCGGCGGAGGGGGTGGAAGCTGCGTCACACTGGTAACAACTTCATAACACTCAACCATTGGCTTATCATCCTTGCCAAACAATCCGGTCAATGAGACCAGACGCTGCCAATTGGCGGTAACCAGCCAGAACACTCCAAGAATAGCGATGGCAACAAGAACTCCGTGAGTAAGAAAAAGATGGGCTTGACGCCTCAACACAAGGTTGCCATAAGGCAACTTGCGCAAACGGTCGGTATCAAGAAACTGCTCCCCGAATGACCATGACGACAGGGCTTTTTTGCGAAACGTTTCCTGATGTATTTTTTTTAATGTTGAAGACACCTGAAGGAACTCCTTTGCTGATTGCAGCCTTAAATAGCTCTTTGTATTTCGAGTGCATCCTGCTCAGTATAATCATCCAGGCTGAACCGGTCTATTTTCATGAGGTTCAACTCATCAATAATATCGACAAGATGACGGTACTTTGCTTTTTCACTTATTTTAACGACAATCACCAGTTTCTCGTTTGACCTTGTCTGCTGCCTCAGAAGCTGGCGCAACTCAACACTCAAGGCCAGTCGGCGGGTATCACGACTATCGTAAAGGGAAATTCTTCTTGGCACATTCTCCCCCAGAGAATAATAAGCCATCGCATCATCAGCAATCCTCAACGTCAGAACATTGTTTTCCGCAACCCTCACTTCGGTTTTTTCCGGCGGAATATTGATCTCCATGGTGTTGGATTTTGAAAAGGTCGTCGTGAGCATAAAAAAGGTCAGAAGGAGAAATGCCACATCAACCATCGGAGTCATGTCAAGATGAAACCCAATCCTTTTTGACTGCCGTCTTCCTTTTTTTTTATGGCGTCGCCCAGTGGGAGAATCAACAATACCCATAATCAGCGAACCTCCTTTTCAAGAACGGTAATCAGGTTAAAGGTGAGCAAATTTGCCTTTTTATAGACCTTGATGACCTGGTTCACGGCGTCAAAACCGGCATCAGCATCGGCCCTGATAACTGGCCGGAGCTTTTGATTGGCAAAGCGCGCCATAACGACAAATTTGTCAAGTTCACCTGGCTCAACCCGAAAATTTTCTGCCAGTTTAAAGCTCTTCAGAGAGTCAGCAATCGCAACTGCAGAAAAGCCCGCAGCCTGAAGTTTCGATTTTACAACGGCGTTGAAAATTTTCTCCCTTGATTGCTGCGAGGAAACACCCATAAAAAAAGTATTGTTTCGACTCACCGTCACCGTCAGAACATCTGATTCAGGAAGCTTGAGCTGCGAATGAGATGAAGGAAGATCAATCTTCACCACCTCAGGAGGACGAAACTTGGTGGTCAGCATGAAAAAGGTCAAAAGAAGAAATGCAACATCCACCATCGGCGTCATATCGATCCGGAAGCCTACCCGTTTAGCCTTGATTCTCGACATCAGCGATCCGATTTACCGGTTCCAAGAGTCTGTATGATGTAGAATGCTGCCTCATCAATCATATAGCTGAAGCGGTCGACCCTGCTGGTAAAAACGTTATAGGCAATGATACCTGTAATACCACCAAAAATACCAAGAGCTGTATTAAACAAAGCCTCAGAGATCCCAAGCGAGAGCTGAACTGCATCAGGCGCACCGCTTGTCGCCATTGCTGCAAATGCCCGAATCATGCCCAGCGTTGTTCCAAGCAATCCGACCATGGTGGAAATGGATGCAATGGTAGAAATTGCCACAAGATTATTTTCAAGAAGGGGCATTTCCATGATGGTGGCCTCCTCAACCGCCTTTTCCATCTCACTGATCTTTTTCTCCCGATCCGTGACATTATAATCAGAGAGTTTTTTATAACGGTCAAGAACCGCACGAAGCACTGCAGCAAGCGAGCTTTGATGGTCGTCACATTTTGCAATAGCCTGATCTATTGATCCGTTATCGATATCCTGTTTGAGACTGTGAACAAATTCAGGAATATTGCCCTTTCCCGAAGCCTTATTCAGGGCGATGATACGTTCCACAGTATAGGCAATCACCATCAGGATCAATGACATAAGGACGGAAACAACCGGACCTCCCTTCCAGATTGCGTGAAAAATTGACTCCGGCGGAGTCGTGCCCATCCATACATAGAACCCCAGAGAAACCGCGTAGGTTACAACAATGAGCAGACCGGTAAAAAAACCCTGTTTCATAGACTCTTGATTGTTTTGACTATCCTGAAGATAAACGAAGCATTATGAACCACGATGTAATTTGCTATACTATAGCTCATCGTTGAAAGTCACCGCAAACCGCTCTGCCTGAACCCCATCAGAGTCTGAAAAGAGAGCTGATCGCCAACTCTGGCTATAAAGCGATACTATATGGTGTTCAATTTAGTAAATAAGCTTGTTATTTTTTAACCGTAATCATTGATCAAAAGAAAAAAGAACGTGTTCAGCCAACAATTTCACAGACAGCGAAGATGCGCATGATCCCTCCTGCGACTATCGATGAAGTCCGGCAAGCGGCAGACATTGTTGATATTATCTCTGATTATGTGACGCTTCAGCCTTCAGGACGCAACTTTAAAGCCCTCTCTCCTTTTACTGTTGAGAAAACCCCTTCATTTATTGTTTCGCCTGAAAAACAGCTCTACAAATGTTTTTCAACGGGCAAAGGTGGCAATGTTTTTTCCTTTGTTATGGAGATGGAAAAGGTATCCTTTCCTGAAGCACTCGAACTGGTGGCAAAGCGAACGGGTATCGATATCAGCCAATATACCAAAAAAAAGGAGCCGCAATCAGCGCATGAAGAGAGCCTGACCGATATCCTCCGCTGGGCAGCCAGGTTCTATCATGAAACACTGAAGCGCCAGGCGGGCAAGACAGGGCACACCTATCTTGCCACTGAACGGGCTCTTTCGGAACAAACCATCCAGACTTTTGGTCTCGGCTATGCTCCTGACGCATGGGACAATCTCTTCATTGAGGCACAACGGACCGGAATTGCACAGAAGCACCTGCTTGATCTTGGCCTTATAACCGCCAATAAGCAGAAAAACTCCTGTTATGACACCTTTCGCAACAGGGTGATCTTTCCAATTTTTTCAGTCGGAGGACAGGTTGTCGGTTTTGGAGGACGCACCCTGCTGAGTGACCCTCAGACGCCGAAATACCTGAATTCCTCAGAGAGCAAGCTGTTTGAAAAATCAAAACTTCTTTACGGACTTCATGCCGCCAAAAATGAAATCCGGCGACTGGAAACCGCAATACTTGTTGAAGGGTACATGGATGTTCTTGCCCTGCACCAGGCAGGAATGACCAATGCTGTAGCCTCATGCGGCACATCGCTGACACGCTATCAGGCAAAGGTGCTTCATCATTACACAAAACGTGTCTTGTTTATGTACGACGCTGACAGGGCCGGTCAAAAATCAATGATGAGCGGCATTGACACGTTGCTTTCCGAAAACATCACTCCCTATGTGATTATTCTTCCTGAGGGTGACGACCCTGATAGTTTTGTGCGTCGTGAAGGGAGGAAAAATTTCCTGCAGTTTACCGAAAAAAACATGCTTTCGTTTCAGGATTTTCAAATCCGATTTTTCATGGAATCGGGAAATTTCGCACAGCCTGATCTGAAATCGAAAGTGATACGGGCAATGGCGCACACCATTTCACTGGTTCCCGACCGTATCCGGCGGGAGTTGTATCTCCAGGATCTCTCAAAAAAACTTGCGCTCAGCCTGCCAGCTCTCCAGGAACTGCTCGACAGAGAAGAGAGTGCGACCGATAAAAAAAGAGTGTCATTCGAAAACCGTCAGGAGGTTCAGCCGCACCGCAAACCTGCGTCGAAGATTTCAGTGCCGGAAAAAACTTTTTTAAAAGCCCTGCTGGAAAGCACCAGCTACGGAAATGCTGTTCTTGAATTTGCAGCATCACATGAAAAGATGCTGGAGCTGCCGCACAAAGAGGCTCAAGAAATATTTACCCATCTGATCCACCGTTACCACGAGATTGCTGACAATCCGGAAGAACGGATTGACATTACCTCTGAAATAAGCTCTTTCCACAATCCTGAATCACGGGATCTTGCATCCGGCCTGCTGATTGACCCTCCGGTCAGCAATAAATGGCTTGAGCAATCCGACGTCCACGCCGATAACGCAAAACGCTGCCTTGCGATGTTCCTTGACGCGTTTAAAAACCTTATTCTTGAACCGCTTGTCCATCAGAAAAACGTACTCACTGAAAAGATACGTCTTGAAAACGATACCGATCGTGAGATTGAACTGTCAAGGGAAAAGATCATCCTTGATAAAAAAATCAGGAAAACCTCTCATGAGCTCAAACGTATGATCACAAGCATTCTCGAAAAAAGTTAGCCTCCCCTTACCCAAAGTATGGGGAGGCTATAACCCCTGTTACTCACCTTACACGCTGTATCCCTCAATAGGATGACTCAGGCAGAGTTCCCTTATTTCCTGTCTGACTGTGCGACAGATATCCGCGATATCCGGCTTGGCTGCAGAAGCGATCACCCTGTCGATAAGGCTGGCAATCGTCTTGCACTCCTCTTCCTTCATACCCCGAGTGGTCATGGCGGGAGTACCTATCCGGATGCCGCTGGTGACAAAGGGAGACTTGTCATCAAAAGGAACCATATTCTTGTTAACAGTAATACCTGCTTCATGCAGAAGGTTTTCGGTAACTTTGCCGGTAACATTCTTGCTGCGCAGATCAAGCAGCATAAGATGGTTTTTGGTTCCGCCGCTCACGATATTGTAACCGAGGCCAAGAAACTTGTCAGCCATCACTGAGGCGTTTTTTATGACTTGGGCTGCATATTCCCGGAAGGCCGGCTGCAATGCTTCACCAAAAGCAACAGCCTTGCCTGCAATAATATGCATCAGCGGCCCACCCTGAATACCCGGCATCACTTCAGCATCCATCACCTCAGACATCATTTTCAGGCGTGAGCCGCTCTTGGTCTTGATGGTAATGCCCATAGGATTCTCAAAGTCGCTGCCCATCATAATCATGCCTCCCCGCGGACCACGAAGAGTCTTGTGGGTGGTGGTGGTCACAAAATGACAATGCGGCATAGGGTCGCCCAGAAAACCTGCCGCAATAAGGCCGGCAGGATGAGCGATATCTGCCATCAAAAACGCACCAATCCTGTCGGCAATAGCTCTGAATGCCTTCACATCAAAACCCTGGGAATAAGCGCTTGCACCACAGATAATCAGTTTTGGACGAACCTGCAAGGCAAGCTCTTCAACTTTATTCATATCAATGCGGCCAGTCTCGGGATCGACACCGTAAGAGTGCGCATCGAACATCTGGCCAGAAAAATTTACTGAACTGCCGTGGGTCAGATGCCCTCCGTGAGAGAGATCAAGTCCCATGATCCGGTCACCGGGTTTCAAAACCGAAAAGAGTACTGCCATGTTGGCGCTTGAACCAGAGTGCGGCTGCACATTGACATATTCACAGCCAAACAATTTTTTGGCACGGTCACGGGCAAGATTTTCAGCCACATCAACATATTCACAGCCACCGTAATAGCGTTTACCGGGATAGCCCTCTGCATATTTATTAGTCATTACTGATCCACAGGCCTGCATCACAGCACGGCTGGTGAAGTTTTCCGAAGCGATAAGCTCAAGTGTTTCAGTCTGCCGCGTCATTTCACTGGCAATCGAGTCAAAGAGCTCTTTATCCTGCCTCTGAAGGATATCTGTATCCATCGTTTCTCAGTCCTTTTCCTGACGGAATTTTACGTGTTGGGATTTGCTTTTTCAAAATAACGACTTTCGGCGCCGCATGAACAACCAATCATATGGCCAAGCTTATCACGTTTTGTGTCCAGATAGCTTTGATTCATGGGATTTGGTGCAATTTCAAGAGAAATTCGTTCAACAATCTCCAGACCATAGCCCTCAAGACCGACCACTTTTTTAGGATTATTGGTCATGAGCTTCATTTTCCTGACACCAAGATCCTTGAGAATCTGGGCGCCGATACCGTAGTCGCGAAGATCAGCCTTGAAACCGAGCTTTTCATTGGCCTCAACAGTATCGAACCCCTCATCCTGAAGGTTATAGGCCTTGAGTTTATTGATCAGACCAATGCCCCGGCCCTCCTGCATGAGATAAATCAATACGCCCCGGCCCTCCTTTTCTATCATGCTGAGTGCTGAAGCAAGCTGGTTGCCGCAATCACAACGCAATGACGCAAAGGTATCGCCGGTGGCACACTGCGAGTGAACCCTTACAAGAACCGGCTCATCAGTGGTAACATCACCCTTCACAAAAGCAATATGGTTCTGCTGATCGGTGAACGATTCGTAGGCAATAAGCCTGAACTCACCATAAGCAGTCGGCAGCCTTGATTCAACAGCCCGGTTGACGAGTTTGTTGCGCTTCATCTGATAGGCAACAAGTTCCTTGATGGTGATAAGCTTCAGTCCGAATTTCGCTTTAAGTTTGATAAGTTCAGGAAGCCTGGCCATACTGCCATCGTCATTCAGGATCTCACAGAGCAGCCCGACCGGACTGCAGCCGGCAAGACGGGCCAGATCAACAGCAGCTTCAGTATGCCCCACGCGCCTGAGAACGCCGCCATCCATTGCCCGGAGAGGAAAAATATGGCCCGGACGGGAAAAATCGTCTGCCTTCGACAACGGATCACCAAGCATCTTGATCGTCATGGTGCGGTCATAGACTGAAATACCTGTGGTGACACCCTCAGCAATCGCATCCACAGAAACCGTAAAGTTAGTTTCATGCTGGGAGGTGTTTCTCTGCACCATCGGATCAAGCTGCAGCTCTTTTGCTCGCTTCATGGTTACTGCCACGCAAAGAAGACCTCGCGCCTCCCTGGTAATAAAATTGATCATTTCATTGGTCACCAGTTCTGCGGCACCGATAAAATCACCTTCATCCTCACGATCCTCATCATCGATGACAATAACAAGCTTGCCCTGCCGAATATCTTCGAGAGCGGCATCTATTGAATCAAAATTTTTTTTATACATACGTCTTATTACACCTTTTTTCGAACCTGACAGCATACGATGAACAGGTAATGTAAAAAAATCCTGACCTATTTTCAGAGAGTGAAAAAAGAAGATAGAGAAGGGGGAACCGGCAACTTTGAGAAGGATATGCATTTTTGTATAATGCTCCGGCTTTTATATCAAGAGGTGAATTATTACCTTTACACAACTCTTTCCTGAAGCATCTTAAAACTATTGAGATTGCATGACCATTCAAGCTTCCGACCTTACGCAGGATGTTATAGACCTTTCCCGGAAATTTCCTGAAGAGTGGCTTCTGAAAGCCAAACAAAACGGATTTTCTGATTTTCAGCTTGCTAATATTTTCAATACTGTAGAACCCTCCATTCGAGCACTCAGAAAACATTATGGCATTGAATCCGTCTTCAAGACAGTCGACACCTGTGCAGCGGAATTTGACGCTAAAACACCTTACCATTATTCAACCTACGAAGAGGAAAACGAATCCGTTTCATCTGATCGCAAAAAAGTCATCATCCTTGGCGGAGGTCCCAACCGGATAGGTCAGGGAATCGAATTTGACTACTGTTGTGTTCAGGCCGTTTTCGCACTCAGAGAGGCGGGCTATGAGACAATTATGGTCAACTGTAATCCTGAAACCGTTTCGACAGACTACGATATTGCAGACAAGCTCTACTTTGAACCGCTCACTTTTGAAGACACCATCCGCATCATTGAACATGAAAAGCCTCTCGGAGTTATCGTCAGCTTTGGAGGCCAGACGCCCCTGAAGCTCTCGACCAAACTTCATGAAGCAGGTGTCACCATTCTCGGCACTTCATCAAAAGGCATTGACCTTGCAGAAGACCGCAAAAAATTTGGCGCTCTTCTTGAACAGCTTGCTATTCCCCATCCTGAGTACGGAACCGCCGTAAGCTTTGAGGAAGCCAAGGAGATCACCCGGAGAATCGGCTACCCTGCACTGGTCAGGCCAAGTTACGTACTGGGCGGACGGGCAATGAAAATTGTCTACAATGATGACTCTCTCAAAGAATATGTCGATCAGGCGCTTTTCATTACCGAAAAGTATCCGCTGCTGGTAGACCGTTTTCTTGAAACCGCAGTGGAATTTGATATTGATGCCATTGCCGATACCACTGACTGCGTCATCAGCGGTATCATGCAGCATGTTGAGGCAGCAGGCATACACAGCGGTGACTCCACCTCTATTCTGCCCTATCATAACATCAGTCAGAATGTTATTGCCACAATGAAGGCATATACCAAAACCCTTGCAACAAATCTTAAGGTCGTAGGGTTAATGAATATCCAGTATGCCGTCCAGAACGAAAGTGTCTATGTGATTGAGGTCAATCCGAGAGCAAGTCGGACAGTTCCTTTTGTCGGCAAGGCAACCGCCATTCCGGTCGTCAAAATAGCCACCCGCGTTATGCTTGGCGAAAAGCTCAGCGATCTGCGCAAAGAGTATGACCTGAAAGATTGTGATGAGCTCGGCATGAAGCATCTGGCCATTAAGGAGCCTGTCTTCCCATTCTCAAAATTTGTCAAATCCGGTGTTTATCTCGGCCCTGAAATGCGCTCGACCGGTGAAGCAATGAGCCTTGCTGAAGAGTTTCCAGAGGCCTTTGCCAAAGCCTATCAGGCAGCAAGCATGCAGCTCCCTCTCTCCGGCGCAGTCTTCATCAGTGTTAACGACCAGGACAAAAACCAGCGCATTATCGCCATTGCAAAGGCGCTGTTCCGCATGGACTTTGATCTGGTGGCAACCGCTGGCACACACCAGTTCCTGACTGACAACGGAATCGAATGCAAAAAAGTCTTCAAGGTCGGGGAAGAGGGACGGCCCAACATCTTTGACATTATCAAGCACGGAAAAATCAACTTTGTCATCAACACACCGAGAGGCGAAAAAGCGCTGCACGACGAAGAGGCTATCGGCGCAGCATCGGTGCTGAGCAATGTACCGTTTGTGACCACCATCGAGGCTGCAGAGGCATCAGTACAGGCTATTGACTGTATCCGCCACCAGGAGTTCGGTGTTAAAAGTCTTCAGGAGTACGCATCCTACCGCAACAAAGCCTAACACATCCATGATCATGCCTGAACAAATTCAGCAACATCTCGAAGAGTCCATACAGCTTGAATTGAACCTCGCAAAACTCTACACCATCTTCAGTGACTGTTTGTCGGATGATGAGGATTTCTGGTGGGATCTTGCTATGGAAGAACAAGGCCACGCCTCCCTTCTGCAGCAGGAGAAAAAGCAACCCCAGCAAAAAGAGTTCTTTCCGGAAAATCTTCTGGCCAAAGATCTGCAATCCCTTATCGATACCAATACAAAAATTTCAGCACTGATCGATACCTGCTCGTCCAAGCCTCCATTAAGAGCGGACGCATTCAATATCGCATACGATCTTGAAATGGCTGCAGGAGAATCGCATTTTCAGCAATTTCTCGATAGCCCGACAAGCTCATTTTCTGCCAATATTTTTAAACAACTGAATCAGGAAGACCGCGATCATGCCGAAAGAATCCTTCAGTACATGAAAGAAAATAAAATTAACAAACAGTAAACCCGCCTTTCAGGGAAGCAGCACAAACTTCTGTTTGCAGCCCCCTATGCCATCGACAAGCAGTTCACTATAGCAGAGTGGATTGTAGCGAAAACTTCCCCCATTGATAAAAGTTATTCCATCGACTGTGTAGCTCTGAAATCGGTGAAAATGGCCATGCAGCACCAATTTTGCATGCATATTTTTCATAAGACCAAGAAACTCTTCACGGTTTTTCAGCTCCATTGTCCAGTCAAAAGCCTGATCGATCAACGAATCGGTTCCATAAACTTTATATGCATGATGGCAAAGCCCGATCACAAAACACTCTTTCACAGAGGAAAGAACACGTTCCATACTCAAAGCGCGCAATTGCCCCGGACTAATAGATCCTCTCGCTCCGAGAGGATTATCGGCCGGGTACCATGGATAAACTGAGTTAAGAGCCGCGAAGGCAATCTTCACCGATGGATAGTTTATGATCTTGATAAAAGGGAATGCGTTATCGCCCCGGTCCTCACCGGTTATAAGCTCCTGAAAAAAAACACAAAACGCTTTCAATTTGCGGTCAAAAGCTTTTTTTCTTGCTAAAGGAAGAGGATTCAGAGCATTATAAAACCGCATCTCTTCTTCAAGATGGATCAAATCATGATTACCGGCAATAACAGTCGTTTTGTCCCAGTGGTAAAAACCATGACTTACCAGTTTTTCCCTGACAAGATTCCAGTCATCCGGATCAGCGCTATTGCTCAGATCACCTGAAATGACAAGATGATCAAAACCTTCGGTATTGAAATGATCAAACAGGCGATCAAGGCAACCAAGTTGACGACGATCCTGAGTACCGGAAATATGAAGATCCGATATATGCGCTATTTTTGCTGTCTCTGAAATCAATTTAAATAAGACTTGCGGTTTTCAATTCTAAAACTGTAAATTGAGCACTATTTTATTCATCAGGCATTAACCAAAAGCCGAAAAAGCTACAATGCTGTAAGATACCGACTTTCTTTCAACAGCGGCTTAAATGCAATTATTATACAGATCAATTATGCAAAAAAAAATCATTGCGCTTCAAGAACTGTCAAAAAACCTCTGGTGGTCATGGGATACAGAAGCAAAACAGATTTTCGAAGAACTCTCCCCTCTCCTCTGGGAGCGAAACAATCATAATCCAATTGAACTTTTACGGCAGATATCTGATGATGAACTGGTAGCCCGCTGCAATTTCATATTTGGCGAAAAAATAGACAGTGTCTATTCCCGCTTTACCGCCTACCTCAACGAGAAAAATACCTGGGTTGCAAACAACACTCCTGAACTTGTCAAGAATCCGGTTGCCTATTTCAGTGCGGAATTCGGTATTCATGAAAGCGTGAGAATATATTCCGGCGGACTCGGCGTCCTTGCCGGAGACCACCTGAAATCAGCCAGCGATCTGGGTATCAACTTTGTAGGTATCACCCTCTTTTACAGAGAAGGATACTTCCGCCAGCATCTTAATCACGAAGGGTGGCAAACTGAAGACTATCCCCTGCAGCACCCTGAAAACCTTCCTCTGGAAAAAGTTACCCGCGCTGACGGCAAGGATGTGATTATCTCCGTAAATATCGCGCAAAGTGAAGTTTTTGCACAAATTTGGAAGCTGAAGGTAGGCCGGGCAACACTCTACCTCCTTGACACCAATATTAATGCCAATGAATCGCACTATCGCGACATCTGTTGCCGAGTGTATGGCGGTGACCAGAATATGCGTATCAATCAGGAGATACTCCTTGGTATAGGAGGGGTAAAACTGCTTGACCAGCTTAAGATAGAGCCTGCGGTCTATCACATGAACGAAGGACATTCAGCATTTCTCACCCTTGAGCTGCTCGCCCAGGAACATTCCAAAGGAGTCGCCAAAGAAGAGGCAATAGACAACGTAAAGTCACGCTGCGTCTTCACAACGCACACACCGGTTCCTGCAGGTCATGACCGCTTCTCAAGAGACATGATGCACTACACCTTTGACAAGTACCTTGCCAAAATAGACATGAGCTTCAATGACATGATGTTGCTCGGAAGCGAAGACAAGGAGGATACACATGGATTGTTCACCATGACCGTCCTTGCGCTTAACCTGTCACGATCGGCCAACGGCGTCTCAAAACTGCACGGAGAAGTATCCCGCAATATGTGGCAGCATCTCTATCCGGAAAAAACTGTTGCAGAGGTACCCATCGGACATATCACTAACGGTGTGCACGGCAGTACCTGGGCATGCGGATATACTGAACAGTTCTGGAAAAACTTCACCGATGACATTGATGAAATGACTTTTTCGCGCGAAGCCACTGAAGCTGTTCTTGCAACAATCACCGATGAAGAGCTCTGGGCGCTACGTTACAACCTGAAGCGTAATCTTATCGACTTCATCGACCGGTATCTCGCCAACCAGCTTTTTCACCAGCACCAGCATGTCGGGTTTCTCCAGAACGATTATTATGCCATGCAATCAGGAACAAACACACTCTCACCTGACGTGCTGACCATAGGGTTTGCCAGACGTTTCGCTACCTACAAGCGTGCTCCGCTGATTTTCAGAGATCTTGACCGTCTTGACAGAATCATCAATCATCCGATCAGGCCGATGCAGCTCGTTTTTGCCGGAAAAGCCCATCCTCATGATGATGCAGGAAAAGACTATATCCGTCAAATCATTGACCACTCCCGCAGGCCCCAATTTGCCGGAAAGGTTATTTTCCTTGAAAACTACAACCTCGGCGTCGCAAAACGGATGGTCTCTGGCGTTGACGTCTGGCTGAACACCCCCGTAAGACCAATGGAAGCAAGCGGAACATCAGGCGAAAAAACCGTCTTGCATGGTGGACTGAATTTCAGTGTTCTTGACGGCTGGTGGCCGGAAGCGTATAACGGCGAAAACGGTTTTTCTATAGGCAACGGTGAGTCTTTTGAAAACCATGAGGAGCAGGATAGTTTCGATGCCGAAAAAATGTACACGACACTGGAAAACCAGATCGTTCCATCATTCTACGATCGCAACGAGAACAACATTCCTGTTAAATGGATAAAAAAAATCCGGAACGCCATTGCAACCATAGCGCCGGAATACAACACCCATCGCATGGTACGCGACTATGCAACACGCTACTATCTGAACAGGAAAGAGAACTAAACTGAACAGCAACGCTGTGTGCGATTATTCCTGACTGGACAAAGCAGTCAGGAATACTTTTTTGCTTTCACCTCTGTCAAGCACCACAAGAAGATGAGTATTTACGAAACCGCCAAATCAACAACCAGCGCGGCAGTATCTCTTGGCCGTGGACTTGATTTAAAATCACCTGTACTCCTTGCGTCAGGCACCGTCTCTTATGGGGAAGAACTGAGCCAACTCTGCGATCTATCCAAAATCGGTGGTCTGGTAACCAAAGCAATTTCCCTCGAACCGAGAACAGGCAATCCCCCCCAGCGTCTTGCCGAAACACCCTCAGGAGTGCTCAATGCCATCGGGCTGGCCAATGTCGGGCTTGATCGGTTTATAGCAGAAAAAGTCCCGTTTCTCCGTCATCTCGATACCGCAGTCATTGTCAATATTGCAGGACGCTCAATCGACGACTATTGCGAGGTCGTCTCAAGGCTTAATGGCGTTGAGGGTCTCAACGGCTACGAAATTAACCTCTCCTGCCCAAATGTCAAGGGTGAGGGCATGATTATGGGAGTAAATCGGGATGCTACCTTTGAAATTGTTTCGGAATTGCGCAAGATAACTGCCCGGCACCTCATGATCAAGCTGACTCCAAACGTCACCTCTATAAGCTCAATTGCCCTGGCAGCCGAAGAGGCTGGCGCTGATTCTGTTTCCCTCATCAACACAGTGGTCGGCATGGCAATTAACTATAAAACACGCAGGCCTGTATTGAAAAATATTACCGGAGGATTGTCCGGACCGGCTATCAAGCCGATTGCCTTGGCAAAAGTATGGGAAGTATACAATGCTGTAAAAATTCCGGTGGTCGGCATGGGCGGTATTGCAGGATTTGAAGATGCTATGGAGTTTATCCTTGCCGGATCACAAGCGATACAGATCGGCACCATGAACTTTATCTATCCAGATATCGGCGAAAAAGTTGCCACTGACATTGAAAAGTTCTTCTCGGCTTCCGGAGCCCCCTCGTTCTCTGAATACTGGGGAAGTCTGTTAACCGGCTAACACTAACGACCACCTGTCCTTTTGTTCGAAAGATATTTCCTTGCACGACGTCCACCAATTTTAACGCCGGGACGGCGATATTCACGTGTAAGGCGGTTGCGCGACAGAAATGAGGTATTGGTCAGCCAGGAAAAAATTCGGGATTCCGACTCCCTGATATCAACATCTGATGGACCAATATCAGAGAGCAGCTTGACAATGAGCGGAGCGCATTCGAATGCAATAAAAAGCAGAGTAATAAAATAGACAGCATTCGCAGAAGAGCGGCTTATATCATTTTGTGAATGAGTCAGTTCTCCCAATGCCCAGTTTCTGTCTGCAAAACCTGCATGTACCGCCTTTTCATCAAGCATTGCATCGGTCAGCATCATCTGATTGTTAATTCCCTCCGTGCTTTTCTGCCGATTCATATACTCCTGCTGCGCGGCAAGCTGAGCAGCAAGAAATTCAAGCCGGGCCTGCTTGGCCGACACAACCAGTTCCTTGTTCCTTGCATAGAGACCATATCCCTGTACTCCGGAAGTTGTTGATGTACGGGAACCAAACACTTCTGCTTTCAGCTCTTCGCGCAGCCGGTTCACCTCATTGCTCAAAGCATCATACTCTTTCTGATAGGTCGTAATCTGGCCAAGCTCAAGGGCATATTTTTCCTTGAATGACGCTTGAACCTTGACGATGCGTTGCTGTTGGTCCAACAAATAGCGAGTCCGGAGCTGTTCACGAATCTCCTTGTCAAATATTTTCAGTTCAAGAGGACGAGCAATAACCACTGCAATCAAAACTGCAAAAATAAGCCGTGGTGAGGCCTGGTAGAATTGTTTCAGTCCTTTAGAGCTTTTTTTGATGCTTGAAACAATATAACGGTCGAGATTAAAAATCGCGATACCCCAGATCAACCCGAAGAGCAAAGCCCATAATTCTGCAAAAGCGCTCCCTGAAAAAACAAAATAAAGCGCATAGCCGCCAGACAAGCCAGCAAAAAGCGCCGTAAAAAAAATTGTCGCTCCGATTCCAAGATACTTGCTATGCTCTGTAGGATACTTTTCAATCACTGATACCGGTGTACCGGCACAAATCCAGAAAAAACGCTGTACCTGAGAAAAGGTCATAGGACTGCCCATTACTCACTGTTATCACGAAAACATCAAACACCCTCTAACTCTCAGTGTTGTTTAGGCAAAGTTAGTGCTTTTTTAATTATTTTTCACCAGCAAGCAAATCAGCAGGTGCTGAATATTCACAATTTATTCTATCTTTGATGCCTGCGGTTATAACCCTTAAACCTCTTTTGTCATGCGTATTGGAATTGGTATCGATGTTCACCCTTTTGCAGAAGGCCGGAAGCTTGTGATCGGTGGTGTTTATATCCCTGAACACAACGGACTTGACGGCCACAGTGATGCCGATGTTCTGCTGCATGCAATCAGTGACGCCCTTCTTGGTGCAGCGGCACTTGGAGACATTGGTTTGCACTTTCCGAATACAAGCATGGAATTCAAGGATATCGACAGCATGATCCTGCTCAAGCAGGTCAGAAAACTACTTGAAAAGCACGGCTATGAAACCGTCAATGTCGATGCCATGCTTCTTCTTGAAGCACCTAAAATCGCCTCCTACATTACCGGGATGCGTAAAAACATTGCACACTGTCTCGGCATTGAGATCGGCGCAGTCTCGGTCAAGGCAACAACCAACGAAAAACTTGGTTACATAGGGCGGGAAGAGGGTGCCGCAGCCCATGCGGTATGCATTATCCAGCCAATCTAAGCTCCGACTTCACCCCTGAGAATACTGACTGGCACATAGCGAGCCGCCTTTCTTGCCGGGCTCCAGGAAGAGAGTACGGCAATCAGGATGCCGAAAACAATCACAATCAGATGAGCGTCCGGCAGTTCAATGATGTTGATCCGGTCACTCTTCAGCACACCTGCGGTACTTGCCTCAAAACGGATAGATGCTACTAAATGGCAAATCAGATGCCCCAGCGGACTGCCGATAAGCACTCCGAGAATACCTATCATCAGTCCTTCAAGCATAAATATACTGCTGATGTTGCTGCCCGGCATACCCATTGAACGCATGATGGCTATGTCTTTCACCTTTTGCAGAATCACCGTGGTCATCACCGATGAAACACCGAGACCTGCAACAACAAAAACAAATCCCACCAGCACAAGCGTAATAAGCGCATTACGGTTATAAAACTCAATGACATTGCGGTTCGTTTCATCCCAGCTTTCACTTTTATAGCCACTGAGTGCTTCAACCTGAGCAGCGGTCTGACGAGCACGCTCAACATAAGCTGTCCTCAAACCAATACCGGTTACAGAATTCGAAGCAATTCCTTCCATCCTCTGGGCAAGAGAGAGATTAACATAGGCCTCTCGCTCGTCCTTTGCATTAAAACCGCTGCTGAAGCGCCCCACTACCGTTACAGGAAACTCTTCACTTTTTTTGGTCACCAGTACGATCCTGCCGCGATAGCTGACGTTAAGTTTTTTAGCCAGAAGATCTCCAACAAGAATGCCATTTGGAGTTGCTGCCAACTCTTCGATGGCATTTTTTTCAATCAGGTTCTTTTTCAACCCTGCAATATCGGCTTCAAGATGAGGAATAACACCACGAGCCACGCAGGGTGTAAAACGAGTTTTGTTGCGTGCAATCAGTTTACTGAGCACAAAGGGCGAAATACTGCGAAGCTCCTCAACAGGCCGGATGCTCTGGACAACCTCAGTATAGTTCTTGATAACCTCCTGTTCATCAAGATTGATATTTTTGGTCACCATTGCCACCCTCCCCCCGATCGGCACTACAATATTATCGGGTACCAGAGGAACAATCCTTTCGGCACTGATCAGAACATGAGGCGCTGTGTCGATTACCTTGGCTATAACATTTGATGATGAACCACGAGAAATGGAAATAGTCGTCACCAGCATGGCTGAACCAACGGCCACCCCAAGTGCTGTGAGGAAGGTTTGACGTTTTCTCTCCCTGAGATGCACAAAAGCGATCCTCGCCTGATCTTTGTAGTTCATGAAAAATTCTGTTGTTCAATCATCTTCTGATGCGTGTGCAGTTATTTAAATTTTGAGACTTATCGTTGAAAAATCACACAAAAAATCTATCTTAATTTCCAGAAGCGGGAAATATTATTTCCTGACAAATAAATAAATTCAGCCATTATATACTAACCTTGGCATTGAAAGGAGAACATAACTGTGAAAAAAATTGGTATCCTTACCAGCGGCGGGGATTGCGGCGGGCTTAATGCAGTGCTGAAAGGCGCCGCAATGATGGCTCTGTCAAAAAACCTTGAACTTTATATTATTCCGAACGGCTATGCCGGTTTATACAACCTTGTGGATCAGGAACATATTGTCAGGCTTGACCTGGTTCGTCTTGACCGGTTTGACGCAAGTTTTGCCGGTTCCGAAGCTGGCCATTCAAGAGTTAAAATCAAGGCCATAAGCAATCCTGAAAAGTATAACCGCATCAAGGCTGGTATGAAAAAATTCGGCATTGATGCACTCATTATCAGCGGAGGTGACGATTCAGGCAGTGTTATGGTTGATCTGAACCAGCAAGGGATTCAGTGCATCCACGCTCCAAAAACCATGGATCTTGACCTGCAGACATATTCGGTCGGCGGCGACTCGACCATCAACCGCATCGCGCAGTTTGTCCACGATCTGAAAACAACCGGCAAAACCCACAACAGGGTGCTCGTCACCGAAGTATTCGGGCGTTATGCCGGCCATACAGCTTTCCGCAGCGGCATTGCCGCAGAGGCAGATTGTATACTTATACCTGAAATTCCGGCAGACTGGAATGTTGTTTATGAACACCTTGCAGAACGCTTTACCCGAAGGATCAGGGAGAGCGACGTGCATAGCGGCACCTATACCATTGTTGTTGCTGAAGGACTGAAAAACGCCGATGGCAGTGATATTGTTGATGAATCGGCCGGCATTGACGCCTTCGGTCATAAAAAGCTTGCCGGTGCCGGAAAATTCACCTGCCAGCAGATTCAGAAAAGAATGAAAGCCGACCCGGCAATGCCTTTATTTATGAAAGAGACAGGCATGTTCGTCGAAGGAGTGTATGAAATTCCTGAGGTCCGCGAAATCCATCCCGGCCATCTTGTCCGTTCAGGAAACTCATCGGCTTATGACATCAATTTCGGCTTTGAAGCCGGGGCTGCAGCTATACTGCTTCTGCTCGACGGCAAAACCGGCGTTACCATCTCCAAAGTCAAGGGACGCAAGATAGAGTTCATTGAATCAGGCAAAGCGATTGTACAACGCCATGTCGATCTTGACCATGTCGCCATGTATGAATCTCTCGGGATCTGCTTCGGTCGCAAACCCGCTGTTTATGAACCGATTCTACGCGAAGTAGAAGGTGTTTACGAAAGGATTTACTAACCTTTTCAATAGTTGGACATAAAAAACCCCGCAACAGAACACGGGGTTTTTATATCTTGGAGCTTACGACTGGTAATGTTTTAACACCCAAAGCCTGCATCATGAACAAGTCCGCTAAAATCTGGATGAACGGTGAACTGATTGACTGGATTGACGCAAAAATCCACATTCTTTCACATGTTGTCCATTACGGTTCATCTATTTTTGAAGGGATACGCTGTTATGAAACCCTCAAGGGTTCGGCCGTGCTCTTTCTGGACGAACACATCAAACGCCTCAGAGACTCTTCAAAAATATACCGTATCGAAATTCCTTACTCAGAAAAAGAGCTCAAAGAGGCAATCATCAGTACTATCCGGGCAAACAATCATAAATCCTGCTATATCCGTCCTCTGGTTTATCGTGGACAGGGAGCCCTGGGAGTCAACCCGCACAGGGCATCCATAGAAGTTGCGATTGCGACTTGGGAATGGGGCTCTTACCTGGGTGAAGATGTTCTTGAAAACGGCGTTGACGTCCGCATCTCCTCATGGAACAGGCCTGCCCCCAATACACTGCCAACTTTGGCAAAAGCTGGCGGGAACTACCTTAACTCACAGCTTATAAAAATGGAAGCCTTGATGGACGACTATGCAGAAGGCCTTGCGCTTGATGTCAACGGCTATGTCTCTGAAGGAAGCGGTGAGAATATTTTTGTTATCCGCGACGGTGTTATCTACACCCCCATGTCCGCCCAGTCGATACTGCCGGGTTTTACACGATACGCTATTATGCACATAGCCAAGCAGCATGGCTATGATGTCCGTGAAACGCTGATTCCCCGCGAAGCGCTTTATATTGCTGATGAAGTCTTCCTGACCGGCACTGCGGCAGAGATCACTCCGGTTAGAAGCATTGACAAATACCCGATCGGCAATGAAAAACGCGGCCCGATTACCGAAGTACTGCAACACGAATACCTGAAAATAGTCCAGACTGGCGAAGACCCGTACAACTGGCTAACCTTTATCTGAGCACAGCAAGGCAGGCATGAGCTGGAAAAACATTATCGGCCAAAAACAGCAGATCCGCATTTTACAGAACGCTCTTGAAACAGAGCGTTTTGCTCATGCCTACCTCTTCACCGGCCCTGAAGGATCAGGAAAAGAATCTGTAGCTTTTGAAATCGCCTCAATTCTCAACTGCCGTAATACACCAACCAACCTTCTGACAGGATCATGCGAATCATGCCCTGACTGTCTGCAAGTCCACTCGTTCATGCATCCGAACGTAGAGTATATTTTTCCTGTTGAATCAGCTCTGCTTGATACGGGCGACACAGCCAAAAAGGAGAACAAGCGTTTTACCGAAGCCAGGGAACGCTATAATGCGCTGCTTGAGCAAAAAAAACAGAACCCCTACTTTGCCCCTGCCATGGAACGATCTATGGGCATTCTGACCGAACAGATCATCACCCTTCAGCATAAAGCCATGTTTATGCCGAATGAGGGAAGTAAAAAAATTTTCATTATTTCACAGGCCGAACGGTTACACCCTGCGGCGGCAAACAAGCTGCTGAAACTGCTCGAAGAACCGCCACCACATGTGCTTTTTATCCTTGTTTCATCAAGACCCGAAGCGCTACTGCCCACAATCCGTTCGCGATGCCAGGCTGTAAGGTTTTCACGAGTAACTGCCCAGGAACTTCAACAGTGGCTAAAAGAAAATCGCCCGGAAATCCTGGACAACGAGCGAAGCTTAATTGCAAGTTTTTCAAGAGGCAACCTCCGAATGGCATGGGAGCTTATCAACAATCGCGACAGCAACCCATCAGAAACGGCCACTATTGTGCTCCGTGATAAAGCTCTGGACTACTTGCGTAAAGTGCTCTCACCAAACCGCTTCCAGGAAGCTATAAGCTCATGCGAGCAAAACGCAAAAAACCTTTCACGCGGCGACCTCACACTTTTTCTTGCCTCACTTCTGCTCTTTTTTCAGGATGCCAACCATCACAGCATCAATCCAGACTTTCAGGAGTTGAATAATCCGGACATTGCCAATGCAATAGACCGTTTCACAAAAAACTTCCCCAACCCGGATTTTTTCCAGATCTCAACAGTTACTGAAGATGCTATCCGTGCCATTGATCGCAACGCCAACCCGCTCCTTGTCATGGCCTCCTTCACGGCCAACATCAAAGCTTTACTTCTGAATAGTTCGACACAGCTCTTGACACGTTAGGTATTACTGTTCAGACATTACATGGAAATGTATTTTATTAATAGTACTATAGATTCCAATTTGGAATAAGAAAAAAGAAATGATAAGTTTTTTTAAGTATATACTGGTCAAAATATACTTACTTATTTTGATGGTGTACTTTTGGTGAATGATGATGATGGTGGGGGAAATTATTCGGTTTCAAATAACCGACATATTGCCAACATATAAATTCGGATGGTAACTGACCATACATCCACGACAAAGCAGCTCATTGAATCCATTATAACAAGCGCAAAAGATGTTTATTAATAAAGATTTGCTCGAATTTTTCGGCTCCATGATGGAGATAAAAAAACAGAAGCGTGATATTTTCAATTCTCTTGCGGCTGATGTTGATGATTCAGACATAAAAAAAACTTTGCTTCGTATAGGTATGGATGAGCAGCGACACGTTGATCAACTTCAGCAAAGTATTGATCTTGTTAACGGGGTGGAATCCCCCGTACCTGCCAGAGCCGCTCAACCGGCTATCCCGCAAACTACCTTGCGGCCCCCGGACATCGAAGAACAGCAACCTGTTGAACACGTTAAGGAAACTCCCCAGTTTGTTAACGAAATCCCTGTTTATGATACAATCGCTCATTTCCAGCCAGTTATTGCGCCAGCTATTTTACCACGCACAGACATGGATGAGCGGCAACACATTGACCAACTTCAGCCGATTATTACAATTCTTAACGATGTTCAAGCTCCCGACTCGATCACTCATCTTCAATCCACCACTTCGCAAACTGTTCACAGTATGAATACGATTAAGAATCCATTAGGAGAGATCTTCGGCTTTACAGCTACAGACCAGTCACCGAAAGCACAACGGTACCGTTCGCATCGCCATTGTCCTTTCAATAACAAGGTTCCTAACTGTACCAACGACCAGTTGAAAAATCCTCTCGGTGTATGCAGTGTTTTACACAACGACAAACCGGTCATCACCTGTCCTGTCCGGTTTCGTGAAGACTGGATGATTACCGATGATGCCGCCGAGTTCTTTTTTGAAGAGGGCACGCGCTGGAGTTCATTAACAGAGGTTCACCTGAATGATGCCAATGGAAAATCAGCCGGGAATATTGATGTTATGCTCGTCGCCTATGATGATCGGGGCAAAATCATTGACTTCGGTGCCATGGAGGTTCATGCCGCATACATTTCCGGAAATTTACGTGAGCCCTTTGAATATTACATGCAGGATCCAAAGTCTAATGCGTTAATGGACTGGACAGCGCAACCGAACTATCCTCAGCCGGATTTTCTTTCAGCGGCAAGAAAAAGTCTTGTTCCTCAGCTCTTGTTTAAAGGAAATATTCTGCATTCATGGAACAAGAAAATGGCAGTGGCCATTGATAAAAGCTTGTTCGACACTCTGCCTTCATTGAATCGCGTTGAAAAAGAAGATGCTGATATCGCCTGGTTTATTTACAATCTTGAGCTGATAACTGAAGGAGATAAAGAACGCTATCAGCTTAAAAAAGTTGATGTGGTATACACGCAATTCCAATCGACGCTGTCGTCCATCACCGCAATATCTGCAGGCAATGTTGGCGATTTTGTGAAATTTATACCCGAACTGGCCAGTTAATACAACAGGTCTTTCGCAGAACCATCATTACGGCTTGTACCCCGTAAAAGACTTCTTAAAAGTTTTTTACGGGGTACAAGCCGTAATGCAATTGGTATTTCCCACCACGGGCTAATGATGCCAACTGTTTTTTTGATCGAAAGGAAATGGTGTAACCGAAAAAAGAACTTTTATCGAGAAAACATAGTTATTGAAATGTTAAGCTGTTATTGTATTTGCAAAGCAATGGCAGAGCTCAACTAACGTATTACTGTTGAATAAACGCAAATCAGTAACAAGTTACCCTATTATTACTCTATAAAATACAAGGAGCTTATTATGTCAGAAGAGCAAGCAAAAAAGTTCATCGAAAAGTTGCGATCAGATGTTGAGCTTAAGGAGCGCCTGAGTAAATTTATTAAGGATGAGGGATTTTCATGTACGCTGGGCGAGATCAGAAAGGTAGAGTGGGATTTGATGATGACTCATTATATAGCCGGGCTCCCTGCATCTGAGCACTGGGAAAGATAAGGAGACTTTATCCTGTTTTCACGCCGTCACAGGAAACCTTGCTTGTAGAGTCGTGCAAAAGTGGCATGATTGCTTGTCGCTCACGCACGACTCTCGTAGGGTTTGCTATACCATTTTTAAACAGCTAATTCCGGAATAAATCTCACAAAATCGCCAACATTACCAGGGGTAATCGCTGTTAAAGCCGAAAGCGTGGGCTGGAATTGCGTATAAACCACATCCGTCTTTTTAAGCTGATAACGTTCTTTCCCACCATCATTTACCGGTTCAAGATCGTAAATGAGCCATGCAATATCGGCCTCTTCCTTTTTAACTCGATTCAAGGAAGGCAGAGTGTCGAACAAGCTTTGATTAATCGCTACTGCCATTTTCTTGTTCCATGAATGCAAAATCCTGCCTTTAAACAAGAGCTGAGGAACAAGACTATTCCTTGCCGCTGAAAGAAAATCCGGCTGAGGATAGTTCGGTTGCGCTGTCCAGTCCATTAAAAAATTAGAGCTTGGATCCTGCATGTAATATTCAAAAGGCTCACGTAAATTTCCGGTAATGTATGCGGCATGAACCTCCAGTGCTCCAAAGTCAATCATTTTGCCCCGATCATCATAAGCGACGAGCATAACATCAATATTTCCTGCTGACGTCCCTCCAGCATCATTCAGATGAACCTCTGTTAATGAGCTCCATTGCGTTCCCTCTTCAAAAAAGAAGGCGGCTGCGTCGTCAGTAATCATCCAGTCTTCACGAAACCGGACAGGACAGGTGATGACCGGTTTATCGTTGTATAAAACACTGCAGACCCCAAGAGGATTTTTGCTATGGTCATTGGTGCAGTTAGGAACCTTGTTATTGAATGGACAGTGGCGGTGCGAACGGTACCGTTGTGCTTTCGGTGACTGGTCAGTGGTCGTAAAACCAAAAACCTCCCCTAATGGATGCTTAAGCATATTCATACTATGAACATTTAGCAAAGTGGTAGATTGAAAATGAGGAGTAGCATCATGAGCTGGCACGTCTTTAACAAGCTCGGGACGCTGCTGAATCTGATCAACGCGTGGCTCAGCACCCAAACCTGTCAGCGGCAACGTTTCAATGGCCGTATCAGCAACATCAGCAACGAGCGTGGCAAGAACATCACGCTTCTGTTTTTTAGCTTCTGTCATGGACCCGAAGAATCCAAGGAACTCTTTATTAAAAAACATTTTTTCCGCTCGTTTCAATGGATTCAATGAGCTGATTTGTCGTTAATTTATGTTCTTGCAGATCCGAATTCAACTTTTGAAGCATGTCCAGTATCTTGGCCTGAACGTCCTTTCCAAGTGTTGAATATCTCAGCACATGCTGGATATGGTTCGAGTAAATAGCAATAACAGACTCCTCGCTTTGCTCGATAGCACTGATTTTTTTAAGTAATTCTTTTTTTTCAATCATTGTAGCATTTTTTTGCGAGAGCGTATGGCCAATGAAGCAAGGTTTTTTTAGGTATTTTTTCCAGCAGACTATCAAAAAATCTATCATTTCTTTTGCCCTATTCCAAATAGCAATGCATAATTCCGGTAAAATTCAATCCCATCAAAGAGAGAAGAAATGGGTAACTGGTTTCCGCAGTGTACCTGGCCGATAACGGTTGACGGCAAAAATGAGTGTCCCTGACTCATGAGCCATGTGCATGATCAAGCCAGTCAAGATAAGCGGGCAATCCATCAGTTATTGGCAATTTGATGATTTCGGGCACATCATAGGAGTGATTCTTTTCAAGATAAGCTTCGAGGTTGCTGTAACAGGCCTCTGTGGTTTTGATATACAGGGCAACTTCATTCTCTTTCCGCAGCAACCCTTCCCAGAGAAAAAAGCTCCGGATATCGGCCATCTGGATACAGGCTGCAAGCTTGTTGTTGAGAACGCCTTCCGCAAGCTTTTCGGCGACCTCCCGATCGGGAGCTGTAGTAATAACCATGCAATAGCCGCTGTTCATACACTCATTCATATAATGTTATAACTCAAGAAGCTCTTTGCTGAACCGCTGCAAGGGAGTTGCTCCATGAAGGCCCATCACTACTGTATCCTCAATGCGAACCCCGAATTTACCTGGCAGATAAATGCCTGGTTCAATAGTAAAGACCATATTTTCCTGTAACTCGTGTTCTCCTTTCGGACTGATCCGTGGCTCCTCATGCACATCAAGACCAACACCGTGGCCAAGACCGTGACCAAACTCATCGGCATAACCGTGAGCGGCAATGAAGCGGCGAACCTCGGCATCAAGTTCTTTAGCCATCATACCACACCTCGCCGAAGAAATACCAAGCTGTTGCGCCTCCTGCACGATGCGGTAGACCTCCCGTGCTTCACTTGAAACATGACCAAATGCGACAGTTCGCGTCTGGTCGGAGGCATACCCTTCATAGACACACCCAATATCGATAACAATGAGCTCACCTGCCTTAAAGTGTGCTTTTGACGGAGCTGCATGAGGCATGGCGGAACGTGCCCCTCCCGCCACAATGGGATCAAAAGAGTCTTTTTCTGCACCAAGTTTTTTTTGCTGGTATGTGATCTCTGCAGCAATATCAAGCTCTGTGACTGATGACGAAATCATCGGGAGCACTTTTTCAAGCGCAAGTTCGCTTATTTCTGCCGCACGACGCATCTTCAAATGCTCGATGTCATTCTTCAGCATCCTGAACTCATCAAAAAATGAATCCACGGGTATCACGCGCTGTTTACCAAGAATCTGTTCGATAAGCCTTGTTGCTTCGTGCCAGGTGACATTATCAGACTGAAGGGCAACTGTTTCTCCGAGAGAATAACGACCAGAACCAAGCTCGGCAGCAAACCCGTCAGTAGCAATAACCGTTTCAGCCAGTGTTACCTCACCGGCGGCCTGCTCCTTGTAGCGAAAATCAGTAAACAGCCAGCTTTTTTCTCTGGTAATGAGTACCCTCGCACTTGAACCGCTGAAACCTGTCAACCACCGAATAACAGAGAGGTCAGTCACAATAATTGCATCTATAGCCAGACACATCATTTTTCTCAAAACCATCATCAAAGACTCTTCCCTGCACAACGTTATCTGTGTTTTATCCATTAAAAATACCCTCTTATTGATAAACATAACTCCATTGCTCAATGCAGCCACGCTCAATGACAATCAATCCCCATTAGTAGTTACATTTACATCAAATGTTTACTATTATTTACATTTACACAATTTGCAATCATTTGCCAACCAATCAGCTTCATGCCACAAAAAAAGTTACTTCAAAAACTACTTGCAGGCGAACATTTTTCACAGGAAGAGATGATGTTCTGCATGAACAGCATTATGGATGGTCTGTTTTCAGAAATCGTTATTGCAGCAATACTTGCCCTCCTTCAACAAAAAGGAGTTACTCCTGCAGAAGCAACAGGCGCATATTACAGCCTGATGGAAAAAGCCAACATTATCGCTCTTGATGATGATGCCGTTGATACCTGTGGAACCGGGGGCGACCATGCAGGCACCTTTAATATTTCAACGACCGCATCAATTATTGCCAACAGTACCGGCGTCCCGATTGCCAAACATGGAAACCGTTCGGTAACAAGCAGTTGCGGAAGTGCCGATGTTCTTGAAGCCCTTGGCTTTGCTATTGATCTTCCACCGGAAGCAACAAAAGAGCTGTTTCAGCAGACGGGATTTGCCTTCCTGTTTGCCCCCCTGTATCATCCGTCCATGAAAAGAGTTGCCAATATTCGCAGAGAACTGGGCATCAGAACGATATTCAACATTCTCGGTCCTCTCATCAATCCTGCACGGGCAAAACGACAGCTTGTGGGTGTTTTCAACCGGGAACTGATGGAACTCTATACCGAGGTACTGCTGCAGACAGGAACCCGCCATGCCCTGATTGTTCATTCGATGACTGAAGAGGGCATAGCTCTTGACGAACCGAGCCTCAACGGCCCAACACATATTATCGAAATTTTGAATGGGTGTGCAACACCTCATACCCTGTATCCTGAAGAGTTTGGACTGACAAGGCATGCCCTGTCGGAAATCCAGGGGGGAGGAAAAGATGAAAACGCACTTATTATCCGCAGAATCCTTGACGGAAGTGCTCCGGCAGCTCACCTCGATGCCGCACTGTTCACCTCAGCCATGGCTTGCTACGTTTCAGGAAAAGCTGTCTGTATTAATGATGGGTTTATTATGGCAAAAAATGCTCTGGAAAGCGGTCATTCTGAGAAAAAATTTAATGAGATTCTGAAAATCAACGCGGAGCTCACTGTGAAGTACAGACCGGTCATTAACTAAATCCTTATGTTTTTGCCAAAAAACTTGTATACTATTTGCCTTGCTTTAAGCCGAAAGGAGAATTATTATACCCATGAACGGACGCGACACTCTAACCACTGAAAAGCAGCAAGGCCTTGCCGAAAAGCTTCTCCAGTCAGGAGTCAGCGATGCAAGGCGCAAAATCATTGAAACGGCTCTTGAAAATGTCAACAAGCCGGGATTCAGGATAGAGCCATCTGCTATTCTTCCGCTCATGAAACCAGTCACCTGGTTTCCTCCCATGTGGGCCTTTGCCTGTGGCGTTGTATCAACTGGCGAAAATATTGCAGACAACTGGTCTATTCTCCTGAGAGGCGTCCTTCTTGCAGGGCCGCTCATGTGCGCCATGTCGCAAACCATGAACGACTACTTTGACCGGGAAGTTGATGCCATCAATGAGCCTGAACGCCCGATTCCTGCAGGTAAAATATCAAAATCTGCCAGTTGGCTGATTACCTTCGGACTTATCGTTACAGGATTTCTTGTAGCACTCTCCATTCACCCTTATGTCGTCATCATCGCATTTGTCGGAGTGCTGATGTCACACGCCTACTCCGGCCCGCCGATCAGAGCGAAAAGAAACGGCTGGTTCGGCAATCTTATTGTTGGGCTTGCCTACGAGGGGGTTGCCTGGCTGACAGGGAGTTTTGCAATCACACAAGGCATTCCTTCAGGCCAGACCATTGCCCTGGCCATTATTTTTTCACTTGGTGCGCATGGCATCATGACACTGAACGACTTCAAATCGATTGTTGGCGACAATATCCGCAAGGTTGCTTCAATCCCGGTACAACTCGGTAAACAGAGGGCCGCAATCCTGGCCGCTATTATCATGGATGTCGCGCAGCTTGCCGCTATTTCTATTCTGGTGGTCAAAGGCTCAATGACGACAACGGTAATCGCAATTCTGCTGCTGATAGCACAACTGCCCATGCAAAAAATTCTGATTGCACATCCAGAGGAAAAAGCTGTCTGGTACAACGCCTTCGGAACCCTCCTCTATGTTTTATCAATGATGGTCTGCGCTGTAGGGATACGACCCTGAAACAATGCGTTTCCGGATTACAAAACTATTCGTATATTCCGGTTCATTTTTTAACACAATTGATCGCACCATGTCCAAAGTTTGTTTACTGACCGGCAAAAGACCCAAGTACGGCAATACGGTGTCACATGCTAATAACCATGTTCGCACCCGTTTTGAGCCAAACCTCCACACAAAAAGAATCTGGATTGAAGAGGAAAAGCGGTTTGTAAAGGTGAAGCTTTCTGCAAAAGCCATGAAAATTATTGCCAAAACCGGCACAGCCGAACTCGCCAAGCTGGTAAAGTAAAGCCGGATTTCGCGTTTACAAAAAAGTTTTCAATATGTTGTAGAAGCTCAACCCTTGCATGGTTGAGCTTTTTTTGTCGATGGAGTCGATGGAAAAAAAAGTGATCATTTACACCGACGGCGCATGCAGCGGCAATCCTGGCCCGGGCGGCTGGGGGGCATTATTGATGTACGGCTCTTCGATCCGTGAAATTTCGGGATATTCTCCAGCCACGACCAATAACCGCATGGAGCTCAGTGCTGCAATAGAGGCGCTCGACGCACTCAAGGAGAGGTGCATGGTCGACCTGTACAGCGACTCAAGCTACCTGGTCAACGCCATCAACAACGGATGGCTGAAACGCTGGACCACCAATAACTGGCAAACTGCTGCAAAAAAAAGTGTTGAAAATATCGATCTTTGGCAAAAAATCCTGACGTTGGTTAAATTGCATGATATCACGTTTCACAAGGTAAAGGGCCACAGCGACAACCCCTACAACAACCGCTGCGACACACTGGCCCGTGAAGCCATCAAAAGAAAATCATAATCCTTTGCTGTATGGAGAAGAATCCGGGAGCTGACACAACATCCGCAACACCTGAAAAACGCTCCCTTTTAAAAGGAGCCGGGCTTCTCCTCTCTATCAGTGCTATCAGCACGGTTTGTTTCCTTCTCATTGTACTCTGGGTTAACTGGTCGAAACCACGCCTTCAACCAGAACCGCTGAGCCCTGAGCTTAAAGCGATAGTTGATCGCATTCCCGGCAAATCCGATGCCCTTATCTACATTGGTCTTAAAGATATCCGCGAAAGCAGGCTCTGGAAGGAAATCATTCCGGACTCACTGAAAAAAGCCCCGCTTTTTCAGCCAAAAGGGCAGCTTAACGCTCTCATAAAAGCCGCACAAATCAATCCATCTCTCGACATTGACACCCTTTTGGTCAGCTTCAAACGCCATGGCTACAAAGAGCAGAACTACCTTGCTCTTGTCTCAGGGCCCTTGTCACAAAAACTTCCGCCTTCGTTTCTCAGAACACACTGCACGACTGCCGAAATAATCGGCGGTCATCAATGCTACAGCCTCAATGACTCACTCTGGCTCTCTTCGCTCAGCCCCAGACAGTTAGCCCTGACAAACAACAAAAAAATGCTTGCAGAGTTTCTTGTTCCGAGTGGAAGCTTTTTTAAGAGGGATACACTCTCTGTGGCACTCATCAACAAGGCGATCTATAAATCACACCTCTGGTTTGCTTTACCATCCGCCGCATGGACCTCGGGTGCCCTGCAAAGCCTTACCTCAACCAACGAGGGAATAAAAACAATGGGTAACCTGAACCGGATACAGAGCCTTGCACTCTCGTTAAAATTCAAGGATGGCATTGAGGGACAAAGCGAATGGGTCTATAACACCAATCAGGCGGCTTATTTCGCATCAACATTCCTCTGGGGAGCCGTCAAGCTTTCCGAATACACCGGAACAAAGACAACCGAACAGACAAAAGAGCTGCTCGACAGAATAAAAATCCAGCAAAACCTCAGATCAGTCATTATTCATACTGACCTGCCCATAGAACTTTTTGTGGCTGCCAAACAGAAAAAATAAGCCTGACTCAAGCCTCACGCATAAAACCCTGAAAGTAGGATAAAGCGAACACATTAACGAAAAACATCACCGAGCAGGCACGATTTTCAAGCAAAATCGTGCTTTTTTCTTGCTTTTTAACGTGTACGTATTTATATTAAGGCAGACACGCTAAATAGGAGCAAA
>CAISRC010000085.1 GCA_903887845.1 uncultured Chlorobiaceae bacterium
AGGAATTGACCAGGATGATTGCCGCTGTCCTCATGGAACAACGCTTGTTGATCGATATTTTATCTCTGAACGAACATTCTCTCAAAAAGGTAAGGGAGCCGGTATCTCAACTCGCTTTATTTTAACCGGACACTACTGATCTTTCCAAGGTACCGCGTTAACGAGAAGCTTCGATAAACACTTGCATCAATTTGACAATTCTTGGAGGAGCAGCATTCAAGTTGATTAATCAAATCAACATTTCCCTTATAACTTATATCCAGCCGTCACTGCATCGTTATAAAACATCTTTACAGTATCAAGAGAGTACGTATCAAGATCGTAATCGACCAGTGACAATTTTTTCAGAATATCGTTGGTAACAGTAATGACGTGACAACCGATATCATTAGCATGGAAAATATTCAAGAGTTCACGAGGGCTTGCCCAAATCAATTCAGAGAGTGGCGCATTTTTAAGCTCTTCGACGGCTGCGGCCATCATCGGCACAGGATCACGACCGGTATCAGCAATCCGTCCGGCAAATACCGAAACATAACTCGGAACGTATGGATCAAAAGATGCGACTACATCTCGCACCTGAGTCAAAGTCATAAGTGCCGTCACATTCAGTTTAACTTTTTGAGCAGCCAATTTTTTAACGAGATCATAACAAGTTTCCTGTTTGGTATTGGTCACAGGAATCTTGACGTAAACATTGTCGCCCCAACCAGCAATCTCCATTGCCTGACGTTCCATCTCTGCAAAATCATCCGAAAAAACTTCAAATGAAAGAGGCTTATCCTTGATATGGGTCAGAATATCTTTGCAAAACGCCCGGTAATCGGTGATGCCAACCTTTTTCATCAAGGTAGGATTGGTTGTTAATCCTTTGATATATGGTTTTTCATACATCTCAAGCATGCCGGTTTTATCTGCTCCATCTGCAAATATCTTGACCTTTAACATTTCAATGTTTTTCATAAAGGGGCTCTCCTAAAATAATGGTTGTAGCTTCTTTCAAAGAGTTTACACTAAAAGTGAAGAATTCCGGCTGTTGTTCATCGTAGCCGTAATCAATAAAAATTGTTTTACAACCAGCACGCACTCCAGCTTCAGTATCCTGCCAGCGATCTCCAACCATATAACTCTCACAGAGATCAATACCATACTGTTTCGCGGCTGCTAAAAGTGCACCCGGCAGTGGTTTTCGGCAATCGCAGCCATCATCGCCATCATGATAACAAGTCCGGAATTCATCAATTGGCAAACAATTATTCAGATAATGATTGATCTCCTCTACAACAGCTATCGGTGTTGTGCCCCGGGCAACATCGGGCTGATTTGTCACCACAATCAGCATGAAACCTGCATCATGCAACGCCCCCAATGCCTCTGCTACACCAGGCAAGATTTCAACCTCGGTAATATTAGCTGGCGGATACGGCTTGCCGTTACGCACCATGGCGCGGTTAATCACGCCATCCCGATCGAGAAATACAGCCCGTCTCATCTATTTAACCGCTGATTCCCACTTGGTCTGATGTTCCTTAAGCTTGGGATGTGATACAAGCAGATGCCAGATCACCGCCTGGAAGGCCTCTGAATGAGGAGTGATATTCTCAGGGTTAACCGTCGGTACGATAACGCAGACATCAGCAACCTGCGCAGTATAACCGCCATCACGGCCAACGATTCCAGCAACCTTTGCCCCAACAGTTTTGGCATATTTGAGAGCTTCAACAAGATTTGGACTGATATTTTTTTCAAGATTACCCCCTCCTACAGAAAATATCATGATCGCATCTCTTTCAGAAAGCTTGCTTGTCTGCAGCCAACCAGCAAAAATCGTTGCCCAACCCTCATCATTAGTACGCGCAGTCAACTCCGAAACATTGTCTGTGGGGGCATAAGACTCAATCCCTACAATCTTTCGAAAATCGTTCACAGCATGGGAGCAATTACCTGCACTGCCGCCAACACCCAAAAAGAAAATCCGTCCACCCTCTGCTTTCACTGTAACCAACAAATCAGCCATCTTTTCAATGGCTGCCACATCCAAAGAACGGATAATATCCAGAGCTTCATTTAAATGCTGCTCAGCATAACTCATGTTTATTCTCCCTTTTGAAAATAATTAACGGTTTCCTCCAAACCCTTCAGGGAACCAACCTCATAAAAACGCTCAAATACCTCATACCCTGCCAAATCACCCTGAACTGAAAGATTGTGATAAATCTCAGCCAGATCAAAGGGCTCATTGAGTGGCATATCTTGCAGAACTGCTGCAGATAAAATTCCCAATCCATAATCAATATGCGCCATTTCAGGTATCGGCACCCGCTTGTTATACTCTACAATAGTACCTTCTCTAAATAAAACATTACTCTTATCCCACAAGTCCTCATTACGAAGCACGGTCATCAATGCCAGCTTACCGCAAGAACAAAAGCTCTTTTCCACCGCCCTGAAATCAATCGGTAAATATGAATCCCCATAAAAAACAAAAAACTGCTTTCCCAGAAATGGAAGTGCCTGCCTTAATGCTCCACCAGTTCCCATCAACTTTGGGCCATCCCATGAGTATGTAACCTTCAACCCAAAAGAGGAGCCATCTCCCACAACAACCTTCACTTGTTCGCCAAGATAACCAAGACACAATACTACGTCAGTAATGCCTTGACAAAAGAGATAATCAAGCTGACGTACAATAAAAGGTATTCCGTCAACCTCGACAAGCGACTTTGGAATTGTCTGAGTAATGGGATGCAAACGGGTTGCCAAACCACCCGCAAGGATTGCTACAGTCAGCATCAGGACGACATCACTACTTTACTTCCTTCAAAGTCAAAGCGAAAACGCACCTCTTCCAGCCCAGCAGCAGTCATTACAGAGCGCAATTTGCTTCTGTCGCGCGCCATAAACATAAGAAATCCGCCGCCACCTGCTCCAACAAGCTTTCCACCGATGGCGCCATTGTTCATGCCCAACTCATACCATGCATCAATCTGGGGATTGCTCATACCGCCCGAGCGACGCTTTTTATGCTCCCAATGCTCATGCATCAACTCACCGAAAAGAGTAGTATCCCCGTTTTCAAGAGATTCTTTGCTACGATAACCTAAATCCTTGACATAGTGCAGGTTATTAAGCATTTCTTCATCATTTTTCTGCGACCGTACCTGCTGGTCTTTCAGAATACCGCTGGCGCTACGCGAAAACCCGGTAAAAAATAACAGGAGATTGTCCTCAAGATCAAGCAGAGTGTCCATACTGATATCCAGTGGCACAGCAGTCACTTTATCATTTTTATGGAACGTAAAACAGGTAATTCCTCCAATGGCAGCTATGTACTGATCCTGTTTGCCAATGGGTTCCCCAAGGCGATCAATTTCAATATGGCAGGCCAATTCAGCCAGCTCTTCCTGATGAAGGTGGCGTTTGCGGTGGGTATAAAGCGCTTTTAGAAGTGCTGTGGTAAAACTGCCGGAAGAACCCAGACCAGTTCCTGATGGAATATCTGCAAGAGTGGTAATTTCCACTTGAGGCGTTCTGAACCCCAGCATGTCAAGTGCTTCACGAATAATCGGATGCTGAACATCGACAATCTGGTCGACATGCTCAAGTTGTGAATACTTGAGATAGATCCCTTCCGTAAACGGTCTCATGACAGTTACATACACATACTTTTCAATAGCTGCCGACACAAGAAAACCCTCATGAGCTCGATAGTAGGAGGGCAGATCCGTCCCGCCACCGCCCAGTGTAATGCGCAAAGGACTACGCGCAATGATCATAACCAGACTCCCTGTAAATTTGCTGAACGACCTTCAGCGATTCATAAGCATCCTTTAACCCTGAAGAAGGTGTGCGATTCAATCGAATATCCTCATAAAACTCAGCCATTTCAGCCACCCATGAGTCATCCCCCATAGGATATTCCCACGAAGTGGTTTCCGGTGGTCCCATTTCAGGAAGCATCTTGTAATGGGTCAACCGTTCCAGGCCATAACTTCCTCCCAAACCGGAAATATCAAGCTTACCTTCTCTGCCGTAAATTTCCATCGAAAAAAGGTTCTTCCACTCAGTACACGAAGCATGAAGAAAAGCGACCTGCTGTTTCTCTGTCTTGAGCATCATAAAGCCGTTATCATCGACCGGCATATCCCAGTAATAGGTATGAGCAAAACCCTGCACCTCTACAAACTCCCCGAGAAACCAGCGAGAAAGATCAATTAAGTGAGGCCCCTGGTCGATCAACTCACCACCGCCGGAAAGCGCAGGGTTCGCTCGCCACTCCCTGTCATAACCAATCCTGGCACCGTGTCCATAGCGAGCCCGGATAAACATCAGTTCACCCAACTCCCCAGAATCAACAATCTCCTTTGCCTTACGTAACGCACGATGATAACGATGATTGAACCCAACATGTACCTTAACATTCTGCCTTTCAGCAGCAGCAATAATCGGCTTAAGCTCAATCGCCGAACGTGCTGCGGGCTTTTCAACCAGCACATGCTTACCGGCATTGATAGATGCAAGCGTAATTTCCGCGAGGGAATTATGCAGCGTAGCAATGACCACGATATCCACTTCCGGCAACTCAATCAACTCTTGTAAGTCAAGACAAACCCTGGCACCAAAACCTTTTGCCAGGTTTTCAGCTCGACTGATATCAATATCAGCACAAGCCACCAATTGCCCACCGCTTCCTAACGCTTTTGCCCGTTTTTGGCCAATCATGCCACAACCGACAATTCCGATCCCATATATTTTATCAAGACCGCTCATTTATCTCCCCAAATAAAACCTCTGTCCCGCCCGACGATACGGCGTAAAGTATAAACATCGCTTGATGACAGGTCATCCAGATGTTCATGCCAATGTTCCCAGTCATCCCAAGCTACACTGATAAGTTTACCGGTAATGCCTTTGCTTGCATCAGAAGCAAGAAAAAGCGCTAAATCAGCGACATTTTCCATCAAGGCTCCGCCTTCCGTAAATACCTTGTTAGCAAGAGCAAACTCGTGCTGGCCAGCAAAAGCTGCACCTTTTTCAAGAATTTCACCCAGCAACGCCGTTTTCATCGCTCCGGGCGCAATGCAATTAATCCTGATACCATAAGGCTTCGTTTCCTCTGCAAGCGTTTCACTAAAACGAACTAGCCCTGCCTTTGCAGTGGCATAAGCACTAAAATAGGGCCTTGGTCCAGTCGCTCCTCCACCGGAAAGATTAATTATCGAGCCACCACCGGTTTCTTTCATCCAGGGTACAAACGAATGACATAAAAATACCGGAGCAAATAAATCGACCTGTATTGTCTGTCGCCAAAGGGAAAAATCGTTGTCGGACAAGTGACCCATTGGCCCATGGATAGCGGCATTATTAATGAGTACATCAAGAGCTGAAAAATTTTCTCTGACCCTGACCGTCAACTCTGTAACCTGTGCTTGATCGTCCAGATTACATACAAAAGAGATAACCTTCTGCAACTTATTCTCAGGGAGTGTACTTACTAATTTGTTCAGACCAACTTCACTGCGTGCAATCAAACAGAGGCTATACCCGGCAACCCAAAATCGCCTGGCAAGAACTTCTCCTAATCCCCTGGAAGAGCCGGTAATTAAAGCAACCTTTTCATTCATACGCGCACCTTAAATACCCATTCATTGTTGCGTAAATACTCGACGGTCTTGATCACTCCTTCACGAATCCCGATTTTTGGTGTCCATCCTAACATTTGAATTTTTTTTGTATCCAAAAAAATAAAGGGGTTATCCCCAATCCAACCACGGTCACCACCTGAATATTGCAATTCAGGCATAACGCCAAGCTCTTCACAAATCCATCCAATAGAGTCGTTTACTTCGCAATAGCCGTCAACACCAAGATTGAAGATGTTAACCTTATCGACAGCCTTGTCCATTGCCAGCAAAATAGCATCGATACAATCCTGAACATAAAGATATGATTTACGCTGTTTACCATTGCCAAGCACCGGCAGGCATGAAGAATCTGCCTTCAATTTATGATAAAAATCAAAAACATGACCGTGGGTGTAGCGCTCACCAAGGATGGAGACAAAACGGAAAATCCATGATTGAAAACCAAAGCCTTCACAGTAAGCAGCAATAAGACCTTCGCAGGCTGACTTCGAGGCGCCGTAAAGTGAAGTCTGTATGGGAAACGGTCCGTCTTCCGGGGTCGGAACAACCGGCGACTCACCATAGACCGATCCCGTAGAAGAAAAAGCGATTTTCTTTATCGCGTTGGTACGCATTGCCTCCAGAACGTTATAAGTGGCAATCGTATTTTGTTCAAGATCCTTGCGGGGATGCTCCGTCCCGAAACGAACATCAGCATTCGCTGCAAGATGAAAAACCGCCTCATGGCCAGCAAATGCAGTTGTTAGCGCATCAAGATTCAAGAGATCAATTTCAATCATGCGAAAATTCGGATGCGCCAATGCCCCCTCAATAAATTTCCTTTGACCGGTTGAAAAGTTATCAATACCCCTTACATGATGACCATTAGCCAGCAGACGATCAACCAGAGTACTGCCTATAAAACCGGCACAACCGGTTACGATGAAGTTCATTTTGAACCCCCAATCCTAACAAAAACAAAGTGCTTCATTAAAATAAAACTGGAAATGGCTGTAAATAAAGTTGAGAAAAAAATGCCAAAGTAGGGTGTAAGTCCCAATAACTCAACGGTAAAGGTGTTGACGATGAGCGTTATTATGTAGTTTAAAATAGGTAACGTACTGTATTTTACCACATCAAATACGGCTTTATCTGATTCTTGTCTAAATGTGAATGAGCGGTTCATAAAAAAATGTATGACCACAGTGATGATATATGCAATAGAGACTGCAATTCGATAATCAAGTTTAGCTTTTCCATAAAATATCCATACCATAGATAAATTGATCGCAAAAGTCACTATTCCCACAATAACAAAGCGAACAAGCTGCCACTTATGGCGTATTAAATACGAGACCGTGTTAATAAGCATATTAAATTTTTGCAAATTTGTATTTAACAATGGCTTTAATCCAAGTAAGTGGATCTGCAAAAATCCTAACTTTTTTCCCTTCCGCAAATGACCTTGAACGATAATTGACAGGTATCTCCAGCGGTACAAACCCTTTTCTGATTAACTTAATCAAAAGTTCATAATCAAAATCAAATCGATTGCACTCAAAATCAAGATCATGAATACATTCGCGCCTGAATACTTTATACATGGTAAATGGATCTCGTAATTTTACCCCATAAAATATGTTGACCAAAAACGTGAATGTCCAGTGACCAAAATTTAGTATAAACGCTCTAACAGGTTGATCAGAAAACTTCCGCATCTTGAAACTGCTACAACCATGTCTTGCTCCAAGAACAAACGCCTCCCGTCCATCCCGTAGATGTTCAATAAGCGCATCATAATCTTCAATATCATATTCGTCATCAGCATCCTGAATAAGTATAAAGTCTCCTTCAGCATTTTTCAAGCCGGTACGCACAGCATATCCCTTGCCGGATGGATGATCCTCCAATACGATCGTTACCTGTGGATGGTCGGTATAATCAAGAACAATTTTTCTTGTTCCGTCTGTCGAGTTACTTTCAACAATAATTAATTCTATATCTATATCATTCATGCTTTTGCTAAGAACGCGTTCAATTCCAGCTTTTATTGTCGCGGCTTCGTTATACGCAGGCATAATAACAGAGAGTATCAAGTTTCTATTTTTGTTTCTTTTTTTTGCTATCATGCAAACACCATTGGCGGAAATATTAATTTGTTTACTGGATATTTTTTTTGGTATAAACTTGTAAAATAAAATAAATTTTTTCAACCAAAAAGGTTCGGAATATTTTTTAAAATATGATGAAATGTATTTTGTCGATAAAAAATTTTGGGTGGGGAAATGTCTGATTTCTGAAAAACCTTCCTGGAAAAGGATCGAGCGTAAGTTTTTGGTATCAAAATATGAAAGATTTTCTGTTTTGAATTCCATCCAGTTTGTTTTAAGCAATCTTGCTGGCCATGAGTCAAGTGATGGAACAACACAAAATAACCTACCATCAAGTTTCAATAAATTATAGACCGTTTTTAAAAAAAATCGGGGATCTTTGACATGTTCAAGTACATCGTTAAATATTATGTAGTCAAAACATTCATTTTGCCCGGCTAATGCATCTATTTCACCCTGAATAATTTGACTATTGTAATCTTTTAGTTTATTTCGTGCAGTTTCACATGCGACAGGAGAAATTTCAACTCCGGTAACGCGTAATCCTCTATCTGCAGCAATACTTAATAAATCACCATTACCACATCCAATTTCAAGCAAAGTACCCAAATACGTATGATCTTTTCCAAGGAAAATATCAAGATAAAAAGCCGCAGTTAATTTTTTCAAATCACTCGTATTGTTGATTACGTCTTCAGAAGAAGCTAAATCTAAATATTGTTCATCATAAATTTTACCAAGTATTTCTTTAGAAGGCTGTGGATTTATAAACATAAAATTACAGACATTACACTGAGTCACTCTACTGTTTTCCTTAGAAAAAGCATAATGAATATGTCGTGAACTGCATACTGGACATTCTCTGATAATATTCTCTTGCATTATTTTTGTTACTTTATGATATCTGAAAAGTGCTCTTAATATACTGAGCAACCTGCTCAGAATTATTCTTGTAAAGAATTATATAAATAATCTTTCAGTACTTTTTATTATAGGAATTTCACTATAGTTCTGAATAAGAATAAACAGTAATAAGCAGCATCCAAAGAAACTGATCCATAATGCCTGATTTAGTCTTTCTGGGAAGTAGGTAAAACTGACATTATAAGTCCCTGCTTTATATATCAATAAACCTTTAAAAGCTTCATTGACCCGAATATAGTTAACTTTTTTCCCATTGAGTAACGCAATAAAGTCCCCAGGATAATACGTTTCACCAAGTACTATAATACCAGGGCCATTTGCCTCAACCGAAAAGCTGGTACTGTTATTGGTCAATTTATATTCTTTAGCTGGTATGACAAGGTAAGGGGCGTTGTTCTTTTGAATGGACTTAATGTCAGAATAACTTTGAATGACTGCGAAGGGTTGATGTGATCTATCTGCCAATGCGTCCAATAAATCAGAAGGTTTGCGCTCCTCTTTTATGGTATTAACGAAAAAGGCTCTTGGCCAGACAGTGTCTCTTTGCCAAACATCAAGATCATCAGTGTAAACTAATTTCATCCCTTGAGGCATTTTCGTTCCAGGCATAGAAACTATATATCCAATACCCAACATATCAAGAGATGCTGCTCGACTTTGAATTTGCTTGCTTTGAATTAATCGTAACCACCTCCAACCTTGGTCCGGATAGTCAAGAAGGGTTAATAATTTTTCATAATTCTTATTGCGTAATGCCTCCACAGAAACTATTCCCTCAAGACCTAATCGTGAATTGTAGCCAGGAAAAAGAACATCTCCCTCACCAATAACTCTTATCGGTGCTTTTGCGACTGTTTTTATATATTCTATTGCTTTTGATTTTATTGAATAATCTCCTCGCCTGGATGGTTGTATTATAAAATTATCTATGAGATTTATTCCCGATGTTAAATGCATTCCATGGCGAATGTGCAACATAATAAAACAAGATACAAGTACTAAAAAAACTATTCTTCCATTTTTAGAAGCTGATCCAGTATATTGATATAATTGTGCAAGAGCAATAAAAGCTATAACAAAAGTTATAATGATCAAAACATTTACATCTTTCCAGATTTTTCCATTAAAAGAAAAAATTAAAACCAAAAAAGCAGTAATGATACCTAAAAAAATTATAATCTGTCTTTTTGATTTTTCGGAATTCAATAAGTAATCACGAATTCCATATCCAGCTATAATTAATGCAATTATCATCATTGGCACTGAAAATACATCTCCAATATGTTGGATTTTATTAATAAAAGGAATAGAAATCAAGATGGCTTTTGGTATAAATCCATAAGCAGTGGCCATTGCAAGCGCAAATAAAAACCAGCTTCCATAAACCATGTGGGATTGATGGAATCGCAAATTGAAGAAAGCGCTTAACATTCCAAAAAGAATAAATAAATTTAATGCTGGAGCACTAAGGTTATTATTAAATATTTGAAAAAAGAAATTTTCAAAAAAACAAACGATCATCCATGGATTGAAAGTCGACGCATTAGGAATATCATAAACAGTATATGATTTTCCTAATGCATCAAGAAAAAGCAACCAATGAGGAGCAGTAATCATTGCAAGAGCAAATACAAGACCGCACGCAAAAAGAAAAGACCGAATTCGACCAAACTTGGGCAGAATATGTATCAAAAAAGAAAGAACGCCTAAAGTATGCATAAAGCATGCGGTGATAACGCCTTCTTTTGGAGACCCAGCATTGAGATGAATCCATGTAATAAGAGCAAGCAAAATACCATTTAAAATAGAGCTCAATTTTGGAGGATTTTGTAAAGAAAACACTTGTCCTAAACGATCCCATTGCAGTACAATCCACGGGGAGTAGGTTAAGACAAAAAAAGCTGGATGATTAAATCGAAAGGCAAAAAAGCCCAAAAAACAACTCGAAATTGTAATTAATAATCCAGCAGATAGTTTATCTGTCAGCCGATAAACCAGCAACCCAATTCCAATAGCAAAGATTGCTTTGGACAAAATAAATTTTATATCCCAGCCGATTGCACTTCCGTCCATAACTACTGGAATCCAGTGTAGCACATCACCAATCATTGATTGACCTTGTGCAAACAATGGCACTCCAGCACCTACAAATCGAGTCCAAAAAGGAAATTCGAAATCTCGAAATAGTGCATCATGTTGAACAACGCTATTCGGCGCCATGCTCCATTGCATGGCACCCAAATCTGAGCCACGAAAATCTTTTCTGATATCATCATCCTGAAATCCTGGTATCCATGGTTGCCCGCTATACAGACCGCCAATTCCTGCTGGAGAAATAAAGCTCATGTCAAAAAAAACAACTGGATAACAACTCGAAATAGTTGAAATAATTCCGACAAAGAGAATTGCTTTCTTTGGGTTTATTACACAGTAATTATGTATATGAGCAATAACCTTATCAATTTTATTTACGTAACACTTTGCTATACCGACAAAAATAATAAAACATAGAACGGCATAACCTGCATATATCCATCCACGTTTTGCAAGAAAATCTATCCATCCATTTTTCCGTTCAAACGAAGAGTTTTGTATTTCAGTTATTGGATCTTTAGCATTTTCTGCCGTATATATTGTCAAGGTATTTTTAATAATCCCCATTCTAGCAATTTGGTTTTTCGCTATAAATGACTCGACTGGAAAACTTTTGAGTCTTTTTCCTGATGCAGTTTCAATTCCAGCTCTTTGTATATTAATTACAGAAGCCGCATTTGCAGGATCAAAACGAATTGATTTTACAGTTACTTTAGGTAAACGAAAAAAGTACTTATGTGACACTCCTGGCAGAACATTTAATATAACGGATTCATTCTCGTTGTATCCACGTCCTGTATCAAAAAATATTTGAGCAATGACAGAGTTGGAAGCACTCATCTCAATAGCAAAATAATATTTTTTATTTTCTGAATAATTTTTGTACCCCATCAATCCGGCAATAAGAACCGAAAATAAGGCCAAAGCAAATATGTTTAGTCGCGTCATTTCAACATTTCTACTTGATAGAACCTTAGAAAATCAAAAATATATCAGGATACAAGAATAATTTGAAATTATTCTTACTTATTATTTTTCTTCGTTTAAAAATCAGATCTCTTTTATGGCAGTATTCGTTATTTTTTTCATTACACGACCAAACGCAAAGATCTTTTCACTATCAACAGTTTCAAGATGAGTATTTTTGCGCAGATTTAATACTGTCATTGTACAAGCTAAGCTGATTAAAATTTTTCATAACAATCATAAGTGATCACCAGAAATGCTCACCACTCACTCCCGGCCTGAGCGCTTCCACCGGTCATGCAGCCAGAACCACTCTTCCGGGTATTGGTAAATATAATGTTCAAGTACTTTGGTGTAACGGCGGGCAAGCTCTTCAGCATCAGCTTTTGTCGTTCCAAGATCAGTCTTTTCAATCTCTTCACTCTCAAACTTGTAACGGCCATCTCCTGTTCGTCGGCATATCCCGACAAAGAGTGGAACTCTTGCCTTGAGAGCAAGATAAGCAGGCCCAAGAAAAACAGAGGTGCGACGGCCAAGAAATTCAGTAAAAAAGGAGCCGCCCGGGTCTGACTGGTCACCAAGAATGGTTACAATACCTCCATTATGAAGAGTTCTCAACCCCTCACGAAGAGCCTGCCAGTCATAAACGATCCTGTTTCCCCGCATGGTTCTCCATGCGTTGATCTGCTCGTCAATTTCACGGTTTCTCAGTCGCTTTACTACAATGGTTACGGGAGTGACCAATAACCCGGCACACAGAGCGAGCAGCTCCCAGTTGCCGAAATGTGCTGAAACCAGCACCCCGCCTTTTTTCTTGTCTATGGTTTTTGCAAGCAAATCATGGACATCAATATCCATCAACTGTGCAGCATCTTCAGCAGTTTTGATCATGGGCAGACGAAGCATTTCAATAACATTCTCTGCCTGGTTACGGTAAACCTGGCGGGCAATAGTGCTGATTTCAGTGGCGCTTTTTTCAGGAAAGGTGAGGGCAAGATTCAGTATCACAAGTTTTCTTCTGATTTTAAGAGTATCATAACCAAAATCACCAAAAAAACGTGCTATTGCAGTCGACTTCTCGCGACTGATGCTCCTGACCAGCACTCCAAACGCCATAATCAGGCGATAGAAAATCTTCTGTGAAAACTTCTTGTTTTTTTCCCTGCTGAACTGCATAATGACCAGATTTTACCATGCGGACAATCGAAGAGTATACGCTAAATTGGGAAAACACATAAGGATTTTATCTGGTATTGATCACTATGATTGCATCCAACAAATTCATAACCCAACGTGAAGCCCTTGACGCTGTAAGGGCATGGCAGTCTTCTGGGAAAAAAGTTGTCTTTTCAAATGGCTGTTTTGATATTCTTCATGCCGGGCATATTGAATACCTCACAGCAGCAAGAAAACTTGGTGATGTACTCCTTATCGGCTTGAACAGTGACGCTTCTGTCTCTCGGCTCAAAGGTCCGAATCGTCCTGTCTGTAGCGAAATGGACCGTGCTGCGGTGCTCTCAGCTCTCCAGGTTGTTGATGCGGTCACTCTTTTTGATGAAGATACGCCTGAAAAACTTATTGCCACCTTGTTGCCCGACATCCTTGTCAAGGGATCAGACTGGGCTGTTGAGCATATTGCGGGAGCTCGTGCAGTTCTTGAACATGGGGGCGCAGTGCTGACCATACCGTTGCTTGATGGCCGTTCTACAAGCGGCATTATCGAAAAAATCATTCAGCTTTACTCTCAATCAGCGACTCCCGGTGGAACGGATTAAACACTACAGCCTCAAACTTTTCACAGCCCTTCTTGCATTCATGCTTGTGCTGTCGTTTGCCTCCCTGATTATTCTGAACAGCGGAGTACTTGACCGATTTGCCAAACATTTTGCTATCAGCCTGTTTAACGAGAAGCTTATAGGACGACTTGAACTGCAGGAGCTGCATCTGAAGTTTCCGAACAAGGTCACCCTGATCAATCCCCGGATTTATGGACCGGGAGAAAAAACACCAGCTCTTGAAGCCCGTACCCTTACACTGCAATTCAACTTTCTCACACTCCTTCAGCCTGACATCAAAACGTTGTATGTGCGTCGACTTACGGCCGATTCGCTCAGTGCAAGGATTATTGAAGAGAAAAACGGCAAGCTTAATCTTGATCTTATTTTCACCTCCCGTGACCCCGACTCGACAAAAGCTCCGCTTGAACACTTTTTTTGTAAAACCCTGCGGATTAACAATAGTAATCTCTCTTACTCCGGGAAAATCATCCGTGGAGACAACGTCAACATACGAGCAAAAGAGATCAATCTGGAGCTCTCAGAATTCACTGTCAAGAAAAAACTTATAAAAGGAACACTCGACCATCTGAAGTTCAATATTCCCCAAAGTCGCTTCTTCTTGCAGCAAGCCTCAGGAAAATTTCTTTTTTCTGAAACTCGTTCTGAGGTGCTTGCCCTGAAAGCAGCGAGCAGTAAAAGCCATGTGGAGCTCTCGGCCACTTTTGAGCATTTCAATATTTTCTCCCATCAGTTACAAAATCAACTTGCACTCAGCACCTCCTTCCTGAATATTCAAGAGCTGGCAATACAGAGTGACGACTTGAAACTCATTCGCCCGGAACTTGTTATCCCATCGGGTCTCTACACTTTTAAAGGCAATGCCAGAGGGAAAAACGACAATGTTAAAATCGTTGATGCTCTTCTGACACACCTCAAAAGCAGAGTTGCTGTAAAAGGAGAGCTGCTTAACCTGCTGAACAGAAATGCCTTTGCTTTTGCACTGAATTGCGACAGTTCAAAAATTGCCGAACCCTTTGTTGAGTCGCTCATGAAAGAGAGTTCGCAAAAGGAAATTGCCCGAAAAACCGGCGACATTACTTTTTTGGGCACTGCCAAGGGTAACCTGAATACCGTGAAGGCAGATATTACGACTCTCTCTGCGGTCGGAAAAGCATCGGTGACAGCCGAAGCATCAAGGAAAGAATCAGCACAGCTCTCCTGTAAAGGTACATTTACGCTGAAAGGGTTCAAGCCGCACATCTTCATGGTGCCAGGTTCCGGAAAAAGCCTTGTCAATGCTTCAGGCAGTTTTGAGGGAAGAACGGACAACATGGAGATTCGCCAACTGTCGCTTGACATGAAGGTTGCTGATTCCTTCTGGCAAAATCAGGCGGTGAAAGAAGGTTCCATCTCAATGAATTACAGTAACAAACTGCTGAATACTTCCCTGTTGTTGAAAAACGACCAGACCAGTCTCACGCTTGACGGCGGGATAGACTGGAAAGATAAAGCACCCCGCTACCATGCGTCCGGAAAAACAACACGGTTTGATATTTCAAAAATACTCGATTCAAAAAAGTTTACAACTGATTTGAATGGAGTCTTCGCCATACAAGGATCAGGATTTGATCCCGGAATGCTGAACGTCGCCGCTGTTATGCAGTTTGCTCCCTCTGCAATAAACGGGTTCGATCTTAAGGAACATTCGAAAGCTTCCATCGAAATTGTTCAGAACGCAGCCTCCTCCCGGGCAAGCATAAATAGCGATTTTCTTGACATTCTTGTCGATGGCGACTATTCGTTCGAAGAACTGATTAACCTTGAAAAGCTTGCCGTTTCTGGTATTTCAAGGGAAATCGCCGGACAGAATATCTGGCAGGCTGTACTTCCCGCACCTGTTACTGCTGGCAATACACTCAAGAAACCGTTCACGGTCAACTACCACATCACAGTCAAAGATATATCCCCGCTATCGCTGTTTTTGCCGGTGCAGAATCTTACCCTGCAAGGCAGGGCTGAAGGGCGGGCAGTATACCGTAACGGGCAATGTTCGATCAATTCTTCAATCAACCTTGCCAGTCTGCACTCGCATGACAACTTGTTTCTTGAAAATCTCTCTCTGGAAGCCGAAGTGGAATGCGACAGCAACCGGGCTACGCAAGCTTCGGTAACCGGCAAAGCTGCCTCAATAACCGTTGCCGGGAAAAAAGCCGGGAATGCGGTTTTTTCGACCCGCTATACTCCATCACATCTTGATGCTGCCCTCGACATTGCTATACCTGATCCTGCACAGAGTATGTCAGTCAATTTTACAGCATCAAAAAGCAACAGCGGCTATGAGTTGCTGTTCAACCACCTGTCAATAAAAGATGCTGCGGGAATATGGCATGCCGAGGAGAACTCACGTATCGTGCTGGGGAGAACATCGGTAAGGGTCAACCATTTTACGCTGGAAAAAGGAACACAACGCGCGGTATTTGATGGCGAACTGAGTAACTCGCAACCGGACAGTTTTCAGTGTACCTTGTCAAATATTGAACTCAACGAGTTGAAAAGGTTTGCTCTTGATCCCGCTCTTGACAAGCTTGCCGGTACAATCAATGCGTCGTTGACAATCAGCGGAACTCCGGTTTCAAAAACAAGTTCCCTCACCCTTAACGGACAGGATATTCGTTATGGCAAATTCACGATAGGAACACTGCAAGGCCATGCCCTTCACCATGGTGATCAGCTTCGTTTTGACATGCACTGCAGCGTACCAATACAGGAGACAATTTCAGAAAAATCGTCCTCATCCTTAAATACTATCGATGGAAGCGGCACTATTCCTCTGGTTATCAACTACTATCCCTTCCAATGGCATACTCCTGAACAACAAACGATAAGCGCATCGTTCCAGTCGGATAATCTTTCTGCCCAGTTTCTTGAATCCCTGCTGCCGTTCCTTACATCGGCTGAAGGCATTATCCCGACAACTCTTAAAATTGAAGGAAAAACCCCCAACCCAGACATTCTCCTGACAGCTCATCTGCGCAATACAAAAATTAAAATCGAACCGACGCAGGTCTCTTATGAACTCAATGGAGAGGCCTATGTCACCCCGAAAGCCCTTGAACTTCGGGATATAACTGTCAGAGACAACCTCCGTGGATACGGAAAAATTGATGGTATGGTGTTGCTTGAAAAGCTGAAACCCAAAGAGTTGAATCTTACCAGCAGTTTTAACAAGCTTCTCTTGTTTAACAAAAAAGATAAACAGGATGAAACCTCGTTCGGCAGCATTACCGGTTCAACCAATAATATTCTTTTGCATGGCAACCTCTCCGCCCCGGTTGTTGAAGGAGAATTAAGAATTGATGCTTCAGATTTTTCGCTCTATCGAGCTGGAGCGAATGAAAGTGCAAAGTATCTTGGCGTTGATAAATTTATTGAATTTGTTCCCCGTTATCCCTCCCAAAGTCCTGCGGTCAGCATTGGAAAAAATGGATCCGCAACAAAACCGAATGAGTTTTATTATTCGCTGATCGATATCCTGCAGATAAATAACCTGCGACTCAGCAGTATTGAACCACTCAAGTATACTGTTATTTTTGATCGCATCAGAGGGGAACAACTTGAAACGTCCATCAACAACCTCTCCCTGATTGTCAACAAAACCAATCAGCAATACCGACTCTTTGGATCGGTAAACATCATCGGCGGTAAATACAAATTGTCCAACACAAACTTTGACCTGCAGAATGGCGGAAAAATCACCTGGAACAATGCTGATATCCGGAGCGGAGTTATGGACAATCTGTACGGCAACAAATATGTAAACGCTTCAAACCAGCAAACCGGTGAACGCGATAATGTTAACCTGCTTCTGGCCATAACCGGTACGCTTAATGACCCGCAGGTTGCCATGGGCTATTACCTGAATGAACAGACGCAACCCTATGCGTCGGTCAACATGATCGGTGGTAAATCGAGCCAGATTGACCCTAATGCAGAATTGAACGTCATCTCCATGCTGCTGTCCAAGCAATGGTATATCAAACCAGGAAGCAGTGCTCAGAATGGAAACATTGCTGTCTCAAGCGTCGGCTTCTCTACTGGTTCAGGTATTCTTTCATCCCAGATTTCGAAGGTCATTCAGGATATCGGAGGACTTGAAAGCTTTAATATCAATGTTGGGATGGATAAACGTGGCGCTCTGAGCGGGCTTGATCTTTACTTTGCACTCAGTGTCCCTGGAACCAATGGAAAAGTCCGTTTTATCGGCACAGGGGGATCTGCCGATATCGGAGGATCAACTACCTCCACTTATTACGGCACATCACAGAAAATTGAATACCGGGTTACTCCGAAAATCTACATCGAAGCTTCCCGTTCTTTCGGACAAGGAGGGGGTTCAACATCCAGTTCAAACCTGCAGAAACCTGCAGAAACATGGGGAGCCAGCCTGTCTTACAAAGAACGTTTCCAAACCTGGGATCAGTTCTGGAAACATCTGATTCCGTCATCCGATAAGTCCGATAAGAAGAAATAAATCCTTGCGGTTTTTGTAAATTGTCTGCAAATACATTCTGTAACAAACTTTGTAATAACGTGTTGAGAGGAAAAAACATCATCATCGGCATCTGTGGCGGCATTGCGGCCTATAAAACACCGTTGCTTGTAAGGCTTTTAAAAAAAAGAGGCGCAAATGTCAGAGTCGCTCTCACGGAAGGTGGAAGCCGCTTTGTGAGTGAACTTGCACTTGCAACAGTTTCAGAAGAACCGGTATACCGTTCTATCTTTCCTCCAACACAGAGCGAAGGGACTGATTATACCGGCCATATCTCTCTTGGCGAATGGGCTGACGCTCTCATCATTGCCCCGGCCACAGCAAATACCCTGGCCAAACTTGCTGCCGGTCTTTGCGAGGATATGCTTGCCGCCTGCTTTATAACCCTCCGACCCGGCAAACCAGTGCTGATATTTCCGGCAATGGACGGCCAGATGTTCCTGTCGCCTTCAGTCCAGAGAAATATAACAACCCTTACCACCCAAGGGTGCCGTCTCATAAGCCCAGAAAGTGGCGAACTTGCTTCGGGACAGTCGGGACTCGGTCGTATGCCAGAGCCTGAGTCTATTCTGGGATATCTGGAAGAAGAACTTGGTTTCACAACAGAACGCTCTCCGCTGTATGATAAATCGGTGGTTGTTACCGCAGGACCGACACGGGAAAAAATTGACGGTGTCCGTTTCATCTCCAACTACTCTTCTGGCAAAATGGGATTTGCCATCGCACGCGCAGCAGCAAAGCGCGGCGCGAGAGTAACACTGATTACCGGACCGGTTCATCTTGAGACCCCTTTCGGGGTAGAACGTCTTGATGTTGAAAGCGCAGCAGAAATGCTTAGTGCAGCCCGGCGTTTTTTTAATAGCTCCAACATTTTTGTTGGAGCTGCTGCCGTTTCCGATTATCGCCCTCTGGCACCTTACGAAGGAAAAATGAAAAAGGATGAAAACGAAATTGCAGTTACCCTTATAAAGAATCCCGATATTCTTGCTGAATTCAGTATGCAAAAAGCTCCGGGACAGCTTGCCGTAGGGTTTGCGCTGGAAACTGAAACAGGTTTGGATAATGCCCGAAAAAAACTGCTTGAAAAAAAACTTGATCTTATTGCATTCAATTTTTTTGACCGAAAAACCTCCGGTTTTGAAGTCGATACAAATATTCTTACTCTAATAGAAAGCGATGGAGTAACAACAGAACTTCCCCAACTGACCAAGGATGAGGCCGCAGAAAAACTACTTGATACCATAGAAAAACTGTGCCGGAAAACCGGCAATAACCATTGAGAATGTAAGCGATTATTTCATGCAAGGTTTTTTATTCGGTGACAATGAACAAAGCCGACTTCCAGAAAAAAATTTTGTTACGTCATCCACAGATCTGGCGCTCTTGTTTGATACGGCAAAAGAGTGCCGTAAATGTATGCTTGCCGGAACCAGGCAAAACTTTGTCTTCGGTGAAGGCAATCCTTTAGCAAACCTTGTTGTTATAGGGGAAGCTCCGGGAGCAGAAGAAGATGCTTCCGGCAGGCCTTTTGTAGGACGGTCAGGACAACTCCTTGATAAAATTCTTCTGGCTGCCGGATTTAGTCGCGAAGAGGTCTATATATGCAATATCCTGAAATGCCGTCCACCCGGCAACAGGAACCCGCTCGACGATGAAATCAGGAACTGTATGCCCTGGCTGCTCCGGCAACTGCAGATTATCAATCCGAAGGTTATCCTTATGCTTGGTAAAGTCGCTGCCAACACCATTCTCGATAATACTCTTTCATTGGGAGCCATGAGAGGAAAACTGATAAAATGGAAAGGATATGACTGTTTTATTACTTATCATCCCGCAGCCCTCCTGCGTAACCCCAATTGGAAAAGAGGATGCTGGGAAGATATTCAGGTAATGATGCGCTTCTACGCGACCATCTGCGACAGAGAAACCCGGCTTTAAAACAAGTAACTTGATGATTAAAAAAGCACCTCCTGCCATTGATTTCAGCAAAGATATCGATTTCAGTCAGGAAAGTCGGATCCCGCCCTATTCAACTGAAATTGAACAGGAGGTGCTTGCCTGTATTCTGCTCGAAGATGATCCCATTGAACAGGTTATCCAGATATTTGGCGATAACGGCGAAGAGGTCTTTTATGAAAGGCGACATCAGATTATTTTCAAGGCGATGATGCAGCTCTACCATAAACGGCAGGCCATTGATATTATCACCGTCAGCGAAGAGCTGCTGAAAATGAATGAGCTTGAACCTGTTGGCGGAAGGCACTACCTGGCCGAGCTTTCGGGCAAAGTTATCAGCGCTGCCAATATTGAATACTATGCCCGTCTGGCCAAAGAAAAGTATCTTTATCGGCGCATGATCTCCATATCGGCTAAAATTTCGGGTGTGGCTTACAGCTCGTCGATGGATATTTTCGATCTTGTTGAACATGCGTCCCAGCAGTTCTTCAATATTTCCCAGGCCGGTATTAAAAAGAAGGCTTCGTTAATAAAAGAACTTGTTAAAAACGGCATACGGATGCTTGAAAGCCTGAGGGCGTCACAATCATCCGTTACCGGCGTAGGATCGGGATTCTCCGAACTGGATCAGCTTACTGCCGGATTTCAGCCATCTGACATGATTATCATTGCAGCAAGGCCTTCTGCAGGAAAAACAGCATTGGCACTTGCCGTTGCTCGTAATGCCGCCGTGGACTTTGATACTCCGGTTCTTTTCTTCAGCCTTGAAATGGCGGAGGTACAACTGGCCATAAGGCTTATGTGTGCTGAAGCTTATGTTGAATCACAGCTTGTCCGAACTGGTCGTATCACCCCTGAAATGATGGGAAGGATCATTAACAGCATGGACAAGCTTAATGAAGCAAAGCTGTTTATTGATGATACTCCCGGCATTTCTATTATGGAGCTGGCGGCCAAAACCCGCCGGATGAAACAGGAGCACAATATAGGCATGATTGTGGTCGATTATCTCCAGTTGGTAACACCGGTAAGGGATGGCAGAACAAACAGGGAACAGGAAATCGCCCAAATATCGCGGTCACTGAAGGCGCTGGCCAAGGAGCTGAATATTCCGGTTATCGCACTTGCACAGCTTAACCGCTCTGTCGAACAGCGCTCAGGCGACAGAAGACCCCAGCTCAGCGACCTCAGGGAGTCCGGTTCGATAGAACAGGATGCTGATGTGGTCATGTTTCTGTCAAGACCGGAAATGTATGGTAAAACAACCTTTGAAGATGGCTCATCAACAAAAGATATTGTTGAAATTGTGATCGGCAAACAGAGAAACGGACCGATTGGAGATATCCGGCTTTTGTTCCTGAAAAATTATGGCCGTTTTCAGTCAACAGCGAATACCTATGTTACTGCCGGTGAGGGAAAAGAAGCTTCCCGGGAACATTATCAGCCTGCTTTGCCTGAGCAGGAAAAATCGAATTTCAGCGCATTCATCACTCAAGACGACGCACCTTTTTAAGTATTTATTATGCAAGATAATAAACGGCTAACAGGCTCAGGAAGCAGGACAGAAAAACCGGTAGTTCCTCTCAAAGGGAAAGAAGCAACATACGATGGAATCGGCGGCTCAAGAGGCATTACCATCGGAGAGTGCTATGCGTTCATCAAGGAGGAGAGTAAACATGAAGTCAGGGAACTGAACGAAAAAAACATCAGTGACGAGATTGAAAGATTTCTTGCCGCCTTGAACCGATCCGAACATGAGCTGAAGAAAATTGAGCAGCTCACCATAAGGAAACTTGGCAAGAGCTATTCCAATCTGTTTCAGGCACAAATTATGATGCTGCGTGATCCAATACTGCTTGATACTATTTGCAATCGTATCCGAGCGGAACGAAAAGGAGCGCATCTCGTTATTGCTGAAGAGTTTGATCACTATCTTCAAAATTTTAAAAATTCCGATAACCTGATTTTCCAGGATCGAGCTGATGATTTTCACGATATCAAAAACCGGATTATCAGAAACCTGAATATCAGAAAACTCCACTCATGGATCCCCGAAGGAGTAATTGTTGCGTCCGATAACCTTTCTCCTGCGGATATTATCCTTTTGAGCCGCAGCAACGTCAAGGGATTTGTTACCGATTCAGGTGGAAAAACCTCGCATATCTCCTTAATTTGCAAGTCACTCAAGATTCCGATTGTTGTTGGCCTTGGGAATATTTCTGAAAAGGTCTCGACCGGCACGCCGATGATCATCGACGGAAATACAGGAACCGTCATTATACATCCTGAAGAAAAAACCATCGAGCGATATCAGAAAATAAAAGAGGAGACGCAAAAGAATGAAGAAAATACGTCATTAACGGCTGAACTGCCCGCCACAACAAAATGCGGTGTCAGGATCACCTTTTATGCAAATATAGACTTCAAAGAGGAAGTACTCTCCATAACTGAAGCAGGCGCTGAAGGAGTAGGGCTCTTCAGAAGCGAAAACCTTTTCACTGAAGGGACTAAAGTTCCGAGCGAGTCTGAACAGTACGCCTGTTACCAGGAAATGGCTGAAGCAATTGCTCCTATGCCTCTGGATATCCGCCTGTTTGATATCGGCGGTGACAAGCTGATCTACTCTCCGGTCAAGGAGCCAAATCCTAATCTTGGATGGCGGGGTATCAGGATACTGATGGATTTGCCCAAAATACTTGACGCACAGATAAGGGCCGTCGTCAGGGCCAATCGGCAAGGTAATGTTAATATCCTTATTCCCATGATCATGTCTCTTGAAGAGATCCGGTATGTCCGGACATCTGTCGAGAAACATTACTCAGAGCTGGCGTTGGAGACCGATGAGCAAGTTGAAAAGCCGAGGATCGGGGCAATGATAGAGATTCCTGCAGCAGTAGAACTGATTGAAGAGATTACAAGAACGGCTAATTTTATCAGCATCGGGACCAATGATCTCACACAGTACACCCTGGCTGTTGACAGAAACAATGTCATAGTACAGGATCTCTTTGAAAAATTCCACCCGGCAATCATCCGGCAACTTCACCGGATTATAACAACTGCCAATAAAAATCACTGCAAAGTGTTGATTTGCGGCGACATGGGCTCAGATCCTCTCGCCTTGCCTTTCTTGTTAGGATGCGGGCTCAGAAAATTCAGCGTTGTCGTTTCGGATATCCCCAATCTAAAATCACTGGTATCCCGCTACTCGCTTGCCGAAACAGAACAGCTTGCCCGGCAGTGCCTTTCACTTACTACGCCAGTAGCCATAAAATCCTGCCTGGAAGCATTCCAGGCAGCTCATTGATATCTCTCCTGTCAGGGACGAGTGTCCTCGACTTTACGCAATGAGTGGAGATATTCTCCAATCAGTTGCTGCTGTTTGGCCTGGAACAGTTGCGGAGCAACAGCTATTTTTTCAGCCTTCACATCAAGCCCTGCGGGAAGAACTTTCTTCGTGACCAGCACAACAGCATAGCCATCTGTTGTTTTAACCGGCCTGGAAAGCTTTCCAGGAGCAAGACCCGACATAGCTTCAACAAGAGCGCGATCAACACCATAACCGGGAATATACCCGTCGCTCCACCGAATACTGTCTGCAGTAACAACATGCATACCGGCATTCGCCGATGCTATCTTTTCAAGCGTCAATCCGGGGCCCTTTACCATGGCTGCAAGCTTTTTCTCAAGAGAGGCGCCTTTCTTTTCGCGCACCAGTTTCGATGTAATGATCGTTTTCAGTTCTTGATCAAGCACACGGTATCCTGTATCATTTTTTCCGGTCAGACGCATAACATAAAACCCTTTTTCTGTTTCAAGTACGTCCGAAAGGTCTCCTTCCCCTGCCTTGAATGCATAAGCTGTAACCTTCTCATTATAGCCGATCTGTGGAATCAACATACGCTTGATGAATTCTCCCGTCTTTTCGATAGGCAGCTTTTCACTTGCGGCACTCTTGTCAAAACCTTTTTCTTTGGCATTTTGCTGAAACGCCATGGCACGACGACGCTCACTGTCTACCGTTTCCGTAGATGGACGGATATTCCTTACAATCTCTGAACAGAGAACAGCGCGTTGATCAAAGCCCGTCACCTTGATAATATGCAGTCCAAACTGTGTCTGCACCGGCCTGAGTATGGCCCCTGGTGATGCACTGAAAACCGCAGCAGAAAATGCCGGAAGCATACGCTCTTTGCTGAACCAGCCAATATCACCTCCATTGACGGCACTGCCGGGATCAGCGGAATATTTTCTTGCAAGCACATCAAAAGGAACGCCTTCCTGAAGCTGTTTATAAATAAGTATCGAAAGTTCTCGAACCTTCTGCACTTCATCCATATTTGCTGGATTAAAGCGCAAGAGAATATGCGATGCTCTGGCAACGAGCTGAGGAGACGGAACAACCTTTTTGATCTTGATCAGGCGGTATTCCCCCCGATCGGCTACAGGGCCAAGAATCGTGCCCGGTTGGAGATTCGAGGGACTGAAAACAACTTCGCCTGCCGCTGGTGAAAAATCCGCACGGCTATAGGTGACGTTGATACCTGTCGGACGGTCACTCTGCACTTTAACATAGTCGCTCTCATTGACTGCACCGGAAAAATCAGTACGAACCGTTTCAAGTTCGGTTCGAACGGCAAGACTGTCTTTTGATGACGGCTTCAGTGGAAAAAAAACAAAGTCGGCTTTTCTTGTAGGATACTCCTGCTTGAAAAGCTCTTTATGTGCATCATAATATTGTTTAATCTCATCGCCTGTTACCGGAAAGCTACTGTCAACACCAGCAAAACTTAAAGGAAACGGAATAAAAGAGGCTGCAAAACGTGAAAACTTCCTGCTGACGATATCGCCAAGCTCCCTATCGGTAATATGATCAAGGGTTTGAAGAGCCCTGACCAGCTTATTTTCTTTAAGTTCAAGGCGCACATACTTTTCAATCTGAAGCCATAACTCCTTATTGTGTGGATCACGGCGGGCACTCTCCAGTTTGTTGCGATCAAGTACCCCTGTTGCTGGATCAGTAAAATACTGACGAACCACCATGGGCGGGGTTGGACTATTAAGCGCCTCGACTACCTCCTGGTCCTGAAGGGTAATACCGAATTTCTCAAACTGCTGCTCAAGCAAAGCCTGGTCAACGACAGCACTCCATGCCTTTTCCTGCAGCCCGAGTTCAATTTCAGATGTAACTTCGGCGCCGGGATTACTCCTTCGAAAATTTTCAGTAACGACCTTGTAGGCATCATCATACTGGCTATAAGCAATAGGTTTTCCATTCACCGTGCCTGCCTGATTTTCTTTTTTACCGGTTTTTCCGGTAAAATTCATTCCCCATTCGAAAACTATCAGCGCAAGAAATGCAGCCAAAAGAGTGTAGAGTATTGTATGTGTCTTATCCCGCAAGCTGGACATTACAGCCATGGCTTATTCCTTCAAATTAAATGATGTTGTTAAAAAATATTGTCGTTCCAACCTTCCCTGCCAACCAGAGGCACAAATGTAAACTGCTGAAAAACCTCTCTCCTGAACGTATCACCGCATCTTGTAATGACCGTCATCTGCTGTGAATCGGCATCACCTACAGGAATAACCATACAACCGTGCTCTGCAAGCTGGTGCTTCAGCGACTCAGGTTCCTCAGGTGCTCCCGCTGTAACCACAATACCATCAAAAGGCGCCTCATCAACCCATCCAAGCGTTCCGTCTCCACAGCGACAGGCTATGTTGAGACCATGACGGGAAAAAAGTTTTTCAGCCCTTTTATACAACTCGAAAATACGTTCGATGGTATAAACAGAATAACCAAGTGCATCAAGAATTGCCGCCTGATAACCTGATCCTGTTCCGATTTCCAGCACTTTCCCGGAAGGAACACGTTCAAAGAGCAGAGTTGTCATAAAAGCCACTGTATACGGCTGAGAAATAGTTTGCCCGAACCCTATAGGATACGCACCGTCATTATAGGCTAAATCGGCAGCATCAACGTCAAAAAAAAGGTGTCGTTGAACCTCCCGAAAAGCATCAAGCACACGCGGGTTAACAATACCATACTGTTTCAGCGTTTCAACCATCTCGCGCCGCCTGACCTCCTGGACATTTTGCGACCCCTTCATCATCAAAAGTCTACCCGTTGAGCTTATCTCTTCAATCAACCGCAGGTATTATAAGATTATCGGCTCTTGCACTGAACTGGCTAATATTGCATCAAAAACAACAAAAAACAATCTCCGGTGCATAGTTTACCATTTTTAACAATAAATCCCGCTCTGGCTTCCCTCTCTCCTGATCCATATCCTCAATAAACACCAATACTTTTTTCCGCATAATGACGCTCAAGCTAACGTCCGAGAATTGCTGCAACAAACTCCGCACGATCAAACAACTGAAGATCATCAATTTTTTCACCGACGCCGATATATTTGACCGGCAGCTTGAGCTCGCGTGAAATGGAGAGCACAATTCCGCCCTTTGCCGTCCCGTCAAGCTTGGTAACCACAAGCCCGGTTACCTGTACAAACTTTGTAAATTCCCTTGCCTGCTGCACGGCATTCTGCCCGGTTGTGCCGTCAAGAACAAGCAATACCTCATGAGGCGCTTCAGGAATCCTCTTTTTAGCCACGCGCATTATCTTGGCAAGCTCCTCCATCAAGTGGCTTTTATTATGCAGACGTCCGGCAGTATCAACAAGTACTACATCGGTATTTCTGGAAACCGCAGCGCTGACGGCATCATACACAACCGAAGCAGGATCGGAACCCTGGGCCTGTCCGATCATTGGAACACCTGCCCTGTCGGCCCATATTTGAAGCTGCTCATAAGCCGCAGCCCTGAACGTATCTGCCGCCGCTATAATGACTTTCTTGCCTGCTTTGTCATAATTGCGGGCTAATTTGGCAACGCTGGTGGTTTTGCCAGCGCCGTTCACTCCGACAATTAAAATGACGTAGGGCTTCGCCGGAAGAGGCGCATCAAAATCAAGCGGATGCTCCTCCCCGGTCTCCTCGAGCATCTGTTGAATCTCCTCCATCAGCATTTTGTTCAGCTCCTCTTCAGAGCGATAACTCTCTGTTTTTGCCCGCTCCGTAATTGCCTCAACAATCCTGAGCGTGGTCTCCACACCGACATCGGCAGCAACAAGAATCGTTTCAAGCTCCTCAAGAAACTCTTCGTCTATCTCTGTTTTTCCTTTTGTAATAACGGAAAGCTTCTCCCGAAAAGTATCGCGGGTTTTTTCGAGCCCTTCCTTTAACCTTGATATTTTGAACTTGTCAAAAAAACCCATAAAAAGAGGATATTGCCTTCTGTTATTGATAGTAGAACCCAATTGGAGTGGAGTGACTACAAAGCGTTCCACTCCTCTATCTGGATGAACTTTAATTTACGTAAAAAAATGCCATATAAAGCTATATCAGGAATCGGGGAATTTGGCCTGATTGACAGAATCGCTGCACTTGTTGAACCCACCCTCCTTGCTGTACCGGAACTGTTGACCGGAATAGGCGACGACTGCGCGGTCTTTCAGCCTTCAGCAGAACTTTTGCAGGTCTCAACAACCGACATGCTTGCCGAGCAGGTGCATTTCGATCTGCTGACAACACCCTTGAAACATCTCGGAAGCAAGGCAATCAGCGTCAATGTCTCCGATATCTGCGCCATGAATGCCATACCCCGTTACGCCCTGATTGCGCTTGCCGTGCCGGCATCATTCCCGATTACAATGATTGAAGAGCTCTACATCGGCATGAGTCATGCGGCAAAAGAGTATGAAATTGCCATTGCGGGCGGTGACACATCATCATCACAATCCGGTCTGGTCATTTCAGTCACCATGATCGGTGAAGTGTTACCGGAGCAGATCACCCGCAGAAGCGGCGCCAAACCCGGGGATTTGCTCTGTGTAACCGGCTCTCTTGGCGGTGCGGCGGCAGGCCTGAAACTGCTCACGCGCGAAAAAGAGATCATGCTGAACCATATTGAAAACAACGAACCCTATTCCAAAAACGTTATGGCAGAGCTTAAAGAATACAGCGAAGCTATACAACAGCAATTGCTACCCCTTGCCCGCATTGACATTGTAAGGCTCTTTCATTCGAAGAACATCCATCCCTCTTCGATGATCGACATTTCCGACGGTCTCAGCTCTGATCTCCAGCATATCTGCCAGCAATCAAAGACTGGCGCACTGATTCGGGAAAGCAGTATTCCCGTCTCTTCCTGCACACGAAGAGTTGCCGATGAAATGCAGGATGATGCCCTGACCTGGGCGCTGACGGGCGGCGAAGATTACCAGTTGCTCTTTACGATTTCAAAGGAGGAGTACCAGAGAATTAAAGATAACAAGAAGATATCGGTCATCGGAGAAATTACTGACCTGGAGGCGGGAGTACATCTTGTTGATATCTATGGCATGAACATCGATCTTGCCTCAATCAGGGGATTCGATCATTTCAGCGCGTAAAGACAATTACTCTCAGAAAAATGAGGGTAACGCAAGAACCATTTATTTTTTTGGGAAACACTGCGAAGATAGTAAATTGCTCGTCCTGTAAAGCACGACCGTAAGCCGAAGTGGCGGAACTGGTAGACGCCCGGGACTTAAAATCCCGTGTTCAGCAATGGACGTACGGGTTCGATTCCCGTCTTCGGCACCATGTAAGACTGGCCGTCTTTTTCAGGCTTTCTCACCCTTGCAGTACTCCTTCACCCTAAATTTACCGCAATCATGAGTTCGGAACTTACGAAGATCCTGCTGAACGAAGAGGAAATGCCCCGCCACTGGTACAATATTCAGGCTGATCTGCCTTCGCCGCTACCACCTCCCCTGGGGCCTGATGGTAACCCTATAGGCCCGGATGCCCTTGCCAAGGTCTTTCCGATGAACCTTATTGAGCAGGAGATGAGCACTGAACGGTGGATTGAAATTCCACAGGAGGTGCAGGCTATTCTGAAACTCTGGCGCCCATCACCACTTTACCGGGCCCATCGACTTGAAGCTGCCTTAAAGACTCCGGCGAAGATTTTTTATAAAAATGAGGGTGTATCGCCCGCAGGCAGCCACAAACCCAATTCCGCTGTTCCGCAGGCATGGTACAACAAGGCGTTTGGCATAAAGCATCTCATTACTGAAACTGGCGCTGGCCAGTGGGGCAGCGCACTTGCCATGAGCTGCAAACTGGTCGGTATCGACTGTAAAGTCTTTATGGTCAGAATCAGTTTCGACCAGAAACCTTTCCGCAAAATCATGATGAACACCTGGGGGGCAGAGTGCATTGCCAGCCCAAGCATGCAAACCGAAACCGGACGACGGATTCTGGCGGAGACACCCGACACACCAGGCAGTCTTGCCATTGCCATCAGTGAAGCCATTGAACTGGCTGTACAGCGCGATGATACACGCTACGCGCTCGGCAGCGTCCTGAACCATGTGATGCTGCATCAGACCATTATCGGCCTTGAAGCCCGCAAACAGCTTGAAAAGGTGAGCCTTTATCCGGATATCGTTATCGGCTGCGCGGGCGGAGGCTCAAACTTTGCCGGTATCAGCTTCCCCTTTATCTGCGACAAAATTCATGGACGTGAGGTTCAGGTTATAGCCACAGAGCCCGAAGCCTGCCCTACCCTCACCAGAGGACCTTATGTCTATGATAACGGTGACGTTGCAAAAATGACGCCGATGCTGCCGATGCACAGCCTTGGGCATGGCTTTATTCCGCCAGCCATTCATGCCGGCGGGTTGCGCTATCATGGTATGGCGCCGCTGGTAAGCCATGTCAAACAACTTGGGCTGATTGAGGCCACCTCTATTCCTCAGACGGAGTGCTACGAAGCCGCTCTGCTTTTTGCCCATACCGAAGGCTTCATCCCCGCGCCTGAAACCTCACATGCCATCGCACAAACGATACGAGAGGCGAAAAAAGCAAAAGAGGAGGGCAAGGAGAAGGTGATTCTCATGAACTGGTCAGGCCATGGACTGATGGATCTTCAGGGTTATGATGCTTTCCTGTCAGGAAAAATCAGTGACTACCGACTTCCCGAAGAGTTTCTGCAACGATCACTTGACGCCATCAAAGACCACCCGGCGCCACCACAAGCGTAAAAGCAAACTCCCCGTTACTCACAATGCTTTGCCAAAAGGCACAGAGTAACGGGTTGTCTAAAACAGCAACGAGAACCCTCCTTTAGCCTTTCGCTCTAACTTTTTTATCTCGGCTTTGTAAAATTTAATCTGTTGACGACAAATAAAATCCCTGAATATGGAAATATCCTCAAGCTCTTGCGAACGTCTGAATTCAGCGGTGAGCGAAGCGAGTCCACTGCAATGCAGTGTCAGGCACCGTACACTCAGGCGCAGGAATAAATGGATGACCAGCGGCAATATGTTCAGCTTCTGACTTTTTCAAATCAGCATAGATAGCCTGCAAGTCATAGCCAAATTTGGCTGCATGGGCATCACGAATAGCTCTTACTTCATCTACGATTTCGTCATTCAACATTTTCGTCTCCAAGTAGTTCTTCGGGGGTGCAAATGAACGG
>CAISRC010000086.1 GCA_903887845.1 uncultured Chlorobiaceae bacterium
ACTCAGTGGATCATCAAGGTCTCCGGCAACAATGGCCTGCTGTGGACAAATAGAAACACAGGCTGGATTGAGGCCAACCTCTTTTCTATGGGCACAATAATTACATTTTGCGGAGGTGTGCGTCTCGGGGTCCATATAGAGAGCGCCGTAAGGACAGGCCTGGGAGCAGGCTTTGCAGCCAATACAGCGACGCTGGTCAAAATCGACAATGCCGTCATCCCGGCGGTGCAGAGCCTCAACTGGACAAATATCAACACAGGGAGGTTCAGCGCAATGGTTGCAGCGAAGAACGGTAAAATATCGTCTGCTGTTGGGAAATGTCCCCTTTTCAACATACTTCACCCAGGTACGGTTTACACCAAGAGGCACCTGGTTTTCAGATTTACATGCTACCGTACATGCGTGACATCCGATACATTTTCGGGCATCAATAACAAAGCCGTAATTCATGGACTGGTTTGCTCTAAATATTATAATACTGCTGCCGTTTTATACTCTTGTCACCCCAGCGCTCAGACTGAACATGATCAATGTATCACGGTTCTTTCTTGACACAGTTCCGGAACAAGAAAAAGATGCCCGCAAAATCGTCAATCAAGTTACTATATTGTTATATAATTGACGAGTGTTATTTTAAGAAAAGATCTTTACTCTTCAAAAAGAAATAATGAACAAGAACTCTTTGTAATGAATACTGATACCGGGAGAATAAATAAGAGAGAGAAACGAGCCAAGTCAATTTAACTCTATAAGATCTTTTCTTATAGAGTTAAATTAGCTGAAAGCATCAATTATGACGTTGAAAGGGTGGGATGTAAAAATAATTCAGCGAACCACTTATTCATGCTGCAGCCTCAGTTCATCCTACTTCCTTTCCGGCCATAACAAGGGTTGGTGGCGCGCCAAGATGGCGTCCGGCAAGCAGAACATTCCAGTAGAGCCATTCAAAGCCAAGTTTACCTTGCCAGTTCATCTTTGTCTCCTTTAAAAGAGTAAATGGCCCCAGTTTTGGCATCGGGAACTTCCCATGCAGCGGCTCAATCTTGTAGTTGAAGTCAATCAACGAGGAGGTGCCTTTGGAATAGACGATGAAACAGGTCGAGTGACCATCATAGATCTCTTCCGGTTTGACGCCATGGATTTCCGACATAATGTTAAAAACCACCACATCCGCCTCATAATGGGCAACAGAACCCGCCTTTGAAGTAGGAACGTTGGTAGCATCACCTATCACATAGACCCTGTCATGCTTCAATGCTTTGAGCGTGTTCTGGTGTGTGGGAACATAGCCGATACCGTCATCCATACCTGAATTGCTGATAACTTTATCACCAATAGTGGTTGGCACAATGACAAGGGTATCATAAGAGATTTTATCGCCTTGTATCGACTCAATATACTTCTCCTTGCCATTCACCGCATTAAGTTCGTAACCGGTGGTGATTTTAATGTTTTTGCTTTTGGCCGACTCAGTAAAGACCGCTGAAGCCTTTGGTTTCGTAAACGCACCGGACAAAGGCGTCACCAGCTCAATCTCTGTCTTGTTTCTGATGCCTTTTTTCCTGCAGAACCAGTCTGCCATAAAGACAAACTCAATTGGGGCCACCGGACACTTGAAAGGGAGTTCAGCAATATTCAGCACTAGTTTCCCTCCATCAAACTCTTTCATTCTCTGACGCAGCGTTTCAGCAGCAGGAATGGTATAAAACGAAAAAGCATTCTTTCCCCATGCATCCATAAGGCCGTCATTTTCCTCAGGCGCAATGTTACAGCCTGTGCTTATAACTAAAAAATCGTAAGAAAAAGAGTGGTTTTTTGTCTTTACTTCCTTTTTATCAGGATCAATATGAGTGATTTCGTCGATCACAAAATCAACACCGGGAAGAATATATTTTTTCCTTGACCGTACCAGAGTATTCGCTTTTTGAAGCCCAAAAGGAACAAAAAGCATTCCAGGTTGATAGATATGCTGATCGTCGCGATCAATCACCGTGATCTCCCAGTCTTCCGGCAAATGTCTCCTCAGGTTATTGGAAACGATCGTTCCGCCGGTACCAGCACCCAATACAACTATTTTTTTTGACATTATCCTGGACTCCTTTTTGGGAATGAGTTATAAACGATGAAGTGAAAAGACAAAAGGAAACATCATGACAACGTAAAAGTGTCGTCAATTACAGGATGGAACTGACAATTATTCAGAACCACGCTACTGTTTTATCAGAAAGATAGAGACAGACCTGACGGAAGACCCGTATATCCGGTAGTGTGCACGACTCATGAACACAACCAATAAAAGCATCAAGAACATGGTTTAGTACTCACAAAAGAATTCCTGTATCTCTGTATGCTTTTACAATTGTTAAAATATATAGAACATCACGATAAAATACAAAGAATACTCTTCCTCAAAAACTCATTTTGAACATACCGCCCTTCCGTGGCTTGAAAACAAAATGCATATTCTTCAATGCCGCAGGCATGGCATTTTGGTAGAAATGAGCATAACCCTGCCGATCCCTCTTTTCTTTTTATTAAACAGGAGAATCGATAACGGTATATGTGCAGCCTCCCGAAGCTCAATAATAGAGACTCCAGAGTTTGTATGTTACCGTATAGAATGCATTTATTGAGTTCCCAAGAACGCTTTGAGGCATTCTTCGCCCTGCATAACAAGAATCATTACATGATGACATTATGAATCTTGCTGAGCAAGCCAATTATTTTGCAGCAATTACCCAACGCCTTGACAAGAGATTCAAGATGCTTTTTTCCTTTTTTCAGCTCTTCTGTTGCAGACACAATGTCAAGGCGAACTAATAACCACGAGTTGTTCCAAAAGACCTGGGCCTGCCTGTTTTTTCCCTCAAAAATCTCCTTCAACCTGTATTTCGGCCATACAGACTCATCAGGCAACTGTCCACCTTCAAAAGCCGGTAATTGCTCAGGCCATTGCACTTCCGGCCAGATATCTTTCAATAAATCCATCATCCCGTCGTCCAGAACATCTATCCTTGCTGCCTGATCAAGCACAACAGCAAACTGCTGAATCAATTCCTCCCTTGATTCAGGTCCTCTCTGCAGCAAAAGAAGATATCCCTCCAGACACTCTTTGATGGCCGGACGATAGATTGCTTCATATCGCCCGTATGCCTGCTTAACCTTCTCCAGAGTGACCTGCATGTCTCGATACTGTTCACGAAATGCCGTTTTCTCTTCCGGTTTCATGGAGGAAGTTGTCAGAAGCTCCTCCAGAACAGATGCTGAAAAGCTGACGGCAAAAGCTGACAATTCTCGCAATGGGACGTTGCTGATCTGTTCCATGGTCATCTCCTATTTCGAAGTCATGTTCGTAAACAACTCTCTGAACTTACGGCCACTTGTTTTTACAGCAATGATGGCTTTTTTGTCATCCCCTTCAGTTGTCGATCCAAGTATATCCTTCTGCCGGAGAGTAACCCAGAGTTCTTTATCGGACAACGAGAGACTTGAAGCCGACATCCCATCCTGATAGGTGGACTGAATAAGCAGCGCAGCCCGGGCTTTTCGGATGTTTCTCGTCTGACCATCAATCTCCCTGCTGATGGTTATGAGCAGCCCGTCCAGAATATCCAGGGCACTGAGGATGCTTTGTTTTCTGCCGACCAGCTCTTTTTGGAGCGCTCTTTCTGTGATGTGCGTCACAAGAAAAGGTGTGACTGACGGTGACACCGAAAAAGAGCTATGGTTTTGAGCTCTCATGGCATCATCAAGTTTTGCAATGATCTCGTTGGTTTTGGCTCCTATATCAATCGGGGCGGTTGACGCCGCGAGTTCCTGCAAGGCTATGAAATAGTTCTGGAGAGAGATTGCCACATCTTTAGTCTGGTGATTGTATTCAATGGCACCGAGGTCTGATTGATTGGCTTGCTTGAGCGAGTCCCGCAGAGCATTATTCAACACCTGGCCTTTGTACTTTCCTGACAAATCATGCCGCTGTTGAAGCAGGGAATAAGAGGATGATTCCACCCTGATGGCGCTGGCCCTGTCCACAAGAGCCGCAACCGCACCAATATAAGCTGCACCGTCACGGGCAAGAGCAACGTACTGTTGCGAACTGGCACAACCACTCAGGAGAACAAAAAACAATAATAACCAGAATGCAGAGGATCTCAATGATTGTTTCATATCCATTGTGGGAAGTCGTTTACTGTAAACGTACAAAAAAATCCACTACGCTTCCACTGTTTTTTTTATAGAATGGTGAATGAATTCCCGGGTAGACTCGACAGAAATACTTGAAATAAAAAAGCTCCGTGTGTTGAATTCACGGAGCTTGAGCTTGCGAAACTTTCTCGCAATCTTGTTTGGTTGTCTCTTTCGAAAAAAATTCTCAGGCTTCGGCGCCTTCGGCTTCAACTTCAAAATGAACCTTTACAGAAATATCCATAAAGATTTTTGCGTCGGCTTCGTATTTGCCGAGCGACTTGATCGGGGCTTCAATGGTAATCTTCCTGCGATCGATGTCGATCCCCTGAGCTTTCAGTGCATCAGCGATATCGGCTGAAGTAACTGTTCCAAAGAGTTTGCCAGATTCACCTGCTTTGGCATATACTTTGAGTGACAGTTGCTCGATTGTCTGAGCATGTTCACGAGCACTCTTGCGCTGCAGCTCGACCTTTTTCGCCTGCTGTTTTTTCTCTGTTTCAAGAGCTTTAAGCGTTCCCTCAGTAGCTCTTATTGCCATACCCTGCGGAATCAGGAAATTGTTTGCATAACCGTTTTTTACGGCCACAACTTCACCTGCATCGCCAAGGGTAGCCACATCTGTTCTTAAAATGACTTTCACTGCTTAGCTTCCTTGTTCAATAGATTGCAAAAGTGGTTATTTATATTCGTCAACAACATAAGGAATAACTGCCAGGAAGCGTGCCCATTTTACTGAATGGGTGAGAAGATTCTGTTCCTTGGCGGACAGTCCGGTGATGCGACGGGGAATGATTTTTCCCTGATCATTAATAAATCTCTTGAGTTTGCGTTCGTCCCTGTAATCGAAAAAAACTACCTGATTCTTCGATACTTTCTTTTTGGACGCAAGGGCATTGCTCAATGATTTGTTACCCTGTGCTTTGTAACCCTGTGATTGTGTGAATTTTTGTTTCATAAGTTCATTACAAAATTTTGCTTACCCAGCCCTCTCAATCGGAAGAAAGGTATTTGTATTCGTAAATGTGACCAGGATCATCTTCGTGATGGTTATCGTGACTATCGTCTTCAATAAAGCCCTCTTCATCTTCCTCTCCGTTCTTGTGCCTCTTGTTGAGGAACTGGATTCTTCTGGCCTTTATTTCCACCACGGTCCTGGATGATCCATCCTGCGCTTTCCATGTCCGGCTCTGTAATTCACCGTCGACCAGAACTGCTGAACTTTTCTTCAGGCTGTCACGGCAGCTTTCAGCAAGCTTGTTCCAGGCAACAATTCCAACATAGCAGACATCTTCCTGCCATTGATGATTGCTGTCCCTGAATCTTCTGTTACATGCAATCGAAAAATTAACAACCGGTGTACCACCTGAATTAGTTTGCCTGAAAACAGGATCTTTGGTAAGATTTCCAGCAATGACGACACTGTTTATCTCTGGCATTTTTAATTCAGCCATAACATCTGCTCTGTTTTATTCTTCAAAAGGGATCACTTCTCCGCTTGCGTTCAAACGAACCCTGACAATCATTTGGCAACGGTATCGGCTGCTGCTGCTTCAGCAAGAGCATTGTCTTCCGGACTGCCTATGACAACACTGTATTTCTCAACCCTTTTACGCATTTCAAGGAGAGCACTGGTAAGGTGAATAATCAGGTAACGCAACAGCTCTTCCTCATAGCGGAGCACTTTTTCAATCTCCGCAATAACGGCTGTAGCGGCAGTAAATTCAATGTGTGCGTAGTAGCCAATGGTTTTCTTTTTGATCGGATAGGCTGTTTTGCGCCTGCCGATTTCGAGAACACTGCTGATACTGCCGCCTTTTTCTGTGATAACCCTTTGCACCATCGCCATTGCTGCGGAAATGACTTCATCCTGAAGTCCTCCGTCAATGATGAGCGTGCATTCATAAAGTTTGTTTGTTTCCATAGCGCAAATAGCTGATAACGTTAATACAGTTGCTTGCAATATGGCGAGGGTCCGGCATTGCGCAGACCAGCCCCACGGCTTCAAGGTTTCCCTGTGAACACCATCTTGCAAATTTGAACGTTAAAGGTAATCTATTTGCGCCAATATTCCAACCATG
>CAISRC010000087.1 GCA_903887845.1 uncultured Chlorobiaceae bacterium
AGGAATTGACCAGGATGATTGCCGCTGTCCTCATGGAACAACGCTTGTTGATCGATATTTTATCTCTGAACGAACATTCTCTCAAAAAGGTAAGGGAGCCGGTATCTCAACTCGCTTTATTTTAACCGGACACTACTGATCCTTACTCAATATCGATATGCACCTCGTTTCGCCGTAAAAAAGGAAGGGTCCAGGGAGGATCGTAACTTGCCGCACGCGGTTGTGAGCAAACACGGGACCCTTTCTTTTCAAGCCAAACGGTCAGCTTCTCCGCATAGTTCCGCAAGTTGCTTTCGGAATGCAGGCCCGAATAGCGGATAACGGCAACCTTTTTTCCTGGCACGGCACGCAGTGTTACTGCCGGATCGAGCGGCACAGGCAGGGTTTCAAGCCGTGATCCTTCAGGCATCACAAAGGCCATCACCCAGGCGCTGCCCGTCTTTTCCTGAAGCACCGGAGCCGTCATGGAGATTTTTTCACTGACAGGCTCCTGAAGAACAGGGGCTGTCATCGACAATTTCTCTTTTGAGCGGTTCTTGCCAAAGATATATCCGGCCAAGCGACTGAACCCCGGCGCTCCTGTCTGCCCGTATGCACCGTCAATAACCGTTTCTGCCACTATCATCTCTCCATATTGCCTGACCTCAATATCCCCATCCTCCTCAAGCACCCTGTATGGCGGCTCTTGTGCCGTACGCTTTCCCAAAACCGAACAGCCAGCAAGCATCATGCTTGTCATCAGCAACAGCGACACTCCTCCCATCATATTCTCCTGTGATCATTCATTGATTGAAACCCGCGTTACTAAATGAAACAATCATAACGGGAAAAAGGTTTGAAAAGGGATGACACGGTTTTCTTTGTCGAAGATGACACGACATTGGCGATCAAAAAGCACTGTTCCCTTGATAAAGTTGCTATATTTTGCTGGAGCTGAAAACGCTTCGCACAAAGATATTTCGCAACTTCAGAATTGACGGAAAGGTGCAGCCATGAGTCTGACTCCTAAAAAAAGGGTGGTCGCCATCGACTTCGGAACCAAGCGCATCGGCGTGGCTCAGAGCGATCCACTCTGGCTCTTCGCCCAGCCGGTCGGCACTTTTGACCGGGCCGGACTGTCGAAGACCCTCAATGCCATGATAAATGCAGATGATGTTGCCCTCTTGATTGTTGGATACCCGCTGAGTGACAGTGGCGAACAAAACGCCATGACCGGAGTGATTGACCGCTTTATCGAGGAGCTTCGGGTCGAGTTTCCGCAACTGAAGATTGAAACTGTCGATGAGCATCATTCATCGCGGGATGCGCGACACCTTTTGATTGCTTCTGGACGATCAAGAAAAGAGCGTCAACAGAAAGGGAGGCTTGACAGTGCTGCGGCATGTGTGCTGCTCAGCGAATTTCTTGAACATTGCGACAGGAGCAGGTAGAGAAAAGCGTTACTATTACTAAATTGATGTATATGACTTCCGTATATCAGTGATAATTCAACACTCACTGCGGATACAATAAAAATGGAGTATCTCTATGGAATCAACTATCCCACAAGGAAAATATGTTATTAATACTCAAGGAAAAAAGACCGGGGTACTGTTGTCCTTGAAACAATACCAGCAATTATTGGAGGATTTACATGATCTGACGATACTTGCTTCTCGTCGGGAAGAAATTCCTGTGACCCTTGAAGAGATGAAACGGAGATTACAATTGCATGAGCGTGTATAGTGTCATTCTCAAGCCATCTGTTGAAAAAGATTTACGAAAAATACCAACGGTGATGGTTGATCGTCTTTTTCAGCGAATAGAGGGGCTAACATCTGATCCATTTCCTCCACAATCTCTAAAACTTGCTGGAGGAGAGCTGTTTTATCGAATTCGGGTGGGTGATTATCGCATTGTCTATCAAGTCGAAACAGAGGTAAAGCAGATTGTCATCCAGTATATCCGACATCGTCGCGATGTGTATCGAGACTTGTAGCTATAAAAAAACGTATCCTTTTTTGTTCATTGGTCTCGAATCGTTTTTCCTTTAGCTTTTGGAGGCGGCTTCTTTATCTTTACCATCATTGAGATAACACATTCACCTGCAATGCTTTTTTTATGAGTACTTCTGCAATGCTTGATGTTTTTAAATCAACCGGCGCCCTGCTTGATGGTCATTTCAGGCTGACGTCCGGCAGACACAGTAATACCTACTTTCAGTGCGCCAAGGTGCTGCAGCATCCTGAACATCTGACGACGATTTGCAGCAGAATTGCCGGGCATTTCGCCGGAAGCGGCGTTGAGACCGTTATCTCTCCGGCTATTGGCGGAATCGTGGTCGGAACGGAGGTGGGCCGCCAGCTCGGAGTAAAAACCATTTTTGCTGAACGGAAAGATGGAGTGATGACTATCCGCAGGGGCTTCAGCCTTGAACCTGGTGAGCGGGTTCTTGTGATTGAGGATGTGATCACCACTGGCGGCTCGGTTGCCGAGGTGATTGCGCTTATCAAGAGTGCCGGAGCATCGCTTGTCGGGGTTGGCGCGGTGGTAGACCGCAGCAACGGCCGGGTAAAGCTTGCCGACGACCATTTTTCGGTGCTTTCGATGGAGGTGATCAGCTATACTCCGGAAGAGTGTCCGCTCTGCAAGGAGAATGTGCCCATTGATGCCCCAGGAAGCCGGGCAAACAAGCAAAATTGAGGGGCATGACGGTGGATTCACCTATCAGCAGCATCTCCTTTATCGGCCTCGGGTTGATCGGCATGTCCCTGTTGCAGGCCATAAAACGCTCACCGCTTGCCCGGGAGCACTCAATCCTCTTTCAGGGGTTTGATCCGAACTTTAGCGAGAGTGATCGGCTGTGCGTTGAAAAACTTGGCCTTGACAGGTTTCTTGAAGATAAAAAACGCCTGTACAGCGCCGATCTGATTATCCTGTCCGCCCCGGTTGAAGTCAATATCGCTCTCCTTGAAGAGATAAAGCTGTTTGCGCCTCCCTCTTCGCTGGTGAGCGATGTCTCAAGCACCAAATCACTCATTGCCCGAAAAGCAGAGGAACTTCGCCTCCCTTTTATCGGCATGCACCCCATGGCAGGCAAGGAGCAGAACGGTTACCGTGAAAGCAATGAAGAGCTGCTGCGTGACCGTAGGGTTATCCTTTGTGATGACAAGGAGCTGCTTGAAAGTAAAAAAGGGAGCTTTCTCATCAAGCTGCTCGAATCGGCAGGGTGCACAACGCTGACCATGACACCGGAGGAGCATGATCGTGTTATCGCCAGAGTAAGCCATCTTCCCCAACTGCTTTCAACGCTGCTGATGGGCTACTGCGCTGAGTCAATCAGTAAATCAGGCCCGGGGTTCGCAACACTGACAAGGCTTGCTGGCAGTTCATGGGATATCTGGCGGGACATCATCGCCACCAACAGCGATAACATTGCAGAAGAGCTGGAACATTTTTCCGAAGAACTTGCCCGGCTCTCCCGGGAGGTGAAGCAACGCCATCTCCAACAGCTCGAATCGCGCTTCAGTGAGGCCAATCGGCTCTATCAAACCCTTAAAGAGGTGAACCGGTCATGAAATTTGCGATTGTGGTCAATGTTTTACGAGAGAACGCCCTTGTTCTTGCCCGCCAGCTTGCCGCATGGCTTGACGAGCGGAAGATAGACTATGTTTTTGAAGCGCTCTCCGCAGAAAAACTGAATATTGAATCGTCCGCTCCAATCGAGGAGATCAGCAAGCAATGTGACGCATTTATCTCACTTGGCGGTGATGGCACTCTTCTCTTTACATCGCATTACGCCGTCACCAAGCCGGTTATCGGTGTCAATGTCGGTTTTCTTGGCTTTCTGACAGAGTTTACGCAGGCTGAAATGTTCACTGCTATCGAACAGGTGGTGAACGGCACCAACACGATTCATACCCGTTCACAACTTGAAGCCACAGTCTGTATTGACAATGAGCTTCATCAATTCAGAGCGCTCAATGACGTGGTCATCGAAAAAGGGGCCTATCCTCGCATTCCCACCTTTATCATCAAGCTGGACGGAGAGCTGCTCAGTTCATACCGGGCAGACGGCATCATTATTGCAACTTCGACCGGCTCAACCGCATACTCCATGTCTGCCGGAGGACCAATCATCGCTCCGAAATCAAGCGTCTTTGTGATCACCCCGATATGCCCGCACATGCTGACCGTGCGGCCTATCGTTATCAGTGACGAGAAGATTATTGAGGTGTCTGTTGATGCTCCTGACGGACTTTTTCCCATGAACTGTGACGGCAATCTTAAAAAAATGCTCAATCCGCAGGAGAGCATCACGGTAAGAAAATCATCTGTAGCTATCAATCTTGTCGCCAATGAAAGCAGAAATTACAGCGAAATTCTGCGCACGAAGCTGCTCTGGGGCCGCGAGCATAATTTCGGCCAGTAACCGGTCGATTGTCTTTCCGAAAAAATCTGCCAGAACGTCTTCATGAGTAACAGCATCAGTTCCGACTCACTCCACAAGCTGCTTGGTATTCCTCTGGATACTCCGCTGACCATTGACGAGATGTGCTGCCGGATGAAACCGGTCATCTATCCGGCGCCTCTTCTCTCGGTGAGGCTGGAGCAGTTTTGCCATGCTCTTGTCACGGCAATGCAGTCGCTCGGCATAACGGTTCTTTCAGAAGAGCAGGCATCCGGAGATGACGGACGCTTTCTGCCGGGAACGGTTATTCTTGCACCAGGTTATTTTCCCGACAGCCTGCTGGCAATCAACCGTGTGACCACCCTCTACAACAATATCATTGTCGGCATTTACGACGAACCGGCGCCGCTCACCCCGGAATCACTCCCCCAGGAGCGCCTGGATGCCATTGTTGGCAGACTGGCCCGCGATATGGTTCATATCCTCATTTTTGTAACAGACCGCTCCTGGACTATCTGCACCATGAACGGCGGCGTCGTGACGTTTCATTCCCCCTATCCTTCACGGGAGGATATCCGTGACACGCTGGTACCAAAACTCACGGCGCAAGTGGTACCTCCAAAAGCTGAAGAGCTTGACATTGAACACGGAGAGTTGAATACAGGAACAGAGGAGTTTGAAGCGGTTGCGGAAGATTTTTTACACTGCAGCGCCCTGTGGAGCAGCAATGCGTCTTTGTTAACACACACCTCAACTGAAGGGCTCGAATACCGCAGCGCCTTTTACAAACGGATTGTTGCCCGCTATCTCGATCAGCGCAGCGGCATGAGCTACGGCTTTTTTGCCCGCCAGTTACCAGTAGCCGTGCAGCCAGCGCTCATTAACGCCTCTGAAGAAGCAGGGCTTCTCCGTATCCGTCTGCAGGAGAAGAGCTTTTTTATTTCTGTGCCGAAAATCAGCGTTATTACCACCAGGTCCGGATGCAAAAAACATCATCTTGACCCGAAAAAAGATCTTGTGGAAATCGGGCTCATACAACGGCAAGGGAAAGGACGGGCCTACCTGAAAACTCCGGCAGGGCTTTCGCCAGATGCTGTTGCCAAGCCCTCCTTCGACACGCTGACTATTCTGGCTCATGCGCTGGGCAACGCCCTGACGGCAAGCATCCTGATGACGCTCAGGCCGGAAGCCGCTTTCCCCGGCTATCTCGCCCGACGAGGCACATCAATAACCCACTGGCATGATTATCCTGACATTGAACAGGTGCCGAAAGGGTACTTTCTTCACGGAGAGGTCAATCCTCCAGTCGCCTGCTCAACACCGCAATCTGCGGCATACAGTCTGCTTGGAAAAATAGCTGCGCTTGAACAAGCACTTGAACAGGGAACAGAGTACCGGGGTGATGTACATGTTGAGCCGAACCATGGCACCAATATTGTCGGTATGCTTTCACTTGCAGAAACGGCAAGGCTCATGAACCCTGCCATGACCCCTGCCCTCACCCCGCATTTCCTTGTTGAAGGGTGAGAAACTCGAAAATTTATACCTCCTCTTCCGCACGTTCAAAGTAGGGCCATTTGCCCTGCCGGAGAAGAATCATCTCAACCAGCTCTCTGATACACCCCTTCCCGCCTTCATACCCCGAAATATAGCCGACCCGGTTTCTGAGATAATCTGCCGCATCAATGGCGGCTGCGGGCAAGCCGACTTTTGAAAGCACCTCTATATCGCCGATATCATCGCCGATATAGGCACATTCGTCGTCCGAAAGGTCGTGGCGCTGGAGGAACGCTTCATAGGAATAGAGCAGATTCTCCCCATTGAGATAAAGATCACGCACCCCGAGCGCTTCAAGCAGCGGACGGTACCCTTCAGCATCCCGTTCTGATAAAACCGCAACAAGCACCCCCTGTTTCAGCGCCTCCTTTATGGCTACGGCATCCCTGACGGAAATTGAACAGATTTCCCCGCCGTTGCAGTCAAAGGTAATTCTGCTGCCATTCAGCACTCCGTCAACCGGAAAGACAAGTGCCCTGACGGCCTGGAGCGCCTGATCTATTCTTGATGATGGATCAGCCTGCGAAGGCTGCATCCCGAAATATTGAAACCCTTCCAAGAGCGTATAATGTTTTAGAGTGAATGAAGAGCGCGCACACAACGATAGAGGTGAAGCAATTGTTTGACCATGAGCCTGAAATCAGCCAGTGCGACCTGTGTGGCGGAATCCGAAAGGGCTGCTGAAGGATTTGGATGGATCTCAAAAAAGAGGCCATCCACACCGGCGGCAACGGCGGCACGGGCAAGTGGCATCACATACTGGCGCTCGCCTCCGGAAACACCCTGCCCGGCGCCTGGAAGCTGGAGACTGTGCGTGGCATCATAAAGCACGGGATACCCCGATTCAGCCATTTTGGCCAGTCCCCGAAAATCAACAATGAGATTGTGATAGCCAAAGCTTGAGCCCCTTTCGGTAAGCATGACCCGGCTGTTGCCTGTACGGACAACCTTGGCTGCGGCAAGCACCATATCCTCAGGAGCCATGAACTGCCCTTTCTTGATGTTGACGGCCAGCCCGCTCTCTCCGGCAGCAACCAGAAGCTCCGTCTGGCGGCAGAGAAATGCCGGAATCTGCAGCACATCAACATAACGGGCGGCAAGAGTCACATCTTTTGTTTCATGCACATCGGTTATGACCGGCATATTGTATCTCTGGCGGATCTCGGCAAGCACTTCAAGCGCCTCAAGGTCACCAATTCCGGTGAAAGAGGAGCCCGACGTACGATTGGCTTTGCGGTACGATCCCTTGAAAATAAAACGCACACCCTCCTGCTGGCTGATACGCTGCAGCTCTTCAGCAGTTTCCATCGCCATGGCGCGGTTTTCGATCACACAGGGACCTGCTATAAAAAGTGGACAGGAGTCATCAGGAACTGAGAGTGAACCAATCAAGAACTTTTGCACGTTGTTATCCGTTATCTTTTTATCGGTTAAAGTGAATTCCGGTTATGGCGTTCATATTTTAAGCCTTAAATTTACAACAATAATTCTTATTCACACTCCGTAATCAAACGTTAAAAACCATGAGTATTGCTGACACGAAACAACGGTTGGAGGAGATAGAAAAACAGCTCGCCAATCTTGTTGAGGAACAGACCGTCATAAAGGCCAAATGGGAAAGCGAAAAAGAGTTAATACAGTCGTCACGAGACCTGAAATCGCAGATTGAACAGCTCCGGGTACAGGCCGAGGAGTTTGAACGACAGGGGGACTACGGCAAGGTTGCGGAGATTCGTTATGGAAAAACGGTCGCGATTGAGCGACAACTTGAAGAGAACCGTCTGAAAATCGAAGAAAAAAAAGCCTCAGGCGATCTGATTATGAAAGAGGAGATTGATGCCGAGGACATTGCCGATATCGTCTCAAAATGGACCGGCATACCGCTCAGCAAAATGCTGCAATCAGAGCGACAGAAGCTCCTGCTGATCGAAGAGGAGCTGCATAAACGGGTTATCGGACAGGAAGAGGCGGTCAGCGCCGTCAGTGAGGCGGTCAAGCGCTCACGGGCAGGCATGGGCGACGACAAGCGGCCGATAGGCTCCTTTATCTTTCTGGGACCAACCGGCGTGGGAAAAACCGAACTGGCCCGCACGCTTGCGGACTACCTTTTTGATGATGAGGAGGCCATGATCCGCATCGACATGAGCGAATACATGGAAGCACATAACGTCAGCCGCCTTGTCGGAGCCCCTCCGGGCTATGTCGGCTATGAGGAGGGTGGACAGCTCACCGAAGCCGTGAGACGCAAACCATTTTCGGTTGTGCTGCTCGATGAAATTGAGAAAGCGCATCCTGACGTTTTTAACATTCTCCTGCAGATTCTGGACGATGGCCGTCTGACCGACAGTAAAGGACGTACGGTGAACTTCAAGAACACCATCATTGTCATGACGAGCAACATCGGCGCGCAGCTTATACAGTCTGAAATGGAGAGGCTGGAAGGGGCAAACCGTGAATCGGTGCTTTCCGGCTTACAGGAAAAGCTCTTCCTGTTACTGAAACAAAAAGTACGCCCTGAGTTTCTCAACCGGATTGACGAGGTTATCCTCTTTACGCCGCTCACCAGAGAAGACCTGAAGAAGATTGTTTTGATTCAGTTTGATCATATCAGGGCTGCGGCAATGCGGCAGCGTATCAGCCTCACGATTTCTGATGCGGCAATTACATGGCTCTCCAACGCCGGTTTTGATCCGGCCTTCGGCGCGCGACCACTCAAGCGGGTCATGCAGCGCAAGATCACCAACAAAATTTCAGAGCTCATTCTTTCCGGAAAAGTCCAGGAGGGTGAGGGAGTTGCCGTTGATATGTCGGGCGATGAACTGACTGTTATGAAAGCCCCATGAAAACCGGAGCGCTGTTGAGCAGCATCGTGCTGCTCATTTTATGGCTTCTGGCTGTGCCATGTTACGCTGCGGAGCCAGAGAGCCTCTCTTTTAAAATCGGCCAGATGCTGATGATCGGCTTCAGGGGCAGCAGCGTTGCCGAAGCTCCTGAGATAGCTGAAGATATTGCAGAGCGTCATATCGGCGGGGTTGTGCTCTTTGACTATGACGTCCCCTCGAAATCCCCGTCAAGAAACATCAGCAGTCCGGAACAGCTTTCTCAACTCACACAGGAATTGCAGAAGCTCTCCGCCATCCCGCTTTTTATTGCCATCGACCAGGAGGGAGGAAAGGTGAGCCGCCTCAAACCGGCCAGAGGATTTCCGGTCAGCATGTCGGCAGAGCATCTTGGGCTGCTCAATAATCCCGACAGCACCAGTGCCGCCGCAGGAGAGACTGCCAGGACACTGAAAGCCATGCACCTTGGAATGAATCTTGCGCCCGTGGCAGATCTCAACACTAATCCTGACAATCCGGTGATAGGCAAGCTCCAGAGAAGCTTCTCCTCCGACCCTGCGATGGTGAGCAGGCATATCAAACTGGTCTGCAACGCCTACCGGGATGAAGGCATTATCCCCACACTGAAACATTTCCCCGGGCACGGCAGTTCGACAACCGATACCCACCTTGATTTTACCGACATAACCGCAAGCTGGTCTGAAAAAGAGCTTGAGCCTTACCGCGACCTGATTGCCTCGGGTTACTGTGACGCCATCATGACCGCGCATGTGTTCAATGGCAAAATCGACTCACTCTATCCCGCAACCCTTTCAAAGGCAACGCTCGACGTACTTCTCAGGGAGAAGCTCGGCTTCAAGGGAGTGATTATCAGTGATGATATGCAGATGCGTGCCATTGCAGACCACTATGGCCTTGAGACGGCCATCCAACTGGCCATTGATGCCGGTGTCGATCTCCTCATTTTTGGAAATAACACCGTGTACGACCCGGCAATTGCGTCAAAAGCAACGAACATCATCCGTTCACTGGTTGCAAGAAAGATCATCTCTCCAGAACGAATTGACCTCTCCTGGCGCCGGATTATGAAACTCAAACAACAGTATCAACTCGACCGCTCATGAAAACCATCTATCTTGTCCGTCACGCCAAAGCAGGCAGCGCACATTCAGGCGATTTTGACCGGACTCTCAACGACGTGGGCCTGAAAGCTGCGCAT
>CAISRC010000088.1 GCA_903887845.1 uncultured Chlorobiaceae bacterium
AGATCCGGCCATCTGGCTGGATAGAACCTGAAAAAACCTTTGATTTTAGCGGCTCAAGCGCATTATTGTTTGATTTACCCTGCCGGGCAGAGAAACGAGGCTCAGACTCTCTACCCAAAATCTGACTATTCTTGAAAAGTTGACAAGTAGTTTTTGTAACTCTCTACTAAAGGCTATGAAAGCATAGCCAGAAGATTTGAATTGAAAACGGTATCGACTTTGCTGCATCAAGCCTCTGAAGCAGAAAGGAAAACGTTCGAGGTTTCACCGTCAGGGTACGGGATACATTGGCCTCTCCTGGATGAAGATATCTCCATTGATGCTCTTTTGGGCATTGTCAGTGCACCTGCAAGGAACAGAAAAACTGCATGACAGGAGGGTAACAAAACGACTAACGAAACCATCATGAACACAGACGCGACATACTATCAAAATGTGCAGGATGACAGTGAATAGGCTGAAAAGCATCTCGCACTCTGCAGCAGGACTCGGACAATAGCGATGCGCTGTCGACTCCTCTTTCGTCTCGGGTTTCAAGAGCCTGTCAAGGTAGATCATCATATATTTGTAAAGGATAACATTTCAGAAATTATCAATTTGCAGCCAACTGGAAGTAAGGCAAAGCCTTATCAAGTCAAGCAGGTCAGATCAATTTTAATAAAGTATATACCCGGAGATGCTGATTACATACGAATTGATTATCTACTGGAGCAAAGAAGACGATGCTTTTATTGTAGATGTCCCGGAACTTCCCGGGTGTATGGCCGATGGGGTGACTTATGAAGAGGCCGTAACGAATGCACAAAGAGTTATTGAAGAGTGGCTCGAAACTGCTCATTCACTCGGCAGGCCAGTGCCGGAACCAAAGGGACGGTTGATGTATGCTTGATCATAGGGTCACCATATTTTGGAATTGCCACATCCTCACACTCACATCCAATACGTACAGGTTCATGGCCGTCCCACCAAACGAATTGCCTGAATTTTCTCTGCAATGACTGGTGTTTTGTAGCATTCCACCGGGTGAACAATCTGTCGACGGCTTGAGCACGGCAATGCACGGTTTCCTGTTCCAGGGCTTCTTGCAACAATCTCGCCAGCATCTTTTCGATACCTTTCAGCACAAAAAACTTTCAACAACATCTCTATGAAAAACACGAAAATAAAGAAAACATTGTGCAAACTTGACAAGCATGATATCGAAGAAAACATCGACAATATCGTACCTCTTGTTTCTGAGCCAAAATATCTGTGTCTGAAATGTGCAAGAGTAGCGACAAAAAAGAAAAATCTGTGTACACCGATAAAAATCAAATCTTCGAAAAACAACTGACGGTAAAAAGCGTCGAAAAGAAGAGATCATGAAAACCATCGAACTATCAACCTGCTTCATCACAAATAACGTCGATGCCTGCCGCAGTTTTTACGAGCGGCATTTCGCGGCTCAAGCCATCTTTGACTGCGGTTGGTATCTCAATCTACGCATTGGAGGTGATGGCCCTTCGATTCAGTTCATGCAACCACAAACGGGCATGCAGGAATGCAGCGGCAAAGGTATCACGCTCAATTTCAAGGTTGATGATGTCGATGCAGAATATGCACGATTAGTGTGCGCAGGGCTGCAAATCGCGATGCCGCTTGAAGACCATCCATGGGGAGACAGAGGATTTTCCGTAATTGATCCCATTGGAAACTCGCTCTACATTTATTCCGATCGGGAGCCGGTTGATGAGTTCAAGCAATACGTTAAGGGCTGACAAGATGAAAACAGTTGCTCAGAAACGAAACCCGAAAAGCTGCTGTGGAATTTTGTTCTGAATCCTGTCTCAATATCGTCAGCGACAACAAAGCTCTACTCAACTCCGCTGATTTGGTTGAACCCCTTCCCTTTTCCTCCTGGCTCAAAGGTGTACGTTGACTTGTTGAAAATCCCCTAACCCCGAAAGCTCAACAGTGTTTTCAACAAGGCTGGGAACTCATTGCGCCCAGAAACCATTTCCATACAAGCTGCACCAATTGCATCAAACCCTTTTATTATGTACACTACTACGGTCTTTCCAGAACAACGAACAAGCATAATCCATGAATATTGACCGGCGCCTCTTTCAGTTGCTTAAAGAAGAACGAACGCCGTTTATCGTTTCGATTATATCGGGAATTCTTGCTGCGACAATGCTGGTTGCACAGGCTTACTACCTCAGTCAGGTAATCGACAGCGCCTTTATAAAAAAAAGCGGCATGGCGAAACTCTTCCTGCCACTCTGTCTCTTTGCGCTTTTCAGCACCCTGCGCATGGCCTTCAACTGGTTCTCGCATACTGAAGCGAACCGTGGCACGCTGATCATTCGCAAGAAAGTCTTCACCCGGCTCACCAGCACGGTCGGCGCACTCGGGCCGATCTATGCCAAATCGGTACAGAGCGGACGGCTCAGCACCACTCTCCTGAAGGGAGTTGAAGCGCTCGACGCCTATTACAGCCAGTATATTCCCCAGATCTTTTTTGCCCTCTTCACACCGCTTCTGATTGCTGGCACCATCATGCCCGGCGACCCGATCTCCGGAGGCATTTTGCTCTGTACCGCGCCTCTTATCCCCCTTTTCATGATCCTGATCGGGAAATCGGCCAGCGCCATGACAGAAAAACAGTGGAAAACCATGAGCCGGATGAGCGGCTTCTTCCTCGATGTACTGCAAGGACTGCCGACCCTGAAACTCTTTGCGCAGAGCAAACGGCAGCACGACGCCATTGAAAAATCGGGCGAAAGCTTCCGCCACGCCACCATGCGAGTGCTGAAAGTGGCCTTTCTCTCCTCCCTGACGCTTGAACTGGTGGGTACCATCGGCATGGCCATCATTGCCGTCGCCATCGGTTTCCGACTGATGAGCGGAAAACTCACCTTTCAGCACGCGCTTTTTGTGCTGATACTCACCCCCGACTTTTACCTCCCGCTGCGCCAGCTCGGCACAAAATTTCATGCAGGTATGGAAGGAGTAAGCGCTTCAAAAGAGATCTTTGCTATCCTCGATCAAAGCACCCCTGTTTCTTTGCAGAAACCAGCCTTTGCCGTGCAGGAGAGCGCTGGAAAGCAGCCAATTCTCTTTACTGATGTAAGCTACACCTATCCCGGAGGATCGCAGCCAGCGCTTGAGGGCATCAATGCCACTATTCCTGAAGGAAAAACCACCGCCATCATCGGCCCGAGCGGTGCAGGGAAGAGTACCCTGATCAACCTGCTCCTCCGCTTTCAGGAACCCGGTGAAGGCAGCATCACCATCGACGGCAACCCGATTCACGCCATCCCGCTTGAGGAGTGGCACAAGCAGATTTCGTGGGTTCCGCAGCATCCCTACCTCTTCAACGCCACACTGAGAGAGAATATCCTCCTTGCGAAACCGGAGGCGTCACAAGAGGAAATGGAGAGCGCACTGAAAAAGACCGACCTCACCACCTTTGTCAGTACGCTGCCTGATGGACTTGAGACCATGATTGGCGAAGAGGGAGCTCGGCTTAGCGGAGGAGAGGCACAACGGGTGGCGCTTGCCCGTGCGTTCCTGAAAAACGCTCCGCTGCTGGTGCTCGACGAACCAACCTCGCACACCGACCCGGAACTGGAAGCAGCTCTGCGCAACTCTATTCAGGAGCTGATGAGAGGAAGAACGACCGTCATCATTGCCCACAGGCTTGAAACCATACGTTCAGCCGAACAGATCATCGTGGTCAGCCACGGGAAAATCACCCAGTGCGGTACCCACGAGGAGCTGATTGCCAACAGGGGCTTTTACCACGACAGCCTGCTTCTGCAACAGGAGAGACAATCATGAAAACATTTTTTCGTCTTATTGCACTGGTCAAGCCATATTTCTGGTGGATGGCCCTTGCCGCACTTATCGGCTTTGCCACCACCGGCAGCAGCATCGGGCTCCTGATGACCTCCGCCTACATCATCGCCAAGGCGGCCTTGCAACCCCCGACAGGCAGCCTGCAAGTCGGTATTATAGGCATACAGATCTTCAGTCTTGGCCGGGGAGTTTTCCGATACACCGAACGGCTCATCTCCCACAATATCACCTTCAGGATTCTCGCAAAACTGCGCCTCTGGTTTTACGACGCCATTGAGCCCCTTGCACCGGCTCGCCTCATGCACTTCAAGAGCGGCGACCTGCTGCAACGGGTTGTTGACGATATTCAGAGCCTCGAAAACATCTACACCAGAGTGCTCGGCCCACCGCTCACGGCACTGCTTGTGGCTGCGATGATGTGGTTTCTCCTCGGCGTCTACTCCATGCAGGCGGCGCTGCTCATCCTCTTTTTCCATACCCTTGCAGGCATCGGTGTGCCGCTCCTCACCAAACAGTTAAGTCGAGGTGTCTCGGTCGGTATTATGAAACACAAAGCAGAGCAGCAGGTGCTTGCGCTGGACCTCTTTCAGGGCATCGGGGAGCTGCAACTCTATGGAAAGCTACCGGCGCACCTCACCGCCATGCAGAACGCTGAAACCGGTAAGCTTCAGCTCCAGAGAAAAAACGCCATCATCGAAGGGTTGCACGAATCGCTCACCGGCCTCCTCATGAACGGCGCTCTCATCGCTATTCTCTGGGCGCTCATTCCCTCAATCTTCACCGGAGCGGTTAACGGGATTTCACTCACTGTCATCACCCTTGCCGTTATGGCCTCCTTCGAGCCTTTTCTCCCGCTGCCATCAACCCTCAAGCACCTCGAAGCCGACCAGCACGCCGGAGAACGCCTCTTTGAGATCCTCGACGCCAAGCCGGAAACTGTCGCCCCGGCCACTCATCTACCCTTTCCGACAGACCATACCATCAAGGCAGAATCGCTCAGCTTCACCTACCCCGGCAGCACAGCAAAAGCGCTTGACCAGCTCAGCTTCACCGTTCTTCCGGGAGAGCACATCGCCATCGTCGGTCCGAGCGGCGCGGGAAAATCGACCATAACCTCCCTCTTCATGCGCTTCTGGAACAGCAGTGAAGGGAGCATCTCTATCGGTGGCCAGAACATCACCCTCTTCGACCCAGAAGAGCTGCGGCACAACATTGCCCTCGTCTCACAAAAAACCTACCTCTTCGCCGAAACCATCCGCGAAAACCTGACCCTTGCTGCACCTGAGGCCACTGACGACGATCTCAAAAAAGCCCTCACTGCCGCCGGTCTTGGCCACTTTATCACAAAACTTGACGAATGGTGCGGCCAGCACGGCATGAAACTCAGCGGAGGAGAACGCCAGCGAATCGCCATCGCCCGAATTCTGCTGCAACGAGCGCCGATCATGATTCTTGATGAAGCAACTGCCAACCTCGACGGGGTTACAGAGAGAGAAGTAACGGAGACCCTGAACGCCATCAGTGCAGGCAAAACACTGATAACGATTACCCACCGGCTAAAGGCGATGGAGCAGTATGACCGTATTCTTGTGCTTGAGAAGGGAAAGATTGTGGCGCAGGGTGTGCACGGAGAATTAATGAGCAAGGATGGGCTTTATCGGAGGATGTGGGAGTTGCAGCATGTGGTTGAGGGGGGGCTGTTTTCGGATGAAAAACTCTCCAGTTAATCCTGAACAAATCTTGCTGTCAGATGAGCATTGGGCTTAGGGATTATTGTATTATTTATAAGGTTCTGGAGATTTACGGTCACAAAAATGGTTCTTTTTTTTCATGACACACCGATCTTCATCCCGAACGAGATTGGTGAAATCTTCATTCTCTGCCTCCTTGTAATATTTTTCGTTAACCCGAAATATAGGGCGAAAACCTAACCGGGGATGAGCATTCTTAACGCCGCAGCACCCATGACGACCACTGCAATCCAGCCAAGAATAATGATCGGCCTACCGGCGGTAAAATTGCCCATAACAGACTTTTTTGAAGCCAGCATGATAATGACCACCATGAGGGGTACAGCAATGACGCCATTGATGACTGCGCTCCAGAATAAGGCCTTCATCGGACTTATTGGCGAATACTGGATAACAAGCCCGAGCAATACACTAACAGCTATGATGCCGTAAAACCCTCGTGCATCCGCAGGTTTACATTCGAGACCGGAATTCCAGCCCATAGCTTCGGAAAGGGCATAAGCCCCGGAACCCGCAAGCACTGGCACCCCGATCAATCCAACACCAAGAATACCCATGGCAAAAAGTAAAAATGCAAAATCTCCGGCGAGAGGCCTGAGTGCGCTCGCAGCCTGAGCGGCCGTATTGATATCCGTAATTCCCGACACATGAAGCGTGACGGCAGTCGCCAGAATGATGAAGTAGGCTGTTATATCAGAGTAGAACATCCCGCTCCAGGTATCCCATTGGATACGGCGTAGTTCTTCACCTCCTGCGCTTTCATTCAGTACAAGCGGAACTGTGCCTGGTTTTGACCGCATATCCTCGACCTCTTCAGAAGCCTGCCAGAAAAAAAGGTAGGGGCTGATCGTTGTGCCGAAGACTCCGACAATTACTGCTGCGGCATCAGAATTTGCCGTAAACTTCGGCCAAACTGTGCGCAGCAACACCTCTCCCCAGGGAACATGGACAGTAAACAACACTGCGGCATAAGCCAGCAGTGAAAGGGTCAACCATTTCAGGAAGAAGACGTAACGGTGATATGGAATGAGCACCTGGAGCAACAGTGTTCCAAAGACGAAAAGTGCCGTCATGAGATGGCGATTGAACCCTGTGATGAGCTCGGCAACTTCTCCCATGGCAGCGACATCGGCAGCGATATTGAGTGTATTGGCAAGCAGCAAAAGGATCACCACACACTGAAGCACAATCGGCGGAAATGTGGTTTTGATGTTTGCCGCAAGTCCTTTCCCGGTAACCCTGCCAATACGTGCGCACATGGATTGAATCGCGGCCATCAACGGAAACGCCAATGGCATCGTCCATAGCATGTGGAAACCGAACTGTGCACCTGCCTGGGAGTATGTCGCTATGCCGCTTGGATCATCGTCTGCGACGCCTGTAATGAGGCCTGGTCCAACTCGATAGAGCGGGGACTCCTTTAGGCGATCCCCAAGAAATCGAAAAACATTCAAGATTATATTTTATCCCCCACAAAAAATGCTTTTGCCTGCAGCAGCCCAATGCTGTGTTAGCATCTTTGAGCAGTGTCGAAGATGAGTGGTTTGAGAAGACTGATCCTCATCAACACACACGACCGCAAGAGATACGCATATAAGGACTCATAAAGCAATAAACTTTGCAGGAACTACTGCGGAAAATTAAGACACTACCCAAAGTGGAATTCTCTGGAAAGTATGGTTTTATAATAATTATTGCGTTGCAAGATTATCTTTAATACGAGCAAGTTGATCCACAAAGGCTTCAGGTGTTACAATGATGATACCTGAATAGGGATGATCAAGTGCAATAATCAAAAGAAGAACAAGAGTAATCACTCCTGAAAGTGATGCAATCATAAAAGACTGTGCCCATATATTCTCTGTACCAAAGAGAAAACTGAAACCTACGGTAATTAGTGCGCCGACAAGCATCACACTCCACATAAAGTCAGGAATACTTTCTTTTGCTGCCTGAATTCTGTGATTTCGTGCGTTGTAAAAGTTATTAAGCCTTGTGATTATTTCCTGATACCAAATTTTTTGATGCTCATTGGCGGGTTTGATTTCTGTAACCAGGGTAAAAATACGCCTGATTGATTTCACCGCCTTTTCACTTGCTTCCTCATTAGCCATCAATGCCCACTCTTCATTGATCACAATATTGGTATAGTTTACAATTTCCTTCGCGACTAATGATTTCTGCGGCTCATCAAAGACTTGCATGTCCCGGAGAACTGATGCCATACACTGAACCTCTTCCTCAACTCTGCCATCGGCGTCACGAAACATCTCCCACTCAACAATTACAACAAATGCAAGTAAGACAGCATAAATAACTCCAACTACCGCATAAATAAATCCGGCAACATCATTATGCTTGGCCATCAATGAATGCCCATACACTTTTCTGATGATCAGAAGGCATAACACCGAAACAGCCATTACTAAACCTGTCACACTGACCAGAAACAATACATCTGTCATAATTGTCATCGTGGGGATAGTCAAGAAATACTACATTTTTGACGTATCGTAAGCATCAAGCAACACAACCTCCTCAGAAAGCTCTTCACGATCAAAGAACGTCTTAACCGCTTCATTAGCTCCGCAGATATAGACGTCACAATCAATATTCATTTTCTGCTTCTCGAATATTATTGTGCGTACTGCTTCTTCAACGAGTGACTGCAGTGCTGTCATATCAAAAGCTACTTTGGTCGGGTTTTTAGAGGCAATCTCTACAAGTTTATTTCTGAATGAGTGAATTGCTACATGATCCAGTTCACCTGAAAGTGTCAATTTGGTAATGTCACCATCCTGATCAACAGTCATCGTGAAATGTTCAACACTACCAACCGGTACAAGGCGAACCTGAACTTTGACACGATTTTGAGTTTCTGGAAGCTTTACCGTAAGATTATCAGCATCAAAATCCTGATACTCCTTTCCATCAATCCATGCTTTTTCAATCTTGCAACATCCTGCTGGCAGAATATCAGGGGCAACACGAAGAATGTTGTCCTTGAAACCATGAGCGTAAGGTTTAAAAAAGAGGTCAAGGTGCTGTTTGGTAATCAGCAAGTTCTGGTAGACAGTAGCAAGATAGGCCAGTTCAAATGAGTGATAACCGCTCATGCTGTGACTGCCCTTGAGCCTCTCAGTACCCAGCAAATATGGAATACCAGTTGCCAATACGTTAAAATATATCCCGCCGCTGTCCTGATCAAGGAACCATGCGCTGTAAAATGCGCTTGATTCTCTGGCATGCTGGAGATACTCTTTTTTACCGGTTGTGCCAAAAAGAATAAGATAGGCAAGTATTCCCTGTTCCTGCTGCCACCATGCTTTACGGTCATGCCATGCATACCGGTGGAATTTCTGGCCGTCTTCAAGAGTTCTTTCAACAACATCGTACCAGCCGCCACGTTGCCGGTCACAACCATGTTCAGGCATAAGAGCTGCGATCTTGTGGGCAAATTCCATGTAAGCTGCACTTTTTTGTGGCTCAAGACCTTCAACACTGTTGATACGAGTCAAGTTCCAGGCAATTTTCAGATTATGACCTACAACACCCCGATTCTGCTGCCAGCCATGGGTGGAATCATGTTCCCAATTGGAATGGAACTTTTCCTGTACAAAAGCGCTGTGCTCATAGTCAGGAAAATGCTCGGTGATAGTATCTGCCGTGTTAACAAGCATCTTTTTCAGACGTTCGTCACCTGTGGCAAGATAGGCATTAATCAGATAGGCTGGCGCATGGTCTCCAACACTGTTCCAGTTCTTGCGTCCACGATTTTCCCCAAGAGATTCTGCGTTTGGATCGAATGTCACCGGATCAATATGTGAGAAGTAGCCGCCAAGTTGACGATCATAGAAGTACTTGTCAAAAAGATTAAGCGTCATCTCAATATCGCTTGCAATCTCGGGATCGCCGCTAACACGGTATGTCTGTGTCGGGCCAGCAAGCGCATAAATCTGCTCATAAGCCGGGATGGCATCATAGTCGTCACCGAATTCTGAAGCAAAAATCTTCCGTTCGTGTTTTCCTTTGATATCAATACCATGGTACCAGTAAGTGATATTTTCACTGGTATCCTTGCAGCGCATATGCTCACGCAAATATATGGTCCCTTTTTCTGCGCCTTCAAGATAGCGATCATCACCAGTCAAAAGGTAAGCTGTTGCAAAACCATAGACAAGACGCGACATGGTATCGGTTTCCTGACGGAAATTACCAGTTTGTTCTCCCTCCAGGGAAAGGTTCGTTTTGTATTTACGGTAGTCAACATCACCATCAGGAAACTGGGCTTTAAGATAAAAGTCACCAAGTTGACGAATCTGCTTGATCCACCAGTCCTGTTTCTCAAAACGAAACTCTTCTTCATCCTTCCCGAGAAATACTATATGCTTGGCTTCAAACTTGACTTCATCTTCAGGAAAAAAGACTCCGTAAACATAGAGAAATCTGCCAGGGGCAAGCATATCCTTTATCTGACCTGTACAGTCAATAAACGCCTCACCGAGATTTCTGACTAATTCAGCATAAATATTAGCAGCGAGTTTGACTTCAAAATTTCTTCCGTCTGAAGTGTCAAGACAAAAAATCTGCTTATCCCAATCGAAATGGGTTACATATCCCTGAATCGTATCAGAAAATGTAAATTCCAATTTGTTTTTTTCCATTGTTTACCTCGCTTTTGAGACTAAAATTACAGAAGAATGGGCTTTAACATTGTAACTTTTTTCGACAATAAAATTTGCCTTTCGAATATCAACAATATCCTGAGGCGATGGCAACGATGTATCCGCTAAACGCAACCACTCAAAAGTGTCTATTTGCGGAATTTCAAAATCAAGGTTTTCCATACACATATTGAGCATCACATGTAAATCTGGCTCGTTTTCAACAAAAGAGGCAACAGTGAAAGCCAGCACCCTGCATTCAGGATCATTCCAGCCAGGCGCAAGCAGCTTGCATCCATGCCATTCAATATCACGCATTCCTCTGCTATTGACTGCTGTGCCATCGTAAAAACTGTTACGTCTCAATGAAGATAATGATCGACGAAGCTTGATCACTGCTGTAAAATAATGAAGAAGATCCTTATTTTTTTCAGTCAGCTGCCAGTCGAACCAATTCAGCTTGTTATCCTGACAATAAGTATTGTTGTTGCCTTGTTGTGTGCGTCCGAATTCATCGCCACCAAGGATCATGGGGACGCCCTGTGAAAGCATAAGAATTGAAATAAAGTTTTTTATTTCACGCTTACGGAACTCGTTAATGCCGGGATCATCGGTTGCGCCTTCAACTCCATGGTTCCAACTGTCGTTGCCATCATTGCCATCCCGATTATCTTCACCGTTGGCAAAGTTGTGCTTTTCATTGTACGACACCAGATCCATCATGGTAAATCCATCATGGCAGGTAATAAAGTTGATGGAATTCAAGGGAGTGTGGCGACTATGCTGATAGATATCGCTTGAACCAGAGAGCTTTGATGCCACCGTTGCAGTCATCCCGCCATCGCCTTTAACAAATCTTCGGATATCATCACGGTAACGACCATTCCATTCAGCCCACCGGTAGCCGGGGAATGAACCGATCTGATAAACACCCGCAGCGTCCCATGCTTCGGCAATCAGTTTTGTATTGACAAACGTATCCATCAGCTCAACATTCCAGATCACTGGAGCATGAGCCAAAGGACGGCCATCTTCGCCTCGACTCAAAACCGAACCCTCATCGAACCGGAACCCATCGACGTGCATCACGTTAACCCAGAACTCAAGGCAGTCGGTGATAAATTTTTCAACAATCGGGTGATTACAATTAACAGTATTACCACACCCGGTATAATCCATGTAATACTTCTTATCACCATCAACCAGGTGGTAATAAATGGCATTGTCAATCGCCTTAAAGCAAAGTACGGGCCCTTTATGGTTCCCTTCGTCAGTGTGATTAAAAACAACATCTAGAATAACTTCGATACCTGCTTTATGAAGAGCCTTAACCATATCACGGAATTCGTTGAGATGGTCGCCCTCTTCCGGCTTACAGCAGTACCGCCCGACAGGTGCAAAAAAACCTACCGTGCTATAACCCCAATAGTTTTTAAGCTCCGTTCCGTCAGGCATGGTTTTCAACACCTGCTTCGTGTCAAACTCAAAAACAGGAAGAAGTTCGACTGCTGTCACTCCAAGCTTTTTGAGGTATGGAATCTTTTCAACAACTCCTCGAAATGTTCCGGAGTGTTTAGCGCCGCTTGAATCGTCTTTAGTAAATCCGCGTACATGCATTTCATAAATAATGCTGTCTTTCATAGGGGTGTTCAGCGGCTTATCCCCCTCCCAGTCATACTTTTTTTCATCAATGACTACGCTACGCATTGACGTTGTAACATTGTCTCTGTCATGACAAGCCTCTCCCCTGTCATAAAGTTCATCGGTATTGCCCCGAGCATAAGGGTCTATTACAACCTTGTTCCTGTTGAATAAATGACCCTGATCTGGAGCATAAACTCCATCGACTCGATAAGCATAATGAGTGCCGGCTTTTAAACCTCTGATGTAGACATGCCAGAAATGGAACGTACGGTTGATACCGGGATCTAATTTGACCGTCTGGAAAGGATGAAAATCATCGTGCTTATCAAACAGGCACAACTCTATACCTGAAGCGTTTTCAGAAAAAATTGAAAAGTTTACTCCGTTGGCATCAGGTGTTGCGCCAAGAGGATGAGCAACTCCCCTTTCAATAACAATATTTTTTACACTATTTTTTTTTTGTGCCATAATCATGCTCCGGTTAATTCATCTTGGTAACCCTGACTTATTTCAATGATGTTTCCCTCTGGATCTTTAACCCATACAGATTTCCAATTCGGAATAAAACTGCTGAAATCGAGAGGACCGAGAGAGATTTCAAGCTCACTGTCAAACTCTGCAATAAAAGCATCAAGGCTATCGACCTTGAATGCGATGTGCCGCCAGCCGGGATAATTCTGTCCATCTTTATCCGCCTGGGGAATCGGTCTTGGGGATTCTGCTCTGAAAAGCTCAAGATAAAAATCACCGCATTTGATAAAGACAATAGCATTGCCCTCACCAAGCGGGATATATCTGGCTCTTTTAAACCCAAAATATTTACTATAAAACTTCTCGGTTTTCTCCAGATCAGAGCAGGAAAGTGCTACATGAACAAATTTCATCATGGATTGCGTTAATTAATTGGGGATCAAATCAATAATTTTTCTTGCAAAGAGATGGCAATGTCCACCGGTTCTCGCTGTAACCAAATCATGGTCAACAACAACATCCTGGTCAATAAACTCTGCACCGTAAGCCTTAGCATCACTATACAAGTTGTTGTGACAGACAAGTTTACGTCCAGCAATAACTTCCCTTACGGGTGCAAGCAGCCATAATCCGTGACAGATAACCCCCTTAATGATTTTTTTATTGGCAAACGCACGCTTCATGAACGTTGAGGCAGGAGGAACCACCTTGAGATCATCAGTATAACGGAGTCTGTCGGAAACCATGCCTGCCGGAACAATGATTGCTGCATAGGTTGAAAGTTCTTCATCACTGATCCCCTCAAATGTTCCGGATACCTCAAGCGGGAGATGATACTCATGACCTTTAAACGTCAATGATGGTTGTCCCCAAAGCCTGGTAAGAAGACGGAGATCTGCCCCTTCTTCAAGAAATCTGCGCTGATAATAGAAGATTTCCGGTTCGTAAAAATCGCTTTCCATAAGAATTGCGATTTTTTTATCCTTGAGTTTCATGAGTTGTCTTCCTTTAAAAATGTTAGTGAGAGAAATCTACCCTCTTTTTAAAAGGTGTTACTGTCCACATCGAACATTGACCAAATGAGGATGTGTATCTCCTTCAAGTACCAGGTCAATCAAGAACGGTTTATCGTCTGCAAGCATCCTGGTAATCGCTCCCGGTATATCTTCAATTTTTTCAACCCTCACCGCATCCACACCCATAGACTGGGCAAGCAGATCGAATCTTGTATCGGGAACCGATAAATCGAATGGAACCGGCATCTCCCGATTTTCAATGAGCTGCTCTTTCCAGTACTCCTTGATATTGACCTGCAACAAACGATAAGCGCCATTATTGCAGACAATAAACTTGGCACCGATCTTGTGCCGTTTAGCCGAAGAGAGAGCCTGGATGGTGTACATAGATCCTCCATCACCTGAAACCCCTATAACAACTTTATTCGGGTTGGCAAGTTTCAACCCAATAGCACCCGGAAAACCAACACCAAGGGAGCCGCCTCGGGTACTGAAATAGGAGCCAATTTTACGGGGCGGGAAATATCTCGTCAGCGCAGGACTATTGGTAAGGGCTTCATCAAAAATAACCGCATCTTCCGGAAGTCTCGGAGCAAGCTCTTCCATAAATCTGGACATAAACATCGGAACAGAATCACGGACCGCAAGATCCCGCTCAGTCTGAAGAGCCTGACTTTTCTTGTTTTTATCCTGAATTTCCCGGGTGCGGTTCTCTACATCTTGCCGATTCTGAGGTGTAATAAGCTGCTCAAGCTTTTGTGCTAATGCGTCCAGTGTCTGTTTTGGATCTGAAACTGAGCTGTAATCGACCCGATGATTTTTCGCAATTTCGTATGCATTCAAATCAATATGTAGGACACGTGCATTGCTGTCATACACATTCCCTAGTTCGGGGAATACCTCAGGCAGCATATAGGTGCCAACAATCAGAATCACATCGGCTTTTCTTGTTATCGGCAGGCTGGCCGATCCAAACATGTGACCGGTTGTTCCGCAATAGAGTGGATGCGTGGTATCCATATTGAGATCACCAACATCGACACCATAAACCTCTGCGCCGATTAGCTCGGCAACCCGCGTCAGTTCATTTTCAGCATGGGAATAGGCGACTCCATCTCCGATAAAAATAACTGGTTTAGCAGCACCAAGCAGCTCTTTTGCAAAAAGCGCTATTTTATCATCAGAAGGTAACGTTGCAGTATCAGGAATATGAGTGGGAAACACCTCTTCGTCATTGATCTGACTCAGAATATCAAGCGGTAGACAAACATAAACCGGCCCCATAGGAGGGGTCGCCGCAATTTTAATTGCGCGGCGCAGGGTACGCAATACAGAATTCCTGTCATAAACAACCGTAGCATATTTTGTCACAGGTTCCATGATAGCCGTCAGATCCGCAGCCATCTGGGCATCCATATTCAGATATTTTACCCCTGCATCGCCGCCAATACAGACAAGAGGAGCATGCCCTCGTTTTGCCTGGTAAAGCGCACCAATGGCATTACCAATACCAGGACTACTGTGCAGTTGTACAAGTGCCGGTTTTTTGGTGGCTCGCGCATATCCGTCAGCCATCATAACTGCAACTGACTCTTGCAAGGCAAGAATATAATGCAGTTGGGGATAATCTGCGAGCGCATCAAGAAAACCTTGTTCTACTGTACCAGGATTGCCGAACATACAGGTAAATCCGTCCGCAATAAACTGCTCCAGAATCTTTTGATTTCCAGTTTTACCAGCCATATCTTTTGAGCCCATTGTTTAGCACGTCCACAAATTTCTCGCCCATTTCATAAGAACATTGTAATGAACGTGCTGTTATAAACGGATAATCCACTATCACAGAAGTTTCTTTTCCAAAATTACCATGATACTGACCTTCAGTACCCACTGCATCAGTCAGGAGATATTCAAGAACATACGGAGGAGGCCCTATATTAAAGTCGGTATGAAGAAATCCGGTACCATCATGATAATCATATTCAATACAATGCCCGGTAACATGCTTCCCTTTTATAATGCTCTTTCTTTCATTAAAATCTCTTGCAAAAACAAGAGCTGCAACACCGTAACAAATGGCTGCAACAGGCTGATTCTTTCTGTAGAATCCCAGGATCAACTCGTGGAGACTTTGATTGTTCACTAAATCCACAATTGGTCCACTTCCGCCAACAACAAACAACGCATCATATTCACTGGTTAAAAACTCAACCGATTCTTTAACCTTGACATAATATTTTTCAAGATTTCTCAAAAAATCACCAGCAGAATAATATGGACGTTCTGGAATGTAAGACTTCAGGGAAAGAGGTGTTGATGTACGATTCTTTTGAATAAAGGCTTTTACATCGTTTTCATGCTGTTGCGTCGTAACACAAACACCGAGTGGGGGATCAACATATTTTGAATCAAAACTCGGCGGAAGTGCATCAGCAGCTTTTCCGTTAGGAGTCATAAAATCAACAGTATAACCCGCAGCCTCAAGCTTGTTCAATGGACCAACCAATTCGATTCCCCAGTATCCATATTCAGAGAGAATCGCCAAAACTTTTTTCTTATTCATGAATATTTACATTTAGGAATTATTGATAAAAACCAGGGGAATTATTTTATGTAATCATGCCAGAGATCCATCAGGATATTGTACCATTCCGGCAAAATGAATAGCAATCTTGCCATCACGAAGAACCCAACTATCTGCGAAGCGCATGTTGGCTTCACCATCAGCAGTTTGCATGGTGATTTGTTCTGTAATCATGAGGGTTTGCGGATCAACCGTCTCTGACCAGAATATTATTTCTGTTTCAAGGCCCTGAATACCAAGAATACCCTGCATATGCTCACGCAACTCATTTCTGCCCTTATAAACAAGAGGCTTTTTCATAAAGCTGCTGATCAGCAGAGCATCGTCCGTATATTGATCAAGCAATGCTTCAATGTTCTTGTCTAAAATAAACTGTATATGGGCTTTATACATCTTGCCCATTGGGCTGTCCGGAACATTTTTCATACTTTTCCCTTTGATAGTATTAAAAAAGATATTTCCAGCAATACTGTTATTATGCAGTTGCGTTTATAATCTTGCCGAACCTTCATGATAATTCAGCGCATTAACGACGTACTTGGCGATTACAGGCTCCCCTGATTTTGATGATCGCTGTACAATCCAGGATTGATCAGCATCAAGCTTGATTCTTTCACTCTTGGCGGCTGGCGGATTCCAGACACTTGCCTGCCATTCAACGATCAGATTAACTTCCGCAGAATCACCCTGAAGGTTTATGTTTACCTCCTTCAGGAGATGTACCTCATCAAAAAAGATTCTTATAACTCTCTCATACCACCCTTCAAACGCGATCAATCCCTGCAATGTTGCCTCTGGAAACGTCATCTCCAGATTCTCATCTGAAAGTAACGGGATGAATTCGAGGAGGGGAGCATGAACATCAAGCTTTTTGTACCAAATCTTTACAAGATCTGCTACTTCGGATTCAGATAACGGTTTTGTCATAGCTTACTCCAAAGATTGTTTTTGGTTGTAAATCTCTATTGTCTGCGAATAAAGCACCGCAATAACGATGCGGTGTCTTTACTCTCAGCGATTAAAGCATTTAATTCGTGCGGCCAAATTATTACTGTCAGATTACCGTATCAAAGATGGTACAACATTGTAAACTGAAGCATGGTTGAGTGTATATCGCCGTCATGGTATATACCAAGAGCATCTGTTCCTTTGGAACGATCAATACCTCCCTGAGCTGGCTTGGCATTTCCATAGACTAATATATAATCAACTTTTGATGACGGAGAATACCCAAGAATAACATCCCATTCAGAAGCAAAGTGGCTGCTTGATATAGGACTACCCAAAAATGATTGCACTCCACCAGGTTGATTAAACTGATAATTGTAATAGAACACCTTCATCCAGCTACCCTTGACAGGAGGCATAAGAGTCAAGTTGATAAAATGGGTATCAAGATTGCTCAAAGTAGTTTCATAGGTACCAACAACAATTCCCTGATACCAGTATCCAAAACCACGTTCCGTTGAGCCATTGTAAAGGTAATCCCAAGCCTCGTTTTTACCTGTTGTACTCGCCTGATCACCTGAAAATGATGAATAGCGGTAACCAAGTGTGGGGTGCCAAGGCAAATCCGGCATAAAGTATTTCGCTTCAGTGAACCAAGCCAAAGCATCCCTGTCTATAGTACTGTTTTTGTTCTTCTGGAAATCTACTTCGCCTGCCAGTTCAAGGTATGGGAGAGTTGAAACAGGATTTCCCCGACCGTGCAATCCTGTAACACTCAACCCGTCACGACGAGCAAGGTTGGAAGAGACAATATTAAAATAGGAAACCCCAACCTTGCCAAGCTTTTTATCAACAAATTCAAGATTTCCACCGACTATATTATCGTTATAAATATCAGCGTTGGGATCTTCATCCTGGATATAGGTATCTGATTGCAGATAAAACAGTTCTGCCTGAAATGGCAGGGATTTGATGCGTGCGATTGCTGAATTATTCCACGCTTGACGAGGATCAAGCCAATAAATACCTTTATGAGGACTGGCCTCAAAATTTCCGTCTATCAGAACCATACCATCACCAAGCTGGAAATTCTGTTTCCCGACACTTATATCGAGACCATCTTTATCCAGAAAAGGAATCAGCTTTCCTGACCTCCATCCCAGATACATTTTATCAATATTAAGGTATGACCTGCTTTCACCGACCATTAAAAATGGCTGCTGAGGCACAGTGTCGTATTTATGATGTAAACCTGCCGTCAAGCCCCAACTATCACCATCGCCTCTTGTAATAGATCCTACGGTGCGCAATCCTCCATATATTGTGCCTGAATCAGCAGTGTTCCACAACAAAGTAGCGCTTGGAGCCAAATAGCCTTCTGACCTTGCAATATCTTCGGGATAATAAGTTACGCCAAACTGGCCCAATCCAAAATGCGTATTGCGTATAGTCATACTCGAAAAACCCGCAGTCAACCCATAATCAATTTTTGGATTATTATCGGCTGCATATACGGAATCCGGATAAATAGAAGTAGCACCTATTAAAATACCAGTTGCTGCAATTGCTGAACAGCACGATTGCAGTTTTTTAAGGGCATGCTTTTTAGAACGTTTCATTTGATTCTCCCTGTGTAATAATTACTTCATTTGAAAAAGAAAAAATGCCGACATTTCCACCATCGATCTGAGCCCATAATCCGGAAATGCTTCTACAATATTTTGCACAAAATTTTCCCCGGTTGAAGCTAACAGGATGCTCTTTACCTTTTCGAGATTACTGATATTTTCCTGAAAAAGTGCCGCATCAGCAGGAACACCATGACCGGGCAGAACAACTTCATAATTTTCGTTTTGAAATTTTTTCAGGGCTGTAATCCATCCATCAAAACATAACGTTCCATCAAGAGATCTTTGGCCCACAAACAGATGAACCTTGTTATACAATAAATCCTGGGCTATAAAGGTCTTGTCTTCTGGCAAATCAAGTGCCAGCATAAAGAGATCTTCAGCCGCAACTATTTTAAACAACCTGAACAAAACTCCATCAATAACAACTTCGTTATCAACAATTTTTTTATCAGGCAGATAAACTGTATCGGTAACCAAATCGCCATGCTGCGTTTTATGAAAATCGAGTGCAATCTGAGCAAAATTTTTGATCTCCTCAATTGTTTCTGGAAACGCAAAAACATCCAAATCCTGAAAATACTCAAGACCAAACCAGTGATCAGGATGAGCGTGCGTTACAAAAACACGATCAATCGGCTTCCTTAAGCTATCTGCATATTCCCGTAACTCTTTGGCATACGGCCTCATCAACGTAGCGTCGACAATAACCAACTTATTCGCGGTTTCTATAATCTGGGCATTGACTCTTTCGCCATCATCAGGAGTTGCGCAACAGTGAATGCGCACATGTTCCCTCTCGATTATGTTGATAACCAATTTTTTTTCAGGATTCATTGCCTTATCGTTATTAAGTCTGTTATTAAGTCTTCTGAATGTTGTCTTACAGACTGACAGGTATAGTTAAAAGATCAATGGCTATTTTGACAAAACCTCAACCATTTTATTACCAAACGCAATACTTGATTCAACTGATTGCGCTGATACAAAGGGGAAATCAAAATGCACAACAGGATTCTTCCTGTTTGCTGATGGTACAGCAATTACTTTTCCTGTATCCCCGACTGCATCTTCCACAATAACCTGAAGTGGAAAAGCAAAGCCTGGTGTTACAAGATCTGTTCCCGGATTTTCGGGGGAGGCATTATAAAGCGGATAGGGAAGTTCATCGGTGAAGTCCCACTCTTTTGGATGGGCAACAATGGTTTTGCCTGTAATGATGCTTTTGCCATCCTCCCTTCTGCGCGCCCATACAAAAGCTCCAACGGCATAGCACAACGCTCCCATAATCTTGCCCTGTGCATAAAAAGCTTCAAGAAGCCGGTGTACCTTTGCATTGCCAACCAGATCAAGAGGAGATCCCGGCCCACCGACAATGACCATAGCGTCATAATCATCAGCCTTTGCGTCCGAAATCTTTATCGGGTTGTCCCATTCACCGGTTTCAAGTATTTCTAAAATCCGGTCGACAACCTCAGAAGGGTTTACATTATACTGTTGAACAGGATCAACAAAATTTTTATCGACACTTAACTGTAACGGAAGTGGCGTAATTCCTTTTTCTGTCGCAAGCGTCAACTCAAAACCAGCCTTGTTCAGCGCATCCCAAGGTGCCTGAAGCTCTTCACCCCAAAGCCCAAGATTTGATGCAAGTACCAATACTTTTTTCATGGCTAATCCTATTAAGTTAATGTTACTGATTACCTCATACCCGAATAATGGCGATATATTTTGCCATTATTCATATAGAGCGCATCCCAGACTCTCACCTCTCCACCGGTAGTATTTATCTTTGCTTCAAGACATATTGAATCGTCAGAAATAACCACCTTTTCAAGCGAAATAAAGCCGCGATAAATATTTTTCAGGTACATATCAAACTGCACTTTGAGGGCATCTTTACCCGAAATGAGCTGCCCTTCTTCACCCAGCATCAGAAACATCATTGCATTATCATGGTAATCACTCTCCACCAACGCACCCGCATCGCCTGCTGAGAGAAGTCTTATGTGATTGTCAAGAAATTTCTTGAAGTCCATAATTATCTATACATAAAATGTGAAAATAGTATTACCTACCATGTTTCTACCCGTCTGACATTCAGAAATTATACTGACCGCCCACGAAGAATCCCTTGAATTTCACAGTCGCCTTACTTCCAGCAGCAAGATTCTTAAGGATAACAGTATTTTCGGCCCGAAGGTTCTTGTACCCGCCAATAATACTCATGCCGGTCGCAAGAGGCACTTCCGCACCAAGAGTATAATGCACCAAATAATCTCCTACCATGACTCTCTCCTTATTCATATAACCATGAACCGAGACATTGGGTACATAACCGAGATTACCGGTCAATACTAATCTATCAAAAAGCTGATACCGCCCTTTTACCCCTATTTCTAAGCCATCATACCAGTTCGGTGGTGAAATTGTCGGACTTGCCCACATACGAAAATACCCAAGCGTTGCAGCCAGTTTATCATTAGCCCCATTTTCAACAACTGTATAGCCTGCAGCAAGGTCAAGCACTTCTGACGTTTCGTGGGTCAGTGGATTAAATGAATTCGAATATGCTTTTCCCTGCGCCATATCATCAAGTGCACCATCAACAGTTTTTGATGTACCTGTAAGGTAATCAACGGACAGCAAATATCGTCCATAATTGACCTCTCCCTGGAATCCGTAATACCCATTGCCTGTATTTTCATGATCTATGGGAAGCTGAGGAGCATAACCAGGAAGAGGATTTGCTAAATACTGACCTGCGCTGAGCACCGTTCTTTGCTGTGAATAGAGTATTGAAAAGCTCCCCTTAACATCTTCTGCCTTCACAACAGACGATGCCATAAGGGATGTGGATAGTGCGCATGCAAGCACGGCACACTTTTTTTTGATCCCCATAGTAGTAATCTCCTTTTTATTGATGATTGAATTTGTCAGGTAAAGATAAAATCATCCGCCACTTAATATAAGATTAATAAAATAATAACAACCCTTATATACTTATTTTATAAAGTGCTTAATAAATAAATACAATATTTATACATCGCAATTATTTAATGAGATCGCAGCAAAAATCTTAAGATGATGAATTCCTGCAAGCTTCACCTGGATATTCGATTTCCACCGTAGAGTGGTACAGGCCATATCGGTCGACCAGCGTTCTGATGAGCTCTTTAAGTTGCATGTAGGCTTCTGCATCAAGCAAGGTGTCCACTTCAAGGTGAGCGGTAAAGACATTGTGAACTCCGTCAAGTGACCAGACATGAGCATGATGGACGGCATGAATATGCTCTAGTCTCTCAATTTCCCTTGTAATCGTTTCAAGATTGAATTTATCGGGCACCGCTTGCAGAAAAACCGGCAACATTGCTTTCAGATTTTTTACAACACCTGATAAAATATAGAGCGTAATAATAACAGCAAGGAGAGGATCAAGCACCGGAACATCCCAGAAGTAGAGGACAACGGCAACGACGAGCACCGCTACCCAGCCAAGCACATCTTCAAGAAGATGCAGTGCAACAACTTTAGCATTCATGCCGCTCTCTTTCGACAGCCTTGCCATGGCAATGCCGTTGACCATGACGCCGACAAAAGCCAGAAGAATCATCCCGCCTGCATTGGGATGACGTGGTTCAAGAATGCGTGGAATGGCGTTGGCAAGCACAAAGAGTGAGCTGGTCAGCAGCACAACCGTGCTGATGAGCGCTCCGAGAAGAGAAAACCGTTTGTAGCCATAAGAATATCGAGCACTACTCTCTCCTGCTGATTTGCTTTCAAAGTACCATGCCTGGGCAAGCGCAAACGAATCACCGAGATCATGGACTGCATCGGCAAGGATTGCCGCACTACCAGTTAGAATTCCTCCGATGATTTCGACAAGGGTAAACCCTACATTAAGGAAAAAAGCAGTCTTAATGTTACCGGAGCTATGATGGTGATGATGTTCATGATGTATCGAATCATGCGAATGCTCACCTAACCCTGATGTTGTGCCGCTCATAAGTTAATTTGTATAATATGGTTATATTGCGGAGCAATCTCCCTGTTACTAATTGGTTCTGCAATCATCCCAAAGTTCAGAAACGGAAACTGAAAAACCAATCCTTTGTATTGAAAACAATTGCCCGTAAATATTTGGTTATAATCTTTCAATGCAGATGATTCATACGCAACAACAAAATTTAATGTATTTTTATCACCAATTTGACAGGCAAAAAGATAAACCCGCAGTAAAGACTTCATGAACAGAGCTCTTCAGTGGGGTATAGCCTCTGTAACAATGACCAGCCTCTGCATACTCAGCTACTTTTTTGCGGATATTCAGACGACGTTATGGTTTCACTCTCTCGGTAAAACCTGGGCTTATGAGCTCTTCAAAAAGATAACGCACTTTGGCGACTCACTCTACTACCTCATAGGAGGCTTGTTTCTTTTTGTCGTTTTCTGGAACAAAAAAGCGCACCAGGCATCTCATCTGGCATATTCAGGACTTTTCCTCTTCTCCACTGTCGCGGCATCAGGTTTAACTGCAGACCTTATCAAATATATCGCAGGCAGAGCAAGACCAAAACTTTATTTCAGTGATCATCTTTTCGGCTTTGACTTTTTTCATTGGGAATACGCATGGACCTCCTTCCCATCTGGCCATTCGGCAACGGCTTTCAGTGTCGGTATGCTTCTTTCCTCCCTTTACCCGCGCTGGAGGTTTTTCTGGTTTTTCGGCGCTGTCATAGTGGCATTCAGCCGTATTTTTCTTTCCCAGCACTATATCAGTGATGTCATTGCGGGCTCTTTTCTGGGAATTGTATCCACGCTTCTCCTCTATAACTACTTTTTCAAGTACAAATTAGATGTCTCTGAACAAAAAAAAATCTGAAACATTCTGGTTACTGGCCATCTTGGGCCTTCTTATCCTGCTCAGTTTTTTTGCTGCATTGGGATCTGTGCCGCTTTTTGATGTCGATGAAGGTGCATTCAGTGAGGCAACACGGGAGATGATCGTCAGTAAAAATTATCTGACTACCTACCTGAACGGAGCTCCTCGTTTTGATAAACCTATACTTATTTACTGGCTGCAACTTGCTGCGGTCAAACTTTTCGGACTCAACGAGTTTTCTTTCAGGCTACCCTCGGCGCTTGCCGGAACCGCCTGGGCAACATCGATTTTTCTGTTTGTGCGCAAAGAGGCGGATAACCGCCAAGCGTTTCTTGCCACCGCAATGATGGTGCTCTCACTGCAAGTGATTGTTATTGCAAAAGCGGCCATAGCCGATGGGCTTCTGAACTGCTTTCTTGCTATCACCATGTTTGCCTTGCTCCACCATTATAAAACTGGTTCAAAGCATGCACTGCATCTTGCCTTTGCTGCCGCAGGGTTTGGCATGCTCACCAAGGGACCAATAGCTATCATTATTCCGTTTGCGGTCACTTTTTTGTTCTCTTTGCAAGAGGGAACCTTGAAAAAATGGCTTCGAATGATACTCTCACCTTCAGGCATCATACTCTTTCTGGTCATTGCCCTTCCCTGGTATCTGCTTGAATATCATGACCAGGGCATGGATTTTGTCAATGGTTTTTTCTTTAAACATAATATCAGCCGCTTCAACTCTTCGTTTGAGGGGCACTCAGGCTCTCTGTTCTATTATCTGCCGGTCATTATTCTCGGCTTGATGCCTTTTACCGGCCTTTTTTTTACGGTTTTTTTTAGAGCGAAAGCCCTGTTTTCCGACAGTACAAACCGTTTTCTTTTCATCTGGTTCGGCTTTGTCTTTCTCTTTTTTTCCCTCTCCGGCACAAAATTGCCGCACTACATGATCTACGGCTATACACCGCTTTTTATTCTTATGGCCAGGGCATTCCCGTTAAGCAGCCATCCCTGGCGTTGTGCGCTGTGGCCTTTGATCCTGCTTGCAGGACTTGTCTGCCTCCCCTTCTTCCTCCAAAGAACTTTACTCGAAATTAATGACACCTATATAAAGGCACTTCTTGCTGGTGCAACAGAACTCATGGGAGAGACGTATCTCCTCGTCGTTATTGCCAGCATTGCCGGAGTAACTGCCATACAATTTCTCTCACGTTTTCCCGCTGAAGGTAAACTGATTGCAACCGGTGTGGTTTTTTCTGTGCTCATCAATTTCTATCTTATGCCCCTTTCAGGCAAACTCCTTCAGGAACCGGTCAAGGAAGCTGCGTTTCTGGCCAGAAAAGAGGGATATAAAATCGTGATGTGGAAAAGCTATAACCCCTCTTTTTTATTATATTCGGAGTCTTTTGTTGAAAAAAGAAGCCCCAAGCCGGGAGAGATTGTTCTGACAACGGTCAAACAGCTCGATAAACTTGAACATCCAATCGTACTCTACAGCAAATACGGCATTGTGATGGCAAAACTAAGGCAATGAATTCAATATCATGAAGCTTTCTGTCGTCATACCTGTCATGAATGAAGCTGAGAACATCAAACCCCTCTTCTCAGCTCTCGCCCTCTCACTTGCTGCAGTTGAGCATGAGATTGTTCTGGTTGACGACGGCTCTACCGACAGGACTGTAGCAGAAATCCAGAAATACGCACCCGACAATGCACACCTTGTTGTCCTGAACAAAAATTACGGGCAGACAACCGCAATGGCCGCCGGCATTGATCATGCACGTGGCGAACTGATAGCTACGATGGACGGTGATCTGCAGAATGATCCGTCTGATATTCCAATGATGATGCAATACCTTTATGACCACGATCTGGATGTTGTCGCAGGCCGAAGAGCTGGACGGCAGGACGGGATGATTCTGAGGAAAATTCCCAGCAAGATAGCTAATGCGATGATCAGGAACCTGACCAATGTGCATATCCGGGACTATGGATGTACCCTGAAGGTCTTCAAAAAGGATGTGGCAAAAAATCTTGGCCTCTATGGTGAGCTGCACCGCTTTATACCTGTACTTGTGCAACTGTACGGTGCGAAAATGGAAGAGGTTGATGTCCGGCATCACCCGAGAAAGTTCGGCACATCAAAATATGGCATCGGACGCACCTTTAAAGTGCTGAGTGACCTGCTTTTTATGGTTTTCTTCCAGAAATACAGCCAAAAACCGATGCATCTTTTCGGTACACTTGGTTTTCTCTCCCTTTTTATTGGCATGGCTCTGAATTTTTACCTGCTTGCCCTCAAAATTCTTGGCGAGAGAATCGGAGGACGCCCCTTGCTTTCTCTGGGAATTATCATGACCTTTATCGGGATTCAGTTGATCACGACCGGGTTCATTGCTGAATTCATCATGCGCACCTATTACGAGTCACAGAACAAGAAACCTTATATCATCAAGAAGATTGTCGGGAAAGAGTAAATTCAACCTGAAAAAGCTGCTCAAACCTCTGCTCCAGCTTCTTGTCACTGCTCTGGCCCTTTATCTGGTACTGAGAAAAACTGATGTTGCCAAACTTTTCGGTATCATCAGAAGCGCCAACCCTTGGTATCTTCTTCTCTCACTCCTGTTTTTCAATATCTCCAAGCTTTTTAATGCGGTGCGCCTGAATCGTTTTTTCAAGGCGATCGGCATTGAGCTTTCCGCCCTGTACAACCTGAAGCTTTACTATCTCGGCATGTTCTATAATCTTTTTCTTCCGGGAGGTATTGGCGGTGACGGCTACAAAATCTACGTCCTGCAGAAAAACCACGGCATGAAGATGATCAATGTCTTTAACGCAGTTTTGTGGGATCGGATTTGCGGCATTTTTGCCCTTGTGTTTCTCTCTGTCATACTGCTGCTGCCCAGCTCTTTTGCCTCTAAACTCCCCCAACTGGTTCCTTATGCCTGGCTTTTGCTCGTCGCAATCTACCCTCTGGCTCTGCTTCTGAACAAACTTTTTTACAAACAGTTCATGGGTGTGTTTACCATCACCGCTCTCGAATCGCTGCTGGTACAGATTGCCCAGGTCATCTCGGCATTTTTCATCCTCCAGGCAATCTCACTGCAAGCCAACCATATCGACTATCTGGCAATCTTCCTGATGTCTACGGTGGCCACCATTCTGCCAATAACCATCGGAGGAGCTGGCGCCAGAGAGGTAACCTTTTATTATCTTCTTAACTACATACAACTTGACACCAATGCAGGCGTAGCCCTGTCGCTCATCTTTTTCGGGATTTCTGCTCTGTCATCACTTGCAGGAGTGCTGACAAAAATCCACCACGAAAAAAGTGTGACAGAAATTTAAGCCGATATATTATAACGCAGTACAGCTTCCGAGAAAATATTCCATAAAAATCGTTCTTTTGAAAAGTAATTTGCCATTGTAATTTTTTGCGGTAAATATATTAGAATTTCTGTATTATAAACCGACAAGGGTTTAGTCATAATAACATTCGGTTTTTTCCAATAAAATACAATGTATTCATGAAAAAACATCTCTCTCTTGTTGGAGCGCTTCTAACTACAGGAATGCTTACCACGCCAGTTTATGCCGCTACTCATTATTATGTCAGCGGTAATGTTGGAGTTTCCTCTTTTAGCAACATAAAAATCAAAACTGCATCCACAGGTGTTCTGGAAGGTACTGCAGCAACTACCCCAGGGATCGACCTAATGGGTGCTGCAGGAAGAAGTTTTGGTAATTTCAGACTTGAGGGCGAAGTAGGCTACCAGCGAAACAACTCTGATACCTACACCTTTTCACGAGGAGTTTTCCCCTTGACCGGGCATTTTTCGGTGACGTCATATATGATCAATAGTTACTATGATATCCTGAAAGTAGGATAAAGCGAACACATTAACGAAAAACATCACCGAGCAGGCACGATTTTCAAGCAAAATCGTGCTTTTTTCTTGCTTTTTAACGTGTACGTATTTATATTAAGGCAGACACGCTAAATAGGAGCA
>CAISRC010000089.1 GCA_903887845.1 uncultured Chlorobiaceae bacterium
GCTGGAATAATGCCATAGACAGGGCGGTGAATCACAAAATCCTTTCCGGCTTTTTTGTACTCAGGAAGTATTTTGAAGTACGTCTCAAAAAGAGCGAGCAACGACTTGTCGTTCGGGGAATCAGCTTCGTCATAAAAGAAGAGATAGGTGATATACTTATCCCCTTCAGCAGGAAACCCTTCCCAGATAAGCTGACGACCTTTTCCGGGTGTGGTTTCGGCAGGCCTTGTCGTGGCAAGAATTTCTCCGGTGTCGAAATCAATATCATCAAAACCGCTCGCTATGGTGCCAACCGTAGGACAAACATGGGTCTGGGGAAAGCCTTCGTTGAGCTGCATAGCGATGGGAGAGAGTATTCCCATGACATCGACCAGCACTTTTGCCTTGTAGTAGAAGGCTTTCCCCTGACGATCTTCAACCTTTACAACAATATGGTCGTCAAACTGGTAACAGCAGAGAAAGTTTCTTCCGGCAATGATCGTGCTTCCTGAAGCGGCCTGAACCTTCTTTTTTGCCAGATTAAGAAGCTTGTCTGCATCAACAGCACAATCAAGCACACTGTCCATGACAAGCCTTTTCTGGCTGCCGTCGGGCTGGTAAAATTCAACCCAGCCGTTTTTGTACTGGCGAACAATAACCGAATCAATCTCACTTTCAGTAAAAAGGCCGATAGCCGAGAGATTGAGAAGCTCTTTTCGGGAAATATTCCAGTCTCTGGTAGATTTTGCCGGGGTCTGGCGATCAAAAATCATCACCTTCCGGCCATACTTTCCCGCCATAACTCCGGCATGAAGAAGGCTGAGCGTTCCGCCAGCGTAGATCAAGTCATACTCACCACTGATCACCGCATCTTTTGGAAGATCAGCGGATGACAGGATCACCTTTTGAACAGGTTGTTTTACCCGCTCCCAGTAGCGGTCAAGCTCAATGATATTATGAAGATGCTGCTCGCCATTCTCAATCGATGAAAATGCCTTGTAGAGATAAGGTTTTGACTGCTTGATGTTCTCGAGTAACAACGACATAGAAGTAATAATGGTACTATTGTATTTTTTGTCAGACGGCTTGCTCGATCCTTGCCCGTAAAGGCCTGTCGCTTTCTATCTTTCCGTCAACAAGATGAATCCGCCGTCCGGCATGGTTGGCAAACTCCTCATCGTGGGTAACGACAATAACCGTCTGCCCCTGTTCCCTGTTGAGCCGGTCAAAAAGCTGATAAACATTTTTTGCTGAACGCGAATCAAGATTGCCGGTTGGTTCATCACCAAGCAGAACTTTCGGTTCGTTGGCAAGAGCGCGCGCAATGGCAACCCGCTGCTGCTGCCCGCCGGACAACTGACTTGGCTTGTTGGTATACTTGTTCTGCATGTCAACCATATCAAGCAGTTTCATTGCCCGTTCCCTGATCTCTTTTCTGGTGCGCCTGCCGTTGATCATCATCGGCATACTGACATTCTCAACAGCGTTAAACTCGGGCAGCAAAAAGTGAAACTGATAGATAAACCCTATTTTTTCATTCCTGATACGGTTCATCTCCGTCTCATTTTTTTCAGTGATCTCATCTCCATCAAGCCACACTTTGCCTGAGGTCGGCTTGTCAAGCCCTCCCATAAGGTAAAGGAGTGTCGATTTACCGGAACCTGAAGGACCTGTAATGGCAACAAACTCCCCCGCGTTAACCTCCAGTGAAAGATTTGGAATGATGGTCTGGCGGATGGCCTTGGAGAGTCCAAGCTCCTTGCGGATATTTTCGAGCCTGAGAATAGTTTCAGCCATCTGGTACCGCACTGCGTTGTTGTGGATTACCGGAAGTACCGTTGCCAGTCATGAAAAAAGAAGCAACAGCAATATTAGCCATATATAATAAAAAAAGGCGGGAATTACCCGCCCTACTGCACTGTGCCGTTGAAGAAAACCGTCGGTGGTAAGCGAATAGAGTATCCATACGACAAAACAGATTGAAATGAAATCAGGATGGCATGGTTTTCAGAAATTTCCTGACCGCGAGTACAAAAGCATCTGGCTGCTCTTCCTGTGGAAGATGTCCGCAATCGGGAATAACGACCAGTTCGGCGTCTGGAAGCTCACGGGCAAGCCGGATACTTTCCTCTGTTTTGACCGTTAGATCGTGTTCACCTGTAATAACGAGAGATGGCTTCGACATGGTTTTCAGTCGTTCATCAAGTCTGAGGTGATGTGTTTCAAGAAAAAGCTCCCAGAACGCTCTTGACCAGTCACCAATCATCAGGTCACTGCGAAACGCGCTCAGCACATCGCTGCCAAGCCGTTCCTTGTTGTACCAGAATCCGCGAATATTACGGTCATAAAGTCTGGTGATAAGGAACTTCATCAAACGGGAAAAAATTGGAGTTATGGCTTTCATGACAGGCTTCATGAATGCTGGTACTTCGCTGGTTGCATAACCGCTGTATATCATTGCGCCGGCAAGCACCAGCCCGTCAACATGCTGTGGATAGCGCAACGCTGTCAGAAGCGCCATCGTGCCACCTGTGGAATTGCCAACCAGTACCGCCTTGTTGAACCCGAGTTTTTTCATCAGCGCTATAACCAGATCACTCTGTGCTTCAGGAGTGTAACTGACCCCGGTGGCCCTTGAGGGTAAAGGGCGTGAGGTAAGGCCAAAACCTGGACGGTCGAATGCCACGACCGTTACAATCTCTGCCAGGCGGTCAAAGACACTGCGCCATGACCTGATACTTAAAAAACTGCCGTGCAGCAACACAACGAGCGGCTTTCCGTTACCGGCCAGCCGGTAATGCACCTTGAACCCGTTAACGTCAAGGAAGTGGCTGCCAAGAGAGAGCTGTTGTTCCATAAACGCATCAGATCCCGATGCCGCTCGTTTTATTTCTCCAGTCATATACTCGATAAATTTTTAGCCTTATGTCGGCCACAAGTGTTTCCGGTAGAAAGAAAAAGTAGTGATTTTTTATTGACTGTTGCGCAATGATTGGCAAGCAATTATTCACAAAACAAGATTAAAGACAAACCCCACCAGCATAATCCCCAACGCCACAATACCGGCAAACACCGCAATAAGCTGAGGTTTAAGCACCTTACGAAGAATAATCATTTCCGGAGCAGAGAGGGCAATGACGCTCATCATGAAGGCCATCACCGTGCCAAGTGCCGCACCCTTGCCGAGCATAGCCTGCACAACGGGAAGTATACCCGCAGCATTGGAGTACATGGGAACGCCAATCAGCACGGCTGCGGGAACTGACCACCAGACACTTTTGCCCATGAGGGATGCCATAAAATTTTCAGGTACGTAGCCGTGAATACCCGCGCCAAGCCCAACGCCAAGAACAATATAGAGCCACACCTTGCCAACGATATCGCGAACATGACTGATACCTTCCTGAACCCGCTGGGGGGCGATCATAGCCGAGTCTTCCAGTTCAGCCGAAACGGTGCTCTCCTGCAGCTTCTGTACCCACTCTTCCAGATAGCGCTCCATGTTGAGCTTGCCGATAACTATACCTGCGATCATAGCCACAGCGAGACCCATCCCCGAGTAGAGCAGGGCAACTTTCCAGCCGAACATGCCAAAAAGCAGGGCAAGAGCAACTTCATTAATCATCGGCGCTGCAATGAGAAACGAAAAGGTAACGCCAAGCGGCACTCCTGCCTGCAAAAAACCGATGAAGAGCGGTACTGCGGAGCAGGAACAGAATGGCGTGACAATGCCGAGAGTCGCCGCCATAATGTTTCCGATCCCGGTACGCTTCCCTGACAACAAGGCACGGGTACGCTCAGCAGAAATAAAGGTATGAACCACTCCCATCAGAAAAACCACAACTGTCAGCAGCAGCAGCACTTTCGGCACCTCATAGACAAAAAAGAAGAACGCATCGCCGAAACGGTTTGCCCTGCTGATCCCCAAGGCCCGAAGCAGCAGATCGGCAAACAGTTCAAGATTATGGTAGAGCAGGAGCCATAGCAGCGCGGCAGCAAAAGTGCCAGCAAGCCATTTCAGATTTTTCACGAACAACAGCCTCCGCTGCTTTTCTCCTTGCTGCCATGGGTGCCACAACAGCAGCCTTGTGGTTTTGCCATCAACAAGTCTCTGATCTCATCATAAGAGGGAATACGCCCTTTGCAGAGCACCTTCTCATCGACAACAAGGGCCGGGGTCGACATAATGTTGTATGCCATGATCTGCTGGATATCCTCCACCTTTTCAACCACGGCATTAATGCCCTCTTTAGAAATAACATCTTTGACCGCCTCAGCAAGCTGATTGCACTTTGCACAGCCGCTACCAAGTATTTTTACTTTTTTCATTATTTTATTATTTATGTATTTATAGCAAATAAACGATTATTAAGAACATTTGACTTCCCGATCGCGCATAAAAAATCCAGTAAAAAATGCATGGGCCTTCAACCAGTTTTCGCGATTAATACAGTAACGAACTTTAGGCGGATTGATTTCACCCTGTATAAGCCCGGCTTCGAGCAACGCTTTCAGGTGTTGTGAAATCGTTGATTGTGCCATTGGAATTATTTCTGTCAGCTCACCGGTAAAACAGCAGGCTTGACTGTCAAGCAATTTCAATATCTTTATTCTCACAGGATGGCTTAAAGCCTTGGCAAACACTGCCATCTTCTCTTCTTCTCCGCTATACTCAACAGTTGACAATGTTCTCTGCATAATAAACGTTCCATTTAGTTCATCGCAAATATACGATATACCTATCAAAAAAAAACATTTACAAATTTATTGAATTGTGAATTTCCGTTTATACTTGTATTAAGTGTTGATTGTAATGGTTCAAGTCAGACAAATATAAGGTATGACAATAGCCAGCAGCAGATTCACCTGGAGCAGTTCTCCTGAAAATAGCGGTATGGCCTTTGAATATTCAGAGCAGGATATGCCTCAAACACAGCATAAAATGCCTGAAGAGATAGGGCAAGGGTGGTTTCAGTCAATTCACTTGCCGTTGAATATGGTCATTCGTCGTGGCATTACTCATTTCAAACCGGAAGTATCGGGGAAACTGTTACCTGTTGCGACGATTGAAGAGCTTTTCTTTGAACCAGTGCTCTGTGTGCAGTCAACAAAAAAAGGACGTGTCGTGCTTTTGGATAACAGGCTCGGGAATGACTTTATTTTCGGCCATGAGCATTGTCTGTTTGAGCATATTAATGTTCGGAAAAGCCTCGTCCGACTGGATGGCAGCGAGGATATTGAAATGACCACTCTTGTCATCGGTGAATCGGTACTGAATCAACTGCTCGGGAAAGAGTATGCGCAATCACTGTTGAGCGGACTGAACGTTACATCGATATCGTCTATAGCTGTCAACAAGGTCCCTCAACACATTAACACGCTGCTTCATTCTTGTATATCAGATCACTTGACCGGACATATCGGGAAACTGCATATCCAGGCAAAAGTACTTGATTATCTTTGTGCTCTATCTCAACATTTTGTTGGTGCGACCGAAAACCAGACGCCGGAGTCAGAAATACAAACGCGGATACATCAGATGCATGATGATCTTCTTCAACTGGCAGGGAAGGTGCCGTCTCTGAACGAGCTGGCGGTGAAGTATGATATACCTGGTCGAAAGCTGAAAGAGGGATTTACGGCCATATACGGAAAGTCCCTTTTCAGCTACATCTCAGAAGTACGCCTTAAAGAATCACATACTGTTCTGATAGAAACAGATATCCCAATGAAAACCATCGCCAAAAATCTGGGATACTCACATGTCAATCACTTTATTACAGCTTTCGGCAAGCAATTCGGCTATTCGCCCGGCATTGTGAGGAAGAAATTCGCAAAAAAAACATAATTTTTTATTACGTTTAGCCCTGAAATTCGAATGTCGCGTTTTTTTTCGGGCATCAAGTTTTTTTGTGCATAGGGATATATAATTAATGCTATAACGATTTAAGAACCCGACAATGCTCTATCAACTCTCTGACACCGACATCGAACGGTTTATCGAAGAGGATATGCCTTATGGTGATTTGACGACCTTACTGCTTGGCATCGGCCAAGTAGAGGGGGAGATTACCTTTACCAGCCGTGAAACAACAACGCTCTGCTGCACCGAGGAAGCCGCGCGCGTTCTGGAACGTTGCGGAGCTGCGGTAACATCCTGCATGCTCAGCGGCACAACGGTTGATGCCGGAGTTGTCATCCTTGCAGCCAACGGACCTGCTGGCGCTCTTCATGCAGGATGGAAAGTGGCACTGAACCTGCTGGAGTATGCTTCAGGTATTGCCACCCGGACAAGGAACATCGTCAACATGGTAACAGAGGTCAAGCCCGGCATCAGAGTTGTCACAACCCGAAAGTCTTTCCCCGGAACAAAAAAAATTTCGATCAAGGCCATTATCGCTGGCGGCGCACTCCCCCATCGGCTCGGCTTGTCAGAGTCTGTGCTTGTTTTCCGGCAACACACCGCTTTTTGCGGTGGCCTTGACAATTTTCTTCAAACCATAACCGATCTGAAAGCCAAAACACCAGAACATAAAATCATAGTTGAAGCTGAAACTGCGGAGGAGGCTCTGAAAATAGCTGCTGCGGGCGTTGATGTGGTTCAGATTGACAAGCTCCCCCCCGAAGAGCTCTCACTGCTCGTCAGGCAGCTTCACCAGAAGGCGCCCGGCGTCACGGTCTCGGCAGCAGGCGGTATCAATGCGCAAAATGCCTCAGCGTATGCCGAAACCGGGGTTGATATTCTTGTGTTATCGTCAGTCTATTTCGGGAAACCCTCTGATATTGCTGTTTCAATAAATCCTTTACCATCATAAAACATTCATAACATGAAAAAATCATTGCCGCAGATCGCTCTCTTCTGTTTTGCATTCCTCATCATGACTGCGCCAGCTATGGCAGGAGAGCTGAATCTCTCGGTGGCAGCCAGCCTGAAAGAGGTGATCAATGAGGTAACGGCAAGCTATAAGGCAAAAAATCCCTCCACGGTTTTTGTTAAAAACTTTGGTTCTTCCGGAACACTTGCCGGTCAAATTGAAAACGGCGCTCCGGCTGACCTGTTTATTGCCGCAAACACAGAGTGGATGGAATACCTGAAAAAGAAAAATCTTGTTGATGGTACCAGCGAAAAAACGTTTGCCTTTAACTCTCTTGTTTTTGCCGGAACAACGAAGAAGCATGTATCGTCAATGAATGATCTGCCTGCACTGGAGAAAATTGCTATTGGAAGTCCGAAAAGTGTGCCCGCAGGTGAGTACGCCATGGCTGCCATAACAACATCAGGCCTTGAAAAAAAGCTTGACGGCAAGCTGGTTATGGCCAAGGACGTCAGAGAGTGCCTCATGTATGCGGAAATCGGCGAGGTGGATGGCGCCTTTATTTACCGTACCGATGCGCTGCAGGCACAAAAAGCAAAACTGCTCTTTGTGGTACCACAAAAGCTTTACCCGAGAGTCGTCTACCCAATGGCGTTGACCGTAAAAGCAGCACAGAACAGCGAAGCAAAGGAATTTGAGGCATATCTGCAAGGGACTGAGGCTAAATCCGTTCTGCGGAAATTCGGCTTTATCCTGAAATAATATGCTGCTGGCGCCGGAAGATATAACCGCCATCTGGCTGTCATTAAAAGTTGCGCTGACGGCGACTGCAATCTCATTGCCTTTCGGTTTTACCATCGCCTGGCTGATCGTCTTTAAACCATTCAGAGGAAAAGTGATACTGGAAGTTTTTGTTAACCTTCCACTGACACTGCCTCCGGTGGTCATTGGTTTTTTTCTGCTGCTGCTTCTCGGCAAACACGGCTGGATTGGCAAACTGCTGGCAGAGTATGGAATAGTAATCATCTTCACCTGGAAAGCCGCCGTTATTGCTTCAGCAACAGTCGGTTTTCCGCTGCTTGTACGCTCCATCCGCCTCGGGATGGAGTCGATCGACCGGCAACTTATTGATGCTTCACGGACTCTTGGCGCTCACTGGTATGATACTCTTCTGACGATCATTCTGCCTCTCTCTTTCCGGGGCATTCTGGCAGGCTCATCGCTGATGTTTGCCCGCAGCCTTGGAGAATTCGGAGCAACCATCATTGTTGCTGGCAATATTCCGGGAATAACGCAAACGATTCCTCTGGCTATCTATGATTATGCCAGCTCACCCTCAAGCACTACGATGGCTCTTTCTCTCTGTATGGTCTCAGTCCTGATTTCAGTGAGCGTACTTTTTCTGCATGAATGGCTCACCCGCAAGCTTGACCGGAGCAAAGCATTATGAAGCTGCATATCGATATTGAAAAAAAACTGGGGGCATTTTCACTTCATGTGAAAGCTGATGTTTCTGGCGAAAGAACAGGAATTTTTGGAGAGTCAGGGAGCGGAAAATCAACGCTGATGCATCTTGTTTCAGGCCTTATGCAGCCAGACAAGGGTGAAATTATTCTTGATGATCAGTGCCTGTTCAGCAGCTTTAAAAAAAACAATATTTCAGCGGAACAGCGACGCATTGCCATTGTGTTTCAGCAGGCGATGCTTTTCCCTCACCTGAGCGTCAAGGCAAACCTGCTCTACGGTTTTAAGCGGTGCCATACGGAAAACAGGCTTATCAAACCGGAAACACTGATTGATCTGCTCAAATTGCAGCCACTGCTGCAGCGAGGCGTTGAACATCTTTCCGGCGGAGAAAAACAGCGTGTCGCTCTTGGCAGAGCAGTTCTTGCAAACCCGCGTCTGCTGCTTATGGATGAACCACTCTCGGCTCTTGATGATGCGCTCCGGTTCCAGATCATCCCCTATCTGAGAAGTGTCAGCGAAGATTTCGGGATTCCCTACCTCTTCATATCGCATTCACTGACCGAGATGCAACTGATGACCGACCATGTCCTTGAAATAAAAAACGGTCGCTGTATTGATGAAACAACAGCCGAGCAGCTTGCAAGAAACAGAATGGCCCAAAGTCCGAATGGTTATCTCAATCTTCTGCACCTTACCAACCCAAGCCAAAAAAGTGGACTCTATACTTATAAGTGGGGAAGCAATACCTTATTTGTTTCTGCCGGAGGGTACGCAGAACAATCGCTGTTTGAGCTTTCTTCACGAGAAATTATTCTTTTCAAAAGGCATCCTGAAGCCATCAGTGCCAGAAATCTTCTGGATTGCAGAGTTGCAGAGATGTTTGACTCCGACGGAAGAGTCGGCGTTGTACTTTCGGCCAATGGTGAAAAACTTGTCGCTGAAATTGTCCGTCAGGCAGCAGATGAACTGGATATCACGATCGGATCCGCCATTTTTGCAGCAATAAAGGCCTCATCATTCAGAAGACTCGCATAATCTCCCGTCGTTCAACTTTTTACACTGCATTCGCGTTCAAAGAACATTAAAAGAACATAAAGGATTGCGGATATGACCTCTTCAGGTAAAAAAGTATGCTTTATAACCGGCGCATGCGGTGTTGTCGGCAATGAAATTGCACTCTCGATAGCGGGGCAGGGGTACACTATTTTTTTTACCTGGCACTCATCCGCCGAAAAAGCAGAGCAAACCCTTGAAAAAATCCGCTGGATAAGTCCTGAATCGCAGATGATCCATTGTGATGTCTCAAAAAGCGGCGATATCAGCAATGCATTTTCGGTATTTCAGCAACAGTTTGACCGACTTGATCTGCTCATAACCAGCGCATCAAATTTTTTCAGTACTCCTCTGCCTGAAGTTACTGAGCAAGAATGGGACTCCCTGGTCAACACCAATCTGAAGGGGACATTCTTCACCATGCAGGAAGCGGCCAGAATTATGCAGAAACAACCATTCGTCTCCCGAATCATTTCCATGACTGATATTTCTGCTGATCTTGTCTGGCGCAACTTTGCCCCCTATACGGTATCAAAAGCAGGAATCCAGCATTTAACCAGGGTCTTTGCAAAAAATTTTGCTCCCACTATTCTTGTCAACTCAATCGCCCCCGGAACGGTGACGGTAAATCCTGAAAAGGATATGGAGACTCAACAAGAGATGATTAAAAAAATACCACTCCGGCGACTTGGTGATCCCCTTGATATCATCAGAACAATTATATTCCTTATTGAGAGTGACTATATCACCGGCCAGATCTTTAATGTTGACGGCGGCAGGCTTCTTCAGTAAGTGAGCCAGTGCAAAGACCATATTGTTTTTGTACATTGTTTTTATATTCCTGGAGTAATTCATAAACAGTTTTTGAATCCTTATGGAACAAGAAGTTCAGGTTACAATACACAGCAGCCAGCCAACTAATCCCTCAAAAGAAGAGCCTCAGGAAACTCGCATTCCTGAACAGGTAAAAGAGATCAGTAAAACACTCTCCGAAGCTTTTTCCTGCTTCAGGGAAAGTGAATCGTATAGTCAGCTTTTGAAAAGCGCTGAAAAAGCAAGGGAGTACATCAGGAAAAATCCTGGTCAGGCACTGATGTATTCATTGGGTGCTGGTGCCTTGTTCGGACTTTTCATGAAAAGAAAACGATAAGAAGCCGTTATTTCAGATACTATGATAAGTCCTCAAAAGGGAGAGAGTCTCGGACCGAAGCAGGTAAAGCAAAAAAACAGCAGGCTCCATAAACTCTTTGATGATACGGCAACATCGACATATAACGATGTTATGTCTATTATAGAAGCCAAAATCGAGCTGCTCAAGATTGAACTGACCGACAGAATATCTTTTGTCGGGGCTGCCGTTATTATTGGAGTTATCCTGATAATTGGAATTGGCTACCTTCTTACAACTGTTGCACTTCTGACAGGTGAGCTGTTGGGGCATCCTTTTCTTGGTTATCTTATCGTAAGCCTTATTTTCCTTTCATGCTTTTTATTTTTCACTAAATTCAAACCATTACTCCTTAAAAACCTGATTCAAAAACTTCTTTTATCTGTCCATGACTACAACAAATGAGCCTTTAGTCGGCATTCAGGCACGCATCGAAGAACTGCAAAACACCATTTCAGAAAAAGAAGAGCAGATCAAGACAAGAGCCAGGAAAATGAAAGACGAGCTGAAAGAGGAAATTTCTCCCATAAAATTCATCACGCAACACCCTTTTGAAGCTGTCGGAACAACTTTTCTTGCTGGCTTACTGCTCACCAAAGCATTGAGCGGTCACAGACGCTCTTCAGTAAAGGGAGAGGATTCACTTCCCGCCTCCCCGCAACTCATTCCAACACAGAGTAAAACGGCCCTCTCAACTATCGGACTGGAAGTGTTGCGCTCTGTAAAAGATCTTGGATTTACCTACCTTCAGCGCTACCTCGATAAAAAAATTACATAGTCTGCTTTCAAAGCCTCTCCGCCTATTATAAAACCACAGAACAACAATCAGACTATTTTCGAGAAATTCCGTACTTTGTCAGAGTGCGTAAACAGGCCTTGCAAAATCGCAGGACCGCGCAGAAATTTTAACCAGCTTAATGCTTTGGTATTGCATCTCCTCCTATGACAATCAAGCAAAACCCTCAAGTGTTGCAGAACAAAGAACACTTTTACGTCAACCGTAAGGCCCGAGAACTTTTTCATCTGACTGATCCTGAGTTTCTCTCTTTACCTGGCTCTGCTCAGGAAAGTTTGAAAACGTCAGAAAGACAGGCTGCTGTCATCAATGATTTTCTAATAAAGCAGAAAGGTGCAGACACAAAACCTGTGCTGCCCGCACAGCTTCACGGAATGAAACTGCTGCATGCACTGTTTCATTCTATCATGTCGAAAGCAATAGCGTTACGGCAACCGAACTTTCTTGACAATGTCTACGGAACACTGATTGAATTGCTCTCTTCAAAACAATCAGAACAGTACCTTAACCGGTTTATCACCTCTTTTCCCACGCAAAATATCTATGCCGGTGCTGAATCTCCCGCTGAATGGCTGAAACAGCAGAACAATAAAACTGACGTTCTTGAAGAGTCTTTCCTTGTCTGGCTGAATAACCAGAACCCGGCTCTTGAACAGTTTTCTGATCTTTTGACCGATGAAACGCTGACGAAAGAGAGTGCCTTTCAGAAGCTGATCATGACTATGCGAAGCTCAATGCAGGCGATGGGGCCCGTTGGGCCTGATGATCTTGACCTTGCGGAATTGCTCTTCATGCCCATAAGACATGCTCCGACTTCTATTCTGGAGCAGCTTCGCTACATTCGGCTGAACTGGGGAGAGCTGCTTGATGAATCACCATTTTGGGAATTACTGGCTGGCGCTATCAATTTTATTGAGGATGAAGACAAATACCTCTTTTTTGAACAGATTGCGCAAGAAAAAGCTCTCCGCAATGATGGCTATGAGTTTGAAAAAGCTGCACACGTTCCCGATTACAGTTTTGATGATGCCAATGCCCCGGCCAACTACTCTGTCGACTCCTCATGGATGCCAGAAGTGGTCATGCTTGCAAAAAGCACCTACGTATGGCTTGACCAGCTCAGCAAAATTTACCGACGTCCGGTTCACCGTCTTCAGGATATTCCGGATGAGGAGCTTGATGCTATCGCCGATCGCGGATTTACTGCTTTGTGGCTGATAGGGCTCTGGCAACGGAGCTTTGCATCACAGAAAATCAAACAGATACATGGAAATCCTGAAGCAAAAGCCTCAGCTTACGCTCTTGAAAAATATGATATTTCTGACGACATCGGCGGCTATGAAGGTTATCTGAACCTTATGCACAGGGCAAAACAACGCGGGGTTCGTCTTGCCAGCGATATGGTTCCAAATCATACCGCCATGGATTCAGAGCTGGTACGAAACAATCCTGACTGGTTTCTCTCGGCACACACACCACCCTACTATAATTATTCCTATAATGGGCCAAACCTCAGCAACGACCCCCGTTACGGAATCTATCTTGAAGATGGCTACTGGAACCGTTCCGATGCGGCTGTAGCTTTCAAGCGGATTGATTACCTGACTGGTGATACCCGCTATATATATCATGGTAATGACGGCACAATGATGCCATGGAATGATACCGCACAACTTAACTTTCTCAGCGCAGAGGTGCGCGAAGGGGTGATTCAGCAGATTCTGCACGTCGCAAGAATGTTCCCCATTATCCGGTTTGATGCAGCGATGGTGCTGGCAAAACGGCACATCCAGCGTCTCTGGTTCCCGCTTGACGGCCACACCGCAGGCGTTCCTTCACGCTCTTCCTACAGCATGAGTATGGCTGAATTTGATGCCGCAATACCCGAAGAGTTTTGGCGTGAAGTCGTTGACCGCATTCATCAGGAGGTGCCCGACACGCTTCTGCTTGCTGAGGCATTCTGGATGCTTGAAGGCTATTTTGTCCGCACCCTCGGCATGCACAGGGTCTATAACAGCGCC
>CAISRC010000090.1 GCA_903887845.1 uncultured Chlorobiaceae bacterium
ACGAACCCGAAGCATAAACTCTTCAGATGGAAAACACTCGAACATAAACCTGATAACAAAGTCCGCACGACCTATTTCAGTCACACACTCTGTAAGATAATAGACCAGATCTTCATCAAGATCCTTTTTATGATATGGTGCCGTCTTGTCAAAGTTCTCATACAGATCCTCAACACGCTGTGCTGCGACATCAATAATAACGCTACCGGCAGCCGTATGTTCGTACCGGTCAAGTATTCTTTTTTTCACAAATCCCATTAGCTTCTTATGATTTCTTGGCAACGTCAAGCATACAAAAAATATCGGATTTATCGTTGTTATATTTCAAGAATGAGTTGCAAAAAAGCCTGCTGAGAGTCTTACAATTGATGATTTAACAGAATTGTTGCATGATCTTAACCATTCCCCAACACTAACTTGTTTTCTTACTATTGTAAAGTTCAAGGTTCTTGATCAACATCATCGCACAGTCACGATGAAGAATCTGAATCGGGTATAGTGTTTTGTTTCACGCTACAGTCCTGTTCCCTTGTGAGAAAACTAATCTGCACGTTTTCTGGTCAAAGAAGGAAGCTCTATGCAGCATCATAACTAAATGGAAAACTTCATGTTGCGACTTGATGAATTAAAAAAGGAAATAAACGCGGAGTTTTATTTACATGATGAACTAATCAATCATGACATCAAAAAAGTTGATGCACTGGCAGATATGATTATAAAACCTTCCGGAAAAAAAGACTTGCTGAAACTTCTGCACTTGCTGCAGAAATCAGGGAATCCTCATATTGTCATTAATTCAAAAGGGCGGGTAATCTTCCCTGACAGACGGTTTCATGGAACAATTGTTGTTTCCGACCTGAAGCTATAAAAAAGTATTAAAAATTGTTCACTATCTCGCCACATTGCTGTAACGGTAACTTAACACTATGAAGAGTACCTTGGTGCACTCACAAATCAGTGAGGACAAAAAAGTTTAATGAATAAAGAGAGAAACTTATATGTCTCATAAAAAAATCGTCATGGTACAGGACAAGAAGATCACTCTTGTTGCGCATGACAACAAGAAACGTGATTTATTGGAATGGGCGATGTTCAATCGAGAGCTTCTCGCCAATCATATTGTTTTCGCTACTGGCACGACCGGTGATGCCCTGGGAGGTAAATTAGGGTTGACAATCAATAAACTCCAGAGCGGTACTTTCTTAACTATCCATCCCTTTTGTTCACAAGCTTGTTGCATGCTCGTAACAATTCCTCAACAGAACAAATAGTATGTTCTCTGGCACCTGAAGAATATAAATGAATTCAGAAATTTTAATGCTTAAGTCAAAAAAACCAACCAAATATTTGTTATGAAAAAAGTTGCAATGATAGTCGGTCTGGCCGCTGCCCTCGGCTTCAACAACGCGAAAGCGGCTGACTGGAACTGGAAAGGAGATGTCCGTGAGCGTTGGGAATACCAGAAAAAACCAGTAGTTTCGAACCCTGATATTCCAAGCACTTCACGAGCACGTACCCGTGTTCGTCTTGGTGTTTATCCCTGGATCAATGACGAACTTTCTGCTGGTGTGCAAATTTCGACTGGTAACGATGATCCTTTGGAAACAATTTCACGTAACCAGAACTCCGGCAGCCTTTTCCAGCCAAAAAGCATTTACCTCAATGAAGAGTTTATTGATTATCATCCAACATTCCTTGACAACAAAGTTAACCTGATTCTGGGTAAGCGGGATGATTCAAGCACGATTATCAGGGTGGACAATCTGGTTTACGATTCCGATCTCACTTTTGAAGGCGCAACACTTCAATACGGAAAGGATTCCGATGGAAAAGAAAAAGATGGTCCAATCGCAATTGCTGGTTACTATCTGCTTAACTCCTGGTCATCAGCGACATACCACGATCCGGTACTTTATGTAGTACAGGGTGCTTACAAGGGAGAAATTAATGATTTGAGCTATTTGGTTGGCGCTGGTTTCAATTACTATGAAAACCTGAACAACCTGCAAGTTACCGGTGACCTTTCGGCTATTGGGACAGCAACCAACAGTAATTACAATAAAACTCCATCGGTAACACCATTTGCAAATTCTGCCTACAAGATTGTTGAACTGTTTGGCAAGATTGGCGGCCAAGTCACAGAAAAGCTTCCATGGAAGGTATATGGGCAGTACGCATTCAACACTGCCAATGCTCAATCCATCAATGAAAACAGGAGGAAAGCTTTGCTTGCAGGTGTAACCATCGGCGATGCAAAACAGGTAGGGGATTGGTCGATTGATTTCAAATACGATCGGATTGAGAGAGATTCCGTCTTTCCGTTGTTTACCGATTCAGACAGAAAAGTCGGAAGTGCTACCCTTCCTGCTACAGCAATTGTTAACATAAAGGGTTACGAAATTGCCGGGAATTACCATCTTGTCCAGAATTTCATCCTTGGGGCCAGATACTTCCGTTATAACAATATTGATAAACCAACAAGCAATCCGAAGCTTAACCAGTTGCAGCTTGATGCCCTTGTAAAGTTCTAATAAAATTTGTGTGTGTTGTTCTTTCTTCTGGTTGTGTGTGTAGCTGGTTTGCAAGACTGATCCTGCTGCTGAAGGACAGTCTTGCTGAACCGGTATATAATCAGCAAACTCTTTTACGTCTTTATCATCGATTAACTCAATTATGACAATCAACATGAAATTCTTCAGAAAAATACTATTAAATGCCACGGTGTTCGGAATTATGGCTTCCGGCACGGCTGTAGCTGCCGGTAAAATCGTTATTGACGGCTCGACGACGGTCGGTCCTATTGCCAAAGCTTTTGCTGGCTACTATACCAAGTCCACTGGCGTACAGGTGACGGTAAGTGAGTCCGGTTCGGGTAATGGTGCAAAAAGCCTTATCAACAAAACCTGTGACATTGCAACTATGTCACGCGCCATGAAAGAAAAGGAAGAGGCCGCAGCAAGAAGCAAAGGCGTCAACCCTGTTGAACATATAGTTGCTCTTGATGGCCTTTCAATTGTTGTTCATCCGAGCAATCGTATCAATGCACTCTCAAAGGCACAGATTCGCGGTATTTACATGGGCAAATATACCAACTGGAACCAGCTTGGCGGAGCCAATTCGCCTATAGTGGTCATCCAGCGTGAATCGAACAGTGGCACTGCTGATTCCTTTAAAGAACTGGTTATGGGCAAGGAGAACCCGATTTCCAAAAGAGCTGAAACTCAGTCAAGCAACGGCGCAATCAAGAGTCGTGTTGCGTCAACGCCTGCGGCAATCAGCTATATCGGACTCGGTTTTGTTGACAGTTCTGTCAAAGCTGTTCTGGTTGACGGTGTTGAGGCTGACGTCAGGACGGTGAAAAACGGTACCTATCCGATCACACGCCCACTCTTTATGTACACGAACGGGAATCCTACTGGCGCTGTCAAGCAATTCATTGACCTGCCAAAAACGCCCGAAGGCAAACATATTATCAGCGAAACCGGGTTTGTCAACTACTATTGATTGCTGAACAAAACAGCTCCCTTGACAACATTGAACAACGAAAAAGCCGTCTTGAATACAGGACGGCTTTTTCGCGTCTTAATTGCCAACATACCGCTCCTGCGAAGCTGAAGAACAGCTATTTCCAAAAAATAATAGACATCATAGATGCGCCTCTCTGAGTTGAGGAAAAATGTCCATTGTTTTCCCTACTTTGTTGTGTTGATATTAACAACCATAACCACAGGGGAATGAGAGGAACTCTCAAGCAAAAGATAGTTGGTGCCACGACAATATTGTTGATACTTGTTGGAATTACTGCCTGCCGCCAGAATAATAATGAGTTGCGGCGTGACCGGATTGTTACTGCAATTTCGGCTGATTTCGACTATCTCAATCCTCTGCTCATCCAGTTTTCGATGTCACGCGAGGTGTGCAAGTTGCTCTACCCTTCGCTGGTGAAACCCACTTATGACAAAATAAAGGGTGGGATTACCTTTCTTCCAAACACCGCCAAAAGCTGGAATTTTTCTGAAAATGGTAAAAAAGTCACCTTCCATCTGCGAAGTGACGCACTCTGGGAAGATGGTAAAAAGGTGACGTCGCATGATTTCAAGTACTCCTATACCTTATACAAGAACCCGGGAATTGCCAGTTCCCGGCAGCACTATCTCAATGAACTTGTTCTGCTGCCGGATGGAAGCGCAGATATTGCTCGCGCTGTCGAAACTCCGGACGATTCAACCCTGGTGCTGCATTTCAGTAAACCTATGGCGCAGGAGATTGTGCTTGATCATTTTAATGATCTGATGCCGGTCGCCGAGCATGTGTTCAAAGCCTTTTCTCCTGATGAAATCCGCTCGAGGGCTTCCGAAATACCCGTCGTAAGCGCTGGCCCCTTCAAGGTAAAATTGTGGAAACGTCAGGAAAAACTTGAGCTTGTCAGGAACCCTTCTTCAACGCTGCCCCATCCAGCCACCATCACAAACATGGTTTTTATGGTGGTTCCTGAATACACTACCCGGCTTGCCATGCTGAAATCCGGCCAGATTGATGCCATGCTTTCGGCTGGAGGCATTAATCCTAAAGATATTAAAGAGCTGTCCAAAAGCTCGCCTTCGATTATCATCAGACCGGTACAGAACCGTTACTTCGACAGTATTGTCTGGCTGAACATCGACGGAGAGGTGTACCGCCGTAACCATCAGATAAAACCGAATGCCCTGTTTGGCGACAAGCTGGTACGCCGGGCGCTAACCATCGCCATTGACCGGCAATCGATTATTGACGGATTCATGGGGCCGGAGCACGCCACTATCGTCAACACCTCTCTTTCACCCGCTTACCTGGAGCTTGCCGACTCGTCGCTTGATCCATACAGTTTTAATCCCCAAAAAGCTTCTGCCCTGCTGCGCGAGGCGGGGTGGGAACCTGGCCCGAATGGTATTCTGCAAAAAAACGGGAAGAAATTTTCTTTCGAGCTTGCGGCTCCGGTGGGCAACCCAAGGCGCAACTATGCCGCAACAATTATTCAGCAAAACCTCCGAGAAATTGGTATTGACTGCCGTCTGAAATTTGATGAAGGACTGATTTTTAATAAATACCAGAATGAGTTTCGCTATGATGCCGCTCTTTCAGGGATGGCTGCTGAAACCCTTCCCTTTCAGCTTGTCATCTGGGGATCCGACTTCGCGAAGCGTCCGTTCAACTCTTCAGCATTCAGGAGCAGCGAACTCGACACCATTATCGATGAACTCAGCAGACCGCTTCCGGAAGGACGCGAAATTGCACTCTGGAAACGCTACCAGAAGATTCTGAACGACGAACAGCCGAGAACGTTCCTCTATTATTATGATGAGCTTGAGGGATTCAATCGCCGCATCCAGAATGTTGATGTCAACCTGATCTCCACGCTTTATAACGTGTTTGAGTGGAAGATCAAGTGAAACAGGGCCCTGTTTGCCGCCTGCACCTATTTTTGCTATATTCAACCACTTTATCAACCACCACCCGCGAACTTATTGTAATATGCCCCGTTACACACCCGAGCAGCTTGAACGCAGAAACGCGTCAGTCTGGACAAAAGTGCAGGGAATCCTTGCGCCTATCCAGTTCGTCATGTTTCTTGCCGGCCTGACCGTCACCTGGCTCTACCAGTCCCACAACGGTATCGACAACTTCGCCTGGATCACCTTTTTTGTCACCCTGAAAACCCTCATGCTTGTCCTGATTTTTGTGACCGGCGGCTTTTTTGAACTTGAGGTTTTCGGTCAGTTTGCCTTTGCTCATGAATTCTTCTGGGAGGATTTCGGCAGCGCCATTGCCATGGTGGTGCATCTCTCCTACTTTGTCCTCTTTTTTATCGGTCTTGATGAAACCACACTTATATGGACAGCACTGCTCGCCTATTTGAGCTATCTTGTCAATGCCGCACAATTCGTCATTCGTCTGCTTCTTGAAAAGCATAATGAAAAGAAACTCAAGCAGCGTCAGGCGGCCTGATCACCTTTGACAACGCACAATGTTATGAAAGCAAAAGCCATTGTCTTCACGGATGTTCGCCAGATTGAACTCAGTGAGGTGACCCTGAAGCCCGTTTCGTCAACGGATGTCCTGGTTGAAACCTGGTGGTCATCAATCAGTACCGGCACGGAAAAAATGGCTTATAACGGCCTTATCCCTTCTTGGCCCTTTATTTTTCCCTTTATTCCCGGCTATGAAACGGTCGGAAAGATCATTGAGGTGGGTGAGCATGTCAACGAAAGCCTGATCGGCAAGTTTGCCTACGTAGCCGGATCATTCGGGTATGAAGGTGTCAATGCCGCGTTTGGAGGAGCCTCGGAGTATATTGTCTGCCCTGTCGAGAGCATAACTGTTCTCGACAACATAGACCACCCGGAGTCAGGCATAGCCCTGCCGCTTGGCGCTACAGCCCTCCATATTGTTGATCTTGCACAAGTTGAAAACAAGAAAGTACTGGTGCTCGGCCAGGGTGCAGTCGGCATTCTCGCTGCCGAACTGGCACAGCTTATGGGCGCAAAACTGGTCGCCGCAACCGAACCCAACAAGAACAGACTGAACCTCTCAACTGCCGACCTGAAGGTTGACCCTGAAACAGAGGACGTTTCGGCGGCACTTGCCGGACACGAGTTTGATGTGTTGATCGACAGTACCGGCATCATGAGCGCGATTGATACCGGCCTCCGGTTTTTGAAATTTCACGGAACCGTGATTTTTGGAGGTTATTATCAGAGAATCAATATCGATTACTCACAGGCCTTTCAAAAAGAACTCTCCTTCATTGCAGCCAAACAGTGGGCCAAGGGTGATCTGGAACGGGTCAGGGAACTTATCGCACAACACAAGCTTAATGCAGAACGGATTTTCACCCATCAGCATACCGTTGAGAAGGATATCACAGAGGCATACGTGCAGGCCTTCACCGATCCGGACTGCCTCAAAATGATCCTGCTCTGGAAAACCGGCACAGCGCAGGAGGGAAAGGAACCTCCTGTCACAGCACAACCATAAGCAGCGCAAGATGACAGCAAGAACCATCGCTATTTACGGCAAGGGCGGCATTGGCAAAAGTTTCACGACAACGAACCTCAGCGCCACGTTTGCCATGATGAACAAACGGGTATTGCAACTTGGCTGCGACCCGAAGCACGACTCCACAACCTCGCTTTTTGGAGGCATTTCACTGCCGACAGTGACTGATGTTTTTGCAGAAAAGAATGCACAGAACCTGCAGGTCGCCATCAAGGATATTGTTTTCCGACGGGATATCGCTGATTTCCCGCAGCCAATTTATGGCATTGAGCTTGGCGGGCCACAGGTTGGCCGGGGATGCGGCGGCAGGGGCATTATCTCGGGATTTGATGTGCTTGAAAAACTTGGCATCTTCAAGTGGGAACTTGACGTCATCCTCATGGATTTTCTTGGTGATGTTGTCTGCGGAGGATTCGCCACGCCACTCGCCCGCTCGCTCAGTGAGGAGGTTATTCTTGTCACCAATAACGATCGCCAGTCTATCTTTACCGCGAATAATATCTGCAAGGCGAATAACTATTTCAGAACCATCGGCGGCAAATCACGGCTGCTTGGCCTGATCATTAACCGCGACGACGGGAGCGGTATTGCTGAAAAATATGCCGAGGCTGCCGGGATCACCATCCTAATGAAGTTGCCATACCTTGCTGATGCCCGCGACAAGGATGACAGCTTCGACTTTGCCATCCGGCTGCCTGAACTTCGGGAAAAATTCCAGACACTGGCCAGTGATATTCTTGAAAACCGTATCACCCCCTGCGAAGCTGTCGGGCTTGACTTTATGGGGTTTGTGCGGATTTTTGGGGAGGTTAGTAATGATGCTCCGCTCGCGGCAACGGCTGATGAGTTGTTTGGGAACTCAAAGAGTCTTCCCATTGCTGAAAAAAATAGCTCACTGGGAAGTGATAACCTGAAGATGCAGCGCTGTATTGAAAAACTTGGAGCTGAAGAGCAGGAGGTGTACAGAATGGTTGAGCAGGGGCAGAGAGCTATCGACGAGGTTGCTGCGCTGACGCATCGTGAAGAGTCAGCGGTCAGAGAGTTGCTTGCGAGCGCACGGAAAGAGCTGAAAAGGCTTTTTTTTGAGGTGTGACGATTTATTTCGGCTGTCGCAAGCCTGCATGTAAACCAGGATGACACTCACTATTCTTATCATCATCCAAGACTGACTTTTCGGTTGCTTGCCAGGGCCGTCCGGTCGTTCATTGGGTTGAATGCTCTTCATCGTTGCGTCAGAAATTGTAACTGTTTTATCCGAAGATCAGCGCGAAGAAGATCGGGATCGCTCGTGCCCAATGCTGATTCAAGCTTTTGACGTAAAACTTTTGTTTGATCGGTATCATGTTCTTGATTTTCCACTGCCTGCCAATATTCAGCTAATTGTTGGACTGTATCAATATGTTGAGGTTGCGGGCAAGTACCAAATACCTCGACAAGAACTCGGGAGTTATCTGCTCCGTATGTGCCTACGTCAGCCGGGATAAGATCAAACTGATGGTCACCGCCAAGCAGTTTGATATGTTCGCGGCGTACAATGGTGAGCACCGCCGGGCTGTTCGTCGAAACAATGAGATGGGTGTTCGGGAAAACTGCCCGGACAGCGGGAATGACCTTCTGCTGCCATCGGGGATGAAGATGCAACTCAATCTCGTCAATAAGCAGAATGCCCGGAGCTTCAAGCGGGTTTGAGCTGTTTGGATTGTCTTGGGCAAGTCGACGAGCAAAGTCGAGCACCAGCGCGAGCAGGTTACGATAACCGTCGCTCAGTTGCGCCAGCTCGAATGCACGCAAAGTGCCATCGAATTCCCGGATTTCAACCATCAGTCAGGGCGGGCTGCCATCAAAATAGACTCGTTCCAGCCCTTCGATGGTAAGTTTCCATGCCTGTCGAACAGCACGCAAGTCCGCAAACTCCTTGCTGTCGCCATTCTGGGCGTTTACATTGGCACGAAGTTAGGCGTTCTCACGCAAATAGAACCACTGGCACATGACAGTAAAATTGGCTGCCGCATCGAGAGCGCTTACAAATGCCTTGTCTCTGGCCAGGTCAAGTTTGAAGATATCTCCAAGTTCAGGCATTCCGTCCATCCTTCTGGTCGCACGGTAGTACGCCACAACGGGCAAAGGAATCAGCGTTTGCGGACTTTTGCGGATTTCCAACCAGAGTGTCTTGACATAACGATGGAGTTCAGATACTCTTTCCGATGCACTGGTATCGTATGAAAATGTGGTTGGAGCACTATAAACTATCTGTTCTGTCCACTCGAGCAGCGCGTTTTGTCCGTCAGGTGTTTTTCCTGTGAATTCTTTGACTGGATAGTAATCCGTCGCCTTTGCACTTATCTGTACGACTTGCTTGCGACCAACGAAGGACTCATTCAGTGAAGGATCAATGAAAATATCCTTAGCCTGAAGTGCCGCTCCCTCCATTTTTTGCTGGGTCTTCCCTCTCCCCCACCATTTGCAGCAACGATTTCATACAGTGCAATAGCGATGGCATCAAGAATGCTGCTTTTACCTGCGCTATTAGCACCCACGATGACATTAATATCCGGATTGAGTTCGACTGCAAGAGATTCAAAGCAGCGAAACCAGGTGATATCGACTGTAGCAAGTTTCATTGGGATACCTCAACACGGACAAAGAGATCAGCAAAATTGCAATTTACACTACAGAGAGCAAAATCGGGCAGGCAAAGAAACGAACGAAGATTATGTAACGACCCCTGATACAGGTCAGCTTCACCGTGGACATCGGGAAACTTAAAACATTAAAAAACATTTGCATCGCGAAAAGGCTTTCTGCACCGGGATTCAATTCTCTCAACGCTGTTGAGAGTGTTGGCGGATTGAGCACGGCGCTCTCAAAAAAAGCGCTCTCTATCTGTCGGGCAACTTCACAGACAGACCAACATTGCTGGATAGTCATGCGCAGATAAGACTCCTGCTCTTCCGGCCGTTTTGTTTTAGCAATGTTGACCATTGTAATTGTCGCAACAGCGTTGCGACTTTTTCGTGCTCGCGACAGATCTCATAAAACTAGCGCTTCCGTCACAAATTCTGAGAAGGCCAGCTAGCTGTGCCTTTTCTTCATCATCCAGAATACTTTTTTTCATCCCTCTACCCTCATGTATTTGGTTGTAGCTTTTCTACGGGAAATAATTGTCTTGATAAAATGCCTGTGCGCGCTTTGCATTGCCCTCACTTTGTAGCAGCATAAGCAGCATAGAGCGGTAAAAAAGTGATTTTCTGCTCAGGGAGATCTGCATAAGGGCGATCAGAAAAGACAAGCGCCTTGCCACACTCGGGATATGAGGCCAGAAAAAGATGCAAACTTCTCAAGCTGCCTGTGGCACCGCTTTTTACCTCTACCGGATGAATTCTGCCATCAAGAACAGCCAGATAATCAACCTCGGCGGAGCTGCTTTTCGCCTGCCGATCCCAGTAATAGAGAGCCCCTTTTTGCGACACCAGCATCTCCTGACCCACAAATTGCTCAGCCATGGCCCCTCGATACATGGTGAGCAGGTTCCCCTTGGCATACTCAATATCGTCAGGCATACCAGAGAGATAACGCATCAATCCAAGATCAAGCATGAGCGCCTTGAACACCTTGGCCGAAGCGCTCGCCCCCAGAGGGAGTGCCGTGGGATCAGCCGAAGGAATCCGGCGGGCAAGCTGAGCCAGACATAACGCATCAAAAGCCTTTTTCAACGTCAGATTGCTGTATCCCTCTCCCAGCCGTGCATATTTTATCTGATCTCCAACACGTTGTGCAAGTGAGGTAAAGACCGAGTCGAGGCAGTAACGGTCTACCTGTGGCGTATATTTGGCAAAATCCATTCGGTATGATTCGACAATCTCCCCCTGCACTTCATAAGCATCCCTCATCGAACCATGTTCCACATAAGCATTGACCGCAGAAGGCATACCACCAATAAAAAAATAGCGCTTCACCTCATCGCGGAGCAGTTCATGCACAACAGGTGAGATTTCAGCCGGATTGCCAAGCAGAGCCGAAGCCGCAAGAGTATTGCCAATCGCCTCCAGATATTCGGCAAAACAGAGCGGATAGAGGTTAAGAAACTGAACTCTGCCGACAGGAAACGAAGCCTCCTTAAGCGCAAATTCAAGGAGTGACCCTGCCGCCACCACATGCAGCTCCGGCATCTCCTCATAAAAGTAGCGCAAGGCGGTTATAGCGCGAGGAGCAGCCTGGATTTCATCAAAAAAGAGCAGAGTTTTTCCCGGAGTAATCTTCTGCCGAAGCAGCACCTCAAGATCAGAACAGATACGCGCCGCATGAAGATCGCCATCAAACACCCGCCGCAGAGAAGGGTTGCGCTCCAGATCAACCAGAGCAAGCGATTCAAACCGGTTTTTCCCAAACTCCTTCAGCGACCATGTTTTACCAACCTGTCGTGCTCCTCGCAGAATCAGCGGTTTTCGCCTTGTACTCACCTGCCAGCTCAGAAGTTCGTCGTCAATAAATCGACGCATTGTTTGTCTGATTAAGTGCCTGAATAATTTCACAAGGCAAATTATCATTTTCCGAATCAGAAATACAATGCTTTTTATGTTTACTCCTCTTGGAAGTGCTCTTGACTGGTATATCCACAAGTAGTAGATGTCGCCATAAAGGAGTAATATCGCGGTAGACACACTATTGAGACCACCTTCCTGCGGACGAGTTGAACTCTACCAGCTTTTTCCAGTTAATTGCTCCGTTGGCCTCACAATACTCCACACCAAATTGCTGACTAAACTTGTTGATCATCTGCGCATAAGAGTGACAAAATTCGTCGTTATTCTCCCGTGCTGTGTGCCCCAATGGCTCAATAAGGTCGGTGTAAAGATTAAGGGCAAGTGGGGTCATAATCGTCTTTTTGTTCCAGCAGATAGAGTTCAACAGGTTTCAACTCTTTTTGTACCATAAAGTAGTACTCCTCTACAATTTCAATGCCGATGGAGTGCCGCTTCATTCTTTGTGCTACTGCATTGGTTGTCCCTGAACCCATAAAGGGATCGAGAACTGTATCGCCCTCTTGGGTAAAGAGTTTGATAAACCATTCGGGAAGAGCTTCAGGAAATGCGGCACTATGTTTTTTATTGTTGCACTCCGTCGCAAGGTGCAACACGTTGGTCGGATAGGCCATATCCCGGTCAAGCCAGTTTGAGATGTTTTTTCCGAATCCACTCCCAACCTTCGACGCATCTCGTATTTTATCAGTATCACTCAGGTTTTTGAGCCGACTCTTTGACCAGTCGCCCATCGGTACCATAACTGCTTCCTGATCCATGTAAAACTGTTTACTCTTGTTGAACTGGATCAGCCGTTCCCATGAATCCCTGAAGCGGTTTGGCCATTTACCCGGATAAGAGTTTTTTTTGTGCCAGATAAACTCTTCAGTCCAGAACCACCCTTGCTTTCTCATCTCCAGAATGAGTTCCATCACGTAGGTACTCCGTTCACCATTAACTACCTTCTCCTTGATGTTCAGCACAAAGGTACCGGTTGGTTTGAGCACCCTCAGCAGTTGCTCTGATATCGGTAAAAACCACTCGACGTAGTCATCTGGATGAAAGCCGCCATAAGTCTGCTTTCTCTGGTCAGCATAAGGAGGAGAGGTAAATACCAAGTCTACAGAGTCATCCGGCAGATCTGTGAGTACTTGTGTGCAGTCTCCAAGATGGAGATCCGTTCTTATTTCCATAGGTGGTCGTTCAAAATCATCAAATGTTCATGGGTCAAGTTTAATATCAAGGTAGTTTAAATCAGTATTATTTCGTAATTATTACGTTACCGTCAATAACCAAAGCATCAAAACTTAACATCATCCTGCACTGGGAAGCGATCCTGTGTCACAACAGCTTATCTCAATCGACCCCAGGTAATAAAGCAAAATTTACTATTTTTTTGGTGAGATTATCTCTCCCAACTTCTGATATTCTTATGAGCAGCAATCTCAAAGAGTTACTCTTGCAGAGACGTTTTTCACTCCCCTTAGACCGCTGCACTTCTCTTTTCAGCGTCGGTTCACGTTGAGAGTAATGTTCTTTTTCAGGAAATCGGCATGGCGTGCACCATGGTATCAAGAGGGGATGAAGGGAGGAATCAGCCTCCCGGGAGCTGCTTGTGAGCACCCGGAGAGAGCTGAGACGAAACTAGGCGTTGGCCTTTTTGGTGGCTTTTGCCCGGAGGTTCACATCAAGAATCTTCTTTCTGAGCCTGATGCTCTGGGGTGTTACCTCCAGCAACTCATCATCATTGATAAATTCAAGCGCCTGTTCGAGAGAAAGAATTTTCGGCGGAGTAAGACGAAGCGACTCATCCGTGCCTGAAGAGCGCATGTTGCTTAACTTTTTGGTTTTGCAGACATTGAGCGTAATATCAAGACCTCGGGTTGATTCACCGACAATCATTCCACCATACACCTTGGTGTTCGGCGACACAAAGAAGGTGCCTCGATCTTCAAGAGCGCTCAGCGCATAAGCAACGCAGATACCCGCCTCGGAGACGACAAGCGCGCCAGTCTCACGCGATGGCAGCTTGCCCTTGAAGGGCTGGTAGTTATAAAAGACGTGCGACAACATGCCCTCACCTTTCGTATCGGTGGTAAACTCAAGATTGTAACCAATAAGACCTCTTGTAGGAATTTCAAATTCAATTCTGACCATTCCACCGCGAAGCGTGCCCATGTGGGTCATTTCAGCCTTTCTGCGTCCCATCTTTTCGATAATCACACCGGTGTACTCTTCGGGAATATCAATGGTGACATGCTCAATCGGCTCAAGCAAGTTACCGTCCTCATCGTCGTGCATGATAACCTCGGGCCTTGAGATGGCAAGTTCATAGCCTTCACGCCTCATGGTCTCAATGAGAACCGAAAGGTGAAGCTCTCCCCTTCCTGAAACACGGAAGGTGTCAGGGCTCTCCGTCTCCTCGACGTTGAGCGCAACATTGGTCATCTTCTCTTTCATCAGTCGCTCGCGAATTTTGCGGCTGGTCACCTCTTTACCCTCCAGGCCTGCAAACGGGGAATCATTCACCGAAAAAAGCATGGAAAGTGTCGGCTTGCTGATGTCAAAAGAGGCAAGTGAGACAGCATCGTCAACCGAGGCAAGGGTCATTCCTACTGTGGCATCAGGAATACCGGCAATAGCGATAATGTCACCCGACGTCGCCTCTTTGGACTCAATTTTCTGAAGCTTGTCAAAAAGGAAGACTTTTGTGACCGTCCCCTTGCCCATCACTCCGTCAGGGCCGACGACTGCAAGCTGGCTGCCGGGGCTGACCTTGCCGCGCTGGATACGGCCAATGGCGATTTTGCCAATATAATCGCTGTAGTCAAGCGTCGTCACCAGCATCTGGAAGCCTCCCTCGTCATGGGCGACCGGTGGTGGTATCTCCTTGACAATCATGTCAAGAAGCAGGCTCATATCGCCATCCTCGTCGTCCATGCTGTATTTGGCAACACCATGTTTGGCCGAGGTAAAGATATAGGGAAAATCAAGCTGATGCTCTTCGGCGCCAAGGGCAATGAAAAGGTCAAGTACCTGATCGTGAACCTTGACGGGATCAGACTGAGGGCGGTCAATCTTGTTGATGACGACAATCGGCTTCAGGTGCAGCTCAAGAGCTTTGCGCAGCACAAATTTGGTCTGCGGCATAGGCCCTTCAAAGGCATCAACGAGAAGGAGTACCCCGTCGACCATCTGCAGAATCCGCTCAACCTCACCACCGAAATCGGCGTGTCCCGGTGTGTCAACAATATTGATCTTGTGATCTTTATAGACTGCAGCGGCGTTTTTAGAAAATATGGTGATGCCCCGCTCTCTCTCCTGTGGATTTGAATCAAGTACCCTGACGTTTACCTGCTGGTTATCCCTGAAGGCTCCCGTCTTCTGAAAAATCGAATCAACGAGTGTTGTTTTTCCATGGTCAACGTGAGCAATAATCGCTATATTTCTGATATTCTTTGTGGATCTCATCTTTTTCCCTTGTAAATAAGTATATTTATATCCTGTGATGGCCGGAATATACAATATTAATTAGTAACTCTTGCCACAATCTTTGGCCCTTGGTGACGTGGGGCTCAGTGGTTTATTGCCCTTTTCTAAAGCGACCTTGTTAATGCCAATTCACCTCCTTAATTCAGATAATGCATAACATATTACTCAACAATATCCCTCTGCTGGTTCTCAACCAGCTTGTTTCAATGCTGTACTTGGTTACAACATTTTTGTATGGCGCCCATTTTTTCAGGGATATGCCGCTTGCAATAAAATATAAACAACCATTTCTCGTGGTAACTGTTCTGACCCATGTTGTCTATCTTGGACTTCTGACCTCTCTTGAAGGCTACAAAATCAGCTACTCAACAGTAAACCTTATGACCATGGTGGGACTGACCCTGACCACCACCTATCTTTTTACCGAGTTTACCACCAAAAGTGACAAGACCGGCTTTTTTATCATCTCTTTTGCTGCCGGGGCACAGCTTATCTCATCAATTCTGACAACACAAATACAAACCACGGGCATCACCTTCAGCGGAATTGGAATCGGTGTACATCTTACTGCCGCCATCTTTGGCTTCAGCGCCATTGCAATTGCCGGCATCTACAGCATTCTCTATCTGCTCCTCTTCCGCCAGATTCAACAGAACCGGTTTGAACTGTTCTTCCAGCGCCTGCCGAATCTTGAGATTCTTGAAAAACTTACCATGCATGCTGTCTCTCTGGGATTTCTTTTTCTCACGATTACCATTTTTGCCGGTGTCCTGGAGCAAAGGGCTTCAGGTGAAGCGATAACCCTTTTCGAACCAAAGCTTGTCACTCTGGTCATTATCTGGATGCTTTACGGAACAGGCATTATCATTAAGCCGATCATTGGATGGGACATCAAACACATGGCCTATCTTTTCATTTTTCTGTTCCTTTTTATCACCATATTGATCGTCTTGATGACGTTTTTTTCACCGACATTCCATGGGGTGACCTTTTAAAACGGCGAGTTGTATTTGAAAATATCGGCTTTTAAGATATATTAATTGACTTAGAATTGCTGTGCATTGAATTGGTATCAGATCACTTAAACAACTTTGCTATGAACATCATTTCAGTTGGTGTCAACCACAAGACTGCACCTATTGAAATCCGTGAAAGAATCTCCCTTTCAGAAGTTCAAAACAAGGAGTTCATTACCGGCCTTATTTCGAGCGGTCTTGCCCATGAAGCCATGGTAATTTCCACCTGTAACCGCACAGAGCTCTATGTAGTTCCTGCCATGCAGGAAGTCACGGGAGAGTTCCTCAAAGAGTATCTCATTTCCTATAAGGACGCCCGCAAGGAGGTTCGCCCTGAACACTTTTTCAGCCGTTTTTACTGCGGCACAGCGCGCCATATCTTTGAAGTTGCAAGCGCAATTGATTCGCTTGTCCTTGGCGAAGGACAGATTCTTGGTCAGGTCAAAAATGCCTACCGCATTGCGGCCGAGGCACAGACCGCAGGCATCCTGCTCACCCGCCTCTGCCATACCGCCTTCAGTGTTGCAAAGAAGGTCAAGACAAAAACCAAAATCATGGAGGGGGCTGTTTCGGTCAGCTATGCTGCCGTTGAGCTTGCCCAGAAGATATTCTCCAACCTTTCGCTCAAGAAGGTGCTGCTTATAGGCGCAGGTGAAACCGGCGAACTGGCAGCGAAACATATCTTTCAGAAAAACGCCCGGAATATTGTCATAACAAACCGGACTCTTTCCAAAGCCGAAGCGCTTGCTGAAGAGCTCGGAACACACCAGGTTCTACCGTTTGAGTCGTTCAAGAATCATCTCCACGAGTTCGATATTATCATGACTGCAGTCAGCACCAAGGAGTATATTCTCACGGAAGCTGAAATGCACCAGTGCATGATCAAACGCAAGCTGAAGCCTGTCATTATTCTTGATCTCGGACTGCCGAGGAATGTTGATCCTGATATTGGAAAGCTGCAGAACATGTTCCTCAAAGACATTGACGCGCTCAAGCATATTATCGATAAAAACCTTGAAAAACGAAGCCGCGAACTGCCGAAGGTCAATGCCATCATTGAAGAGGAGCTTGTCGGTTTTGGACAGTGGACAAATACCCTGAAAGTCAGGCCCACAATTGTGGATCTTCAGTCGAAGTTCATTGAAATCAAGGAAAAAGAGCTTGAACGTTACCGTTACAAAGTCAGTGAGGAAGAACTCCAGAGAATGGAACACCTGACAGACAGGATTCTGAAAAAGATTCTGCATCACCCTATAAAAATGCTCAAGGCGCCTATTGACACAACTGATTCTATACCAAGCAGGGTCAATCTTGTGCGCAACGTTTTCGATCTTGAAGAACCAAATCAGTCACACTAAATAAAAATCAGTAATCGCTTTGAAAAAACAGCTTATCATCGGTACCAGATCCAGCCCGCTCGCATTGTGGCAGGCAGAATTCATTAAGGCGGAACTCTCCAGGCATTACCCTGAACTGGATATCACCCTGAAACTGGTTAAAACGACCGGTGACGTCCTTCTTGACTCTCCTCTCTCCAAAATCGGGGATATGGGGCTTTTCACCAAGGACATTGAAAAACATCTGATTACCAAAGAGATTGATCTGGCCGTTCACAGTCTGAAAGATGTGCCTACAGCTACTCCTGAAGGGCTTATCATCACCTCCTTTACAGAGCGAGAGGATACAAGGGACGTCATCATTTCAAAAAACGGCATCAAGCTGAAAGATCTGCCACAGAATGCGAAAATGGCAACCAGCAGTCTCCGCCGTATGTCACAGTTGCTGAGTCTTCGCCCTGATCTTGATATCCGCGATATCAGAGGCAATCTCAATACCCGTTTCCAGAAGTTTGACAACGGTGAATTCGACGCTATGATGCTTGCTTATGCCGGTGTGTTCCGTCTGAATTTCAGCGACCGTATCTCCGAAATCCTTCCGCACGAGGTTATGCTTCCTGCTGTTGGACAGGGTGCGCTTGGCATTGAGACCCGTGTTGACGATGAGCAGACAAGAGAGATTGTGAGAATTCTCAACCACTCGACAACAGAATATTGTTGCCGTGCTGAACGTGCCCTTCTCCGTCATCTGCAGGGTGGCTGCCAGATTCCTATCGGTGCCTACGGCTCGTTTAAAAATGGCACACTCAAACTGCTTGCCTATGTCGGATCGGTTGATGGCAAAGTTGGATTGCATAACGAAATCACAAAAACAGGTCTGACATCACCAGAACAGGCTGAAGAAGCAGGAATAGCACTGGCTGAGGAGCTGCTGAAGCAAGGTGCAGAAAAAATTCTGTCGGAAATCCGCAAAACCCGCTGATGAAATCCGTTCTTGTTACCCGCCCGAAAGATCAGGCAGCATCATTTGTAAAGAAACTGGAAGAGTATGGTCTGAAATCGGTTGTCTTTCCGACAATCGAGATCAGACCCGTCTCCGGCTGGTCAGTCCCCGACCTTGGCCGCTTTGATGGAGTTTTTTTTACAAGTCCCAACAGTGTCAGCTTTTTCATGGAGAGACTGCTGAAAGAGAGCCCTGATGAGCTGAAAAATCTCCAAAAGCTCAAGGTTTGGGCTGTCGGAAAAACAACCTCCTCCGACCTTGCGGCACACGGCGTAAAGACCGAACCAATACCGAAAATTGCTGATGCCGTCACGCTCATGGAGGAGATCGACGCCAACACCATCAGTGGGCGCAGCTTTCTTTTTCTGAGAGGAAGCCTGTCATTGGGAACCATTCCTGAGGTGATCAACAAACGGGGAGGAAACTGCACTGAATTGACCGTTTACGAAAACCTTCCGCCATCGCTTGAAGAGAGTACAAAAATAAAAGCGCTGCTTGAGCAAGGTGAACTTTCCTGCCTCTCATTTACCAGTCCTTCGACGGCTGTCAATTTTTTTGAAGCCATGGGGACAACCGCGATTCCTGAAGGAGTAAAAGTTGCCGCCATCGGAACAACGACCGCTGCAGCCCTGAAAAAACTTGGTCTTCAGGTTGACATCATCCCCGAATCATTCGATGCTCCAGGGTTCGCACAAGCAATAGCGAAAGCAATAATCAATTGACAATTATCTCTTGCCAATTGCGGCAAGAAGTGCTGTGCCAATTGCCTTGTTTGCACTGACCAGTCCTTGACCTGCTATAGTAGTCACTCCCCTGTAGTCGAAACAGCAACCTCCGGCTTCCGTCACTATAGGTATAAGAGCGGCACAATCCCACGGACTCATGATTTTATCGATTGAGACTTCAGCACGGCCTGACGCAACCAGCATGTGGCCATAACAGTCGCCCCAGCCACGGACAAGGCACGCTTCATGGCGCAGCGAATCCACAGGATGAAGGGAAGATGAATCAAGCAGATACTCCTTTTCAGTATAGAGCACTGTTGCATCCGCAATGTTTGATATGGAAGAAACAGTTATCGGCGAACCGTTTAGAAAAGCTCCACATCCAAGTTCAGCATAATAGAGATCACCAAGTGCCGGAAAATTGACTACGCCAAGCCTCACAATTCCATCCACCTCAAGCGCAATCATAACACCATACAGCGGAACACCATGAATAAAAGCCTTGGTTCCATCAATGGGATCGATAATCCATCGGCGGCCATTCATGGAGGGTCGCTCTTCAAATTCTTCTCCAAGCACTCCATCTGCCGGATTGTGTAGCATTATGGCACTTCGGATAAGCTCTTCGGCATTCCTGTCCGCATCGGTAACCGGAGAAGCATCTCGTTTGGTAAAGATTTGGAGGGATTTACGGGAAAAATAGGTAAGAGTTAACCGGCCAGCCTGTTCGGCCATTTCAACGGCAAGCTGAAGATCAGGATTCATCAGAATATTACTTTCTTTTGACGTTATAAAGGAAATAAATATAACATTATTCAGAACAGAATACCGACAACTGCGGTTATTCCCTTTTTTTTTCCAATATTCAGCAGATTCAAAAGCAAAACAGGGAAAAAAGCCGCAGAGATAAGGCAAAAGCTGCATATACTGCATTCCTGCATAACCGGGACAGCGCAATGGCTCACAATAATAAAAGGCTGTTCAGACAAGATACTGTCGCCCGGCAAGTTAGTTAATCAATATCGTAATAGACACAATGAAACGCTTGATTGCGGAACGCGACAAAGCTCGCCTCGGAGGCGGACAAAAGCGCATAGATTCACAACATAAAAAGGGCAAGTTTACGGCTCGCGAACGCATCAATTTGCTGCTTGATGAAGGCAGTTTTGAAGAGTATGACATGTTTGTCACGCATCGGACAACTGATTTTGGTCTTGACAAGCAAAATTTTCTTTCCGATGGAGTCATTACCGGACACGGTACCATTGATGGGCGTCTTGTCTATCTTTTCTCCCAGGACTTTACCGTTCTTGGCGGTTCACTTTCAGAAACCAACGCACTGAAAATCTGCAAGGTGATGGACCAGGCCATGAAAGTCGGAGCGCCCTTCATCGGAATCAACGACAGCGGTGGTGCAAGAATCCAGGAAGGCGTTCGCAGTCTATCCGGGTATGCAAGTATTTTCCAGAGAAACGTCATGGCATCGGGGGTCATTCCCCAGATATCGGCCATTTTCGGTCCCTGTGCGGGCGGTGCGGTTTACTCCCCTGCGCTTACTGATTTCGTGGTCATGGTCGAAAAAACAAGTCACATGTTTGTCACCGGTCCAAAAGTTGTAAAGACCGTTACCGGAGAGACCATCACTGACGAGGATCTTGGAGGAGCTTCTGTTCACGCAACAAAATCAGGAGTCACCCATTTTGTAGGCGCGGATGAAACCGAAGGAATCCTGCTGATCAAAAAACTGCTCAGCTACCTCCCGCAGAACAATCTTGAGGAACCACCTCTTGCTATTTGTGATGATCCGGCTGACCGCCTTGACGACAAGCTGAACTCCATCATACCTGAAAAGCCGTCCATCCCCTACGATGTCAAGGATATTATCTATTCGATTGCCGATAATGGAGAGTTCCTCGAAGTACAGCGTCAATATGCAAGAAACATTGTTGTCGGCTTTGTCACCTTTAACGGCATCTCAACCGGTATCGTCGCCAACCAGCCCAACTACCTTGCGGGGTGTCTGGATATCAACGCATCGTGCAAAGCGGCAAGGTTTGTCCGATTCTGCGACGCCTTCAATATCCCCCTTGTCACTCTTGTCGATGTTCCGGGCTTCCTTCCCGGCAGTGCGCAGGAGTTTGACGGCATTATCACCAACGGTGCAAAACTGATTTTCGCTTATGCAGAGGCCACAGTGCCGAAGATCACCATTATCCTGCGCAAAGCTTATGGTGGAGCTTACATCGTCATGAGCTCCAAGCAGCTTCGCGGTGATGTGAATTATGCATGGCCGACGGCCGAAATCGCTGTTATGGGCCCGATAGGCGCCATTGAGGTACTCTTCAACAGGGATCTGAATGCCATCGAAGATCTGGAAGAGCGTGCAAAGTTTGTTGCTGAAAATGCAGCGGAGTATCGTGAAAAATTTTCCAATCCTTATGAGGCGGCAAAATTCGGCTATATCGATGATATCATCGAACCGCGCAATACCCGTTTCAGGATCATCCGCGCCCTTCAGACGCTTCTGACGAAAAAAGATAATAATCCTCCCAAAAAGCACTCGACCATACCATTGTAAACGGAAAAAATCCATGCCATCGATCATTCAATATTTTCCGGTCAATCTCTCGGCGATCCAAAGTCAACATCTGGCATTGGCAGTCACAGGATACAGTGTCGTCTTTCTTTCATTTTTCCTGCTTGCGCTGCTCTTCAGCGTGATACCTAAAATCCTCTTCTGGAATGTCAGAAGAACATTTGACAATGAGGGAGACGAGACAAAAAAAGCCCTGGCTGGAAACACAATTCCCGGAGAGGTCAGCGCTGCCATCGGTATGGCGATTTCGCTCTATCTTGATGAGCTTCACGATCAGGAAACGGCAATTCTGACAATCAGGAAGGTTGGCAAAAGCTACTCACCCTGGAATTCAAAAATCTACAATGTCATTAATTTCAAAGGGTTTCAAGGATGAGAAAATATAAATTCACAATCAGCGGAAACCGCTACAATGTCGAGATAAAATCCTTTGAGGAGAACAACGCCGAGATCGAAGTAAACGGTACCTCCTATCAGATTCAGCTTGGACAGGAGATCAAAAGACCGCAGACCCCTAAACTGGTCCGCTATACCCCCCCAACTCCCTTGAAACCGCCACAGCCACTCAACACCCCTGGACTGAGCATCGTCAAGGCACCGCTGCCGGGTACTATTATTGCCCTCATGGTCCAACCCGGTTCAAAGGTAAGGCGCGAAGAGCCCATTCTGGTTCTGGAAGCCATGAAAATGGAAAACAATATTTTTGCAGAAAAATCCGGAACTGTCAAAACGGTGAAGGTCGGAGTAGGCGACACAGTCATGCAGGGTGATATCCTGATAGAAATTGAATAACACCATTATGGACGGACTTGTACAGTTTTTCGGGTATTCAGGTTTTGCCAATGCAACACCGGGGCACCTGTTGATGATTCTTGTCGGAATGGTGTTCATCTATCTGGCCATCCGCTATGAATATCAACCGATTCTTCTGGTTCCGATCGGGTTCGGCATCCTGATCGGCAATACCCCGTTTATAGAACATGGCGGAATGGCACTTGGCATCTATCAGGATGGCAGTGTGCTGAACTACCTCTACCAGGGAGTGCTGAAAGGAATCTTTCCGCCACTGATTTTTCTTGGAATCGGAGCCATGACCGATTTCTCGCCGCTGATTTCAAATCCGAAGCTTATCCTGCTTGGAGGAGCAGCGCAGCTCGGAATTTTCATGACCTATCTCGGAGCTATCTCCCTCGGCTTTACCAATCCTGAATCCGCTTCGATCGGCATCATCGGCGGCGCTGACGGCCCGACGGCAATCTTTCTTTCCTCCCGCCTCGCTCCGCATCTGGTTGGTTCCATTGCCATTGCAGCCTACACCTACATGGCGCTTGTGCCGCTTATTCAGCCGCCGATCATGCGCCTGTTGACAACCCAAAAAGAGCGCAGAATCAAAATGAAACCGCCTCGTTCGGTGAGCAAAATCGAAAAAGTCATGTTTCCCGTCTTTGGTCTGCTCCTGACCGGTTTTATCGCACCCGGATCACTGCCGCTTCTCGGCATGCTTTTTCTGGGCAATCTGCTCAAGGAATCAATGGTCACAAAACGACTTGCCGATACGGCCAAAAATGCCATGATCGACATCGTCACCATCATTCTTGGCGTTACCATTGGTGCTTCAACACAAGCGACAACATTTCTGACGCATAGCTCTGCGCTTATTTTCATTCTTGGCGCAACAGCATTTATGTTCTCAACGGCTGGCGGAATTCTTTTTGCGAAGTTAATGAACCTCTTTCTTTCAGGGGAGAACAAAATCAACCCGCTGATCGGAGCCGCAGGAGTTGCTGCTGTGCCTGAAAGCGCGCGCGTTGTGCAACTTGAGGGACTGAAAGCTGACCCCGACAATCATCTGCTCATGCATGCCATGGCTCCGAATGTTGCCGGTATAATTGGTTCAGCCGTCGCAGCAGGCATTATGATGAGCTTTTTGCTGTAACCTTTTAGCGCTGGGAAATTCTTCGCGATATTGCAGGATTTTCGTATTTTTGGCTTTTTAAACTCCTAACCAGCTCTTCCGCCATGAGTCAGCTTGATTTACTCAATATTGTTCAACGCCCCAGAAGACTTCGCAAAAGTGCGGCCATCAGAAACCTTGTGCAGGAAAACACGCTGACGGTCAATGATCTTGTCTATCCACTCTTTGTCTGCCCCGGAACCAACGTTGTTGAAGAGGTCGCATCAATGCCCGGCAGCTTCCGTTACTCTATCGACAAAGCAGTAAAAGAGTGTCAGGAGCTCTGGGATCTTGGAATTCAGTCTATCGACCTTTTTGGTATTCCTGAAATTAAAACTGAAGATGGCAGCGAAGCATACAACGAGAACGGTATTATTCAGAACGCTCTCCGTGCCATCAAGGCAAAGGTTCCCGATCTCTGCATCATGACTGACGTAGCACTCGATCCTTTCACCCCTTTTGGTCATGACGGACTGGTCAGAGATGGCATTATTCTCAATGACGAAACCGTTGAAGTGCTTTGTAAAATGGCTATTTCTCATGCCAATGCAGGAGCTGATTTCGTCTCCCCGAGCGACATGATGGACGGCCGTATCGGTGCTATCCGCGAAGCGCTTGACGATACAGAATTCTCCGATGTCGGCATTCTCTCCTACGCTGCGAAATATGCCTCCAGCTTCTACGGCCCCTTCCGTGACGCGCTGCATTCGGCACCACAGTTCGGCGACAAGACAACGTACCAGATGAATCCGGCAAACACCGACGAAGCCATGAAAGAGATAGAACTCGACATCATGGAGGGCGCCGATATCGTCATGGTGAAACCGGGACTTGCCTATCTTGACATCGTCTACCGTACCAAAGAGCGCTTTGATGTTCCGGTAGCAATCTACCATGTCTCCGGCGAATACTCCATGGTCAAGGCTGCTGCCCAGCGTGGATGGATTGACGAAAAAAGGGTCATGATGGAATCGCTGCTGTGCATGAAACGCGCCGGTGGCGACCTTATCTTTACCTACTATGCAAAAGAGGCCGCAAGAATTCTTCGTTAAGCATTGAAAAAGCCCCGGCTGCACCCTCATCACGCAGCCGGGCTTTGTAATTTAATAAAGCCAATGATACGATACTTTACCGCTGGCGAATCGCATGGTCCGGCTCTTTCGGCAATAGTAGAAGGAGTGCCGGCAGGTGTCTCCATCACCATGGAAGAGATAAACCATCAGTTAACCCGCCGTCAGCAGGGATATGGACGAGGCGGACGGATGAAAATCGAGACCGATCAGGCGGAAGTGTTATCCGGCATCCGGTTTGGCAAAACCATCGGGTCACCCATCTCACTCATTATTAAAAACCGTGACTGGGCAAACTGGATAACCTCCATGGCCCAGTTTGAAAATAACAATGATACGGTTCCAAAAATCACTATTCCAAGACCTGGTCATGCCGACTTGGCAGGCCTGATCAAGTTCGGTTTTGATGATATTCGTCCTGTCATTGAACGTTCATCAGCAAGAGAGACTGCTGCAAGAGTGGCCGCAGGAACACTGTCAAAAGTGTTTCTGAAGGCACTTGGCATTGAAATCGGCAGTTATATATCGGCCATTGGAGCGGCTGCAGAACCCTCTGCCGATCTGCAGCTTGCCGGACTTCTCGGCGAAGGCGCAGAAGCGATCTCCCGGCAGGCCGACCTCTCTCCCGTTCGGATGCTCAGCAACACAACTGAGGCCGAAGCTGTAAAGGCCATTGATGAGGCAAAAAAAAGAGGTGATACCCTCGGCGGGATTATCGAAATATTTATCACCGGCGTTCCTGTTGGATTTGGCAGCTATGTACAGCACGATCGTCGGCTTGATGCGGCACTCGCCTCGGCTATCCTCTCCATTCAGGCCATCAAAGGCGTTGAAATAGGAACCGCCTTTGCAAATGCCCGAAAACCAGGTTCAGAGGTTCATGATGAACTCCACCTCTCACCCGAGGAAGGTGTGATCAGAAAAACCAACCGGGCTGGCGGTCTTGAGGGAAGCATGTCAAGCGGCCAGACCATTCACCTGCGGGCTGCAATGAAACCGATCTCCTCGCTGGTCACTCCCCTGCAGTCGTTCGACATCGAAACCCTGCAGCCACTTCCCTCAAGATTTGAGAGGAGCGATACCTGTGCAGTTCCCGCTGCCGGCATCGTTGCCGAAGCCGTTGTTGCGCCGGTTATCGCCAATGCTCTCATTGAAAAGCTGGGTGGCGACCATCTTGATGAAATCCGCCAAAGACTTGACCTTTATCGGCAAAGCATCCGCAACACGTTTTGCGCCTGACCTGTTGAAAACATCCCCCCCCTTTGGCTTCAGAAACTCTTCTCTGAGTTGTCAAGGTTACCTTTGAGCGCCAGGTCACTCGAATCCAGAACACATGCGTTATCGGCGATCAGCTCCTCCTTCTCTGCTGGTTCGGCTGGTTCAGGAAGATTGGGATAAAACCTCCACTCTTTGTTGACAATACGGGCGCCATGACCAAACGTGAAGTATGACCATCCCCACTGCATGAGCACAAATAAACGGTGTTTAACGCTGCTGAGATAGTAGATATGAACCCCGAGCCAGATAATCCATGCCGGCAGACCAGAAAGTTTAACATTACCCCTTTCGGCAATTGCCGAGTTTTTACCTATGGTCGCCATCTGACCCTTGTCGTTGTAAACAAACGGCTTTCTGCGTTTGCCCTGAAGATCAAGCAGGATATTCCTTCCAATAGACTGCCCTTCCTGAAGAGCAACAGAAGCAAGCCCGGGAAGTGTTCCTCCATCCTGCAGAGCAAAACATGCCTGATCGCCTCCAACAAAGACATCGGGATAGCCGGGCACACTTAGATCTTCAGCGACAATAATTCTCCCCGACTGATCAGTAGAAAACCCGATAGTTTTCCCTATGCTTGTCGCCCTGACACCCGCTGCCCAGAGCACGGTTCCGGCCTCAATTCTCTCATGGCCAATCTCCACACCATTGGCATCAATATTAGTAACCTTGCAGCAGGTCAAGATCTGGACACCCAGCTTTTCGAGGGCAAGGGTCGCCTTGGCCGAGAGTTCCGATGAAAACGTATGAAGAAGAGCAGGAGCCGATTGGGCAATAAAAATTCGAATCTCTTTCGGATCGATATTCTTGAAATATTTCGATAGATAGTAACGGTTCATCTCCCCGATTGAACCGGCAAGTTCAACACCGGTCGGACCACCACCAACGATGACAAACGTCAGAAGCTTTCGTTTTTCTTCAGGATCCTGAGATCGTTCGGCATTTTCATACGCCTCCATGACCCTTCTCCGAATTTCAGCCGCCTGGGCAATTGTTTTAAGACCAGGAGCAAACTCTTCCCACTCATTATGGCCGAAATAATGATGCTTCGCTCCACAGGTCATGACAAGACTATCATACTCTATTTCACCAAAATCCGTATAGACTATCTTGTTATAAGGATCAACTGTTTTTACAACTCCCTTGAAAACAGTCACATTCTTATACTTCGAAAGCATCATGCGCAGCGGATAGGCAATTTCTCCCGCATTGAGGGCCGCCATGGCAACCTGGTAGAGAAGGGGCTGAAAGAGATGAAAATTATTCTTGTCGATCAGAGTAACCTTGATTTCCTTTCGATTACCAAGCTCTTTGGCAACATTGAGTCCTGCAAATCCGCCACCGACGATAACGATATGCTTCATTAAACAAAATTGGAAATTTACCAGCATTACACACACAATTCCTTAGAACTGTAAATAATATATCGAAAATTATTTTGTCTGCTATAAAACGGCTGACTCATATCCATCTTTGCCTGAAAAAGCACTCCCTTATACCGGCAAAAACCTTAATATTTTCATTTTCTCTGCTATCGGTACCAACAAATAGAAAAATTCTTCATCTTTGCACTTTTTTAATACTCTTTTTTTACGTAAATAAAGTAAACGCGCTGTCGTATTAAAAAAGCAATGGTCTGGTTATAATAAATTTGACCTGAAATTTTAACATGCATTGCAATGAAGAACACTTTTCACGTTATCTGGTTAAACACCAAAGATTCCTTTATTATCGCTGCCGTTGTCACACAATCATTGCTTGCTGGAACAAGAGCTTTTGCTTTACCTGCCGACGGGCAAGTCGCTGCCGGGCAGGCCACCATCAGTACGCCATCATCTACGACAATGCAGATAGGACAGGAGAGCAACCATGCTGTCATCAACTGGAACTCTTTCGGTATCGGCAAGGGGGAAGCCGTCAACATTATTCAACCTGAATGCCAGTCCACCCTGCTCAACCGGGTATCAGGTAACGATCCTTCATCAATTTTCGGGACACTCACAGCAAACGGCAGGGTCTTTCTGGTAAACCCCAACGGCATTCTGTTTGCCCCCGGCGCAAGCGTGAACGTCGGTGGACTGGTGGCTTCGACGCTCGCCATCAACGACAACGACTTTCTTGGCGGAAAATACACATTTTTTCAGAACGGCGGAACAACATCAGTTATAAACCAGGGTTACTTGAAAGGCGGCTTCATCGCTCTGCTCGGAAACAATACGACAAACACGGGAAGCATTATCACAACCAAAGGTTCAACCGGCCTCGGTGCCGGATCTGGAATTACCCTTGGTCTGGATGCTTGCGGCCTGGTATCAATAAAGGTTGACCAGAGTGAATATAACGCCCGGATCACGAACAACGGAGTCGTAGAAGCTGACGGGGGAGCTGTCATAATAACTGCTTCTGCTGCCAATGAGCTGCTGGGCTCGGTGGTGAATAACAGTGGCAAGATACGTGCAAGCAGCATAACAGAACGAGATGGCAAAATCGTCATCGAAGGAGACGCCATCATCAACACTGGTACGATAAGCTCTTCCGTCATCAACGCCAGTGCAAATAATTTTGTCGATTCTGGCACATGGAATGCCGACGACATCAACAGGGGTGGCGCCATAAGCATTAATGCGACAGGCAGCATCGAACAAACCGCCACCAGCCTTATGACTGCTGATGGCAGCAGTGGCGGCAGTATCAGCATCCAGGCAGGAGAAAAACTGTACCTCTCCGGTACCATCAGTACAAACGGCAGCTCGATACAAGGAGGCCAGATCACCATCACTGCGCCACAAACACTTCTTGCAGGCGCCTGCGTATCGGCTGATGGCCAGACAGGAGGAGGCAGCATCCTTATTGGTGGTGGCTGGCAAGGCAAAGACGCCTTGCTTGCCAACGCAACAAACACCGTTATTACAAAAAGCAGCAGGCTGAACGCCAACGCTCTTGACAACGGCAACGGCGGCACTGTTGTGGTCTGGTCGGAGCAGTCAACCGCTTTCGCTGGCGCTATTGAAGCGAAGGGAGGAACAAACAGCGGCAACGGGGGAAAGGTCGAAGTATCTGGACATGAAAACCTTGCCATGAGCGGACAGATCACCATGACCTCACCATACGGCGAAAACGGACTGCTGCTGATTGATCCACGGAACATCACTATTGACGCTACAACAACGAACACTCTCTTCTCTCTCATTTCGCTGTCTGATGCCAATCCGGCAGAAGGTGACCAGCATGGCTCCGGCAACATCGTCGAACTTCTGAACGGCAATATTATTGTTGCCAGCCCTCTGGATGATTTTGTCGCAACCGATGCCGGAGCGGTCAGACTCTATAAACCCGACGGCACACTGCTTTCAATGCTGAGCGGTTCAAGTGCCAATGATCTTGTTGGTGAAAAAGTGTCCGCCCTGACGGGCAATAACAACGCCGTCACCATAACACGAAAATGGTCGAACACTGGTGTAGGTGGTGTCGGAGCCGTAACCTGGATTGATGGCACTACGGGTGTCAGTGGAATCGTTGCCGAAACGAACAGCCTTATCGGTTCTGCGCTCAATGATGGCGCTCTCTCTACTCTGACAACGCTAACAAACGGAAACTACGTGGTCTGCTCCCCATCCTGGGATAATGGCTCTGTTGTTGATGCAGGAGCCGTAACCTGGGGAAATGGAACAACAGGAACTGCCGGGGTGATAAGCGCAGCCAACAGCCTGGTCGGTTCAAAGACAAGTGATGGGGTTTCATCCAAAGTAACCGCATTGACAAACGGCAACTACGTTGCGTCGTCATTGCTTTGGGACAATGGGTCTACAACCAACGTAGGCGCAGTAACCTGGGGGAATGGACTCAGCGGCACCGTCGGCGTAATAAGCGCAGCCAACAGCCTCATTGGCTCCAAAGGCGGAGATAATGTCGGCGCCGTCACTGCCTTGGCGAACGGAAACTACGTGGTAAATTCGCCTCTCTGGAATGGCAGCACTACTGATGCTGGAGCTGTGACCTGGGGAAATGGGCTTGGTGGCACGGTAGGAACAATCAATGCATCCAACAGTCTGGTTGGTTCTACAGCAAGTGACAAAGTTGGTTCGGCGATAACCGCACTATCCAACGGTAATTACGTTATTAACTCGCCGATGTGGGATAATGGAACAACCATCGACGCAGGGGCGGTGACCTGGGGGAATGGAGACGGGGGAACTTTCGGGTTGGTCAGTACAGCCAACAGCCTGATCGGTTCGTCGGCCAATGACGGTTTATCATCAACGGTGATGGCCCTGGCAAACGGAAACTATGTTGCAGGTTTTCCCAATTGGGACAATGGTATGATGGTGAATGCCGGTGCTGTAACGTGGGGAGATGGCACAAGAGGCACTGTCGGAACGATAGGTATAACCAACAGCCTGGTCGGTTCGTCAGCCAATGATGGCATATCCTACACCATGGCAGCCCTGTCAAACGGAAACTATGTCATAGGCTCACCACATTGGGACAACGGAACTGCCCTTGACGTGGGAGCGGTAACCTGGGGAAATGGGGGTGGAGGCACCATAGGGACTATAAGCGTAGCCAACAGCCTCATTGGTTCTGCCACAAATGACGGCTCTGTTTATAACATAATAGCTCTATCAAATGGCAACTACGTGATTGGGTCTCCCAATTGGGACAATGGCGCTGCCACTGAAGCAGGCGCTGTGACTTGGGGAAATGGAGACGGGGGAACTTTCGGAACAATAAGCATAGCAAACAGCCTGGTTGGATCAATAAAAAATGACTTTATCGGATCAGATAACTCCAGCTCAAACAAAATAACAGCCCTGACAAATGGTAATTACGTTATCTCCTCCAGCGCATGGGACAAGGGATCTGTCGTCAATGCAGGGGCCGTAACCTGGGGAGACGGGCTTGGCGGCACGGTGGGAGAGATAAGCGCTGCCAACAGTCTGGTCGGTTCTAAAACCGGTGATCAGGCAGGCGCAATAACGGTAGCACTGCCAAACGGCAATTATGTGACGGGCTCATCAACTATGGACAATGGTTCTCTTTCCAATGCAGGATCCGTTACCATGGGAAATGGAGACAGCGGCCTCGTCGGTGCGGTCAGCACAGCTAACAGCCTTATGGGCTCCAGCAAAGATGATCAACTGAGTTCCGGCGGCATTACACCTCTCAAGGTCGGCAGCATGAACGGCAGTTTCGTTGTCAGTTCCATGAACTGGTCAAATAATACCGGCAAAGTGGAGATTCTGACATCTCAAGCTGTACAGGAGTCTTTGCTGCAAGAAGATTATACATCCAGCCCAGGCACAGACAACACCTTTACTCCAAACCAGATTACAAAGCTGCTCAATGCCGGTGACAATGTCATGCTGAAGGCCAACAACAACCTCACCGTCAATTCAGCCATCGTCACTGAAAACCCCGTTGGTAATGGCGGTAATCTTGATCTTTATGCAGGACAAAGCATACTGATCAATGCCAATATCACGACTGACAGCGGAAACCTGACACTTGTTTCCAATGATACGCAGGCAAACGGTGTCGCTGATGCCTGGCGATCGGCAGGTATCGCTGTCATCACCATGGCTGCCGGAACTTCAATCAACGCCGGAACAGGTAACGTGACCATCGAACTTCGGGATGGGGCAGGAAACACTAATAGTGAGAGTGGTGACATCACTCTGCGCACTATCTCTGCTGGCAGCATCAGCGCAGTGAACTACGGGACAACGGCTGGATCAGGCATCACACTCGCTTCGGGCACTCTTGCGGCAATCACAAACAGCGGCAACAGCATCGTTCTGGCCGGCAAAGATTTCAACAACAGCGCGGGTGTAATACTCTCAACTGCCGGAACAGCACGATGGCTGGTCTATTCAGCAAACCCAGCCTCAACCATCAAAGGCTCCCTGACATCTGACTTCCGTCACTACAACGCAACTTACACAAACGATGCCCCTGTCAAGGTGAGCGAATCCGGCAACGGGTTCATCTACTCTTGTGTTCCAGGCCAGCTTTCCGTCAACATGACACTTGCAAGCGGCAAAAGCTACAGTTATTACGGAGATCAGCCAGATGCCACATACAGTTATACCCTGACGGGGTTTTCAGATAATGAGGATAATGCTGAAAATATCGGCTTGACGGGCACCATGATAGTGAGTGGTCTTCCAACAACTGCTTCAAATACAGGCAATTACACTATTAACTATGCCAGTGGTTTATCAAGCAGCAGCGGTTTCACCTTTGCTGCGGGCAATGGACTCCCCTATACCGTTAAACCCCTGCCGATTGATATTTCCGCTGATGATCAGGACAAAACCTATGATGAAAATGACCCGCCCTTGACATGGGATACTGAAACCCAAAGTAACGGACGCGGTCTTCTTGCCGGCGACATTTTCAGCGGCGAACTGGCCCGAGTGCCGGGAGAAGATGTCGGCAGCTATGCGATCACCCTGAACACACTGAACAACAGTAACTATGCCATCAACTATACAGGTGCCAACCTGACTATCAATCCGCGCCCGATTACTTTGAGTGCCAGGAATGCAAGTACGATCTATGGGGAGAGGGATCCTGCACTGGAGGTTACCATCACCAACGGCAGCCTCGGCAGTATTACTGTAAGTGATGCGTTGACCGATGTCACGGGCATCCTGAGTCGGCAGACAGGTTCCAATGCAGGCAGTTATGACATCAACCTCGGCTCAGGAAGCAAGGCTGGCAACTACAACATCAGCTTTGTTACCGACAACAATGCCTTCTCTATTACCCAGAGACCAATCAATATTTCAGCAGGTGCACTAAACAAAACCTATGGTGACGCCGATCCGACACTCACCTGGTCAGCCGAAGAGCAAAGCAGCGGACGCGGTCTTCTTGCGGGTGACAGTTTCAGCGGCGAGCTCAGCCGGGCAGAAGGAGAAAATGTGAGCAATTACGCCATCGTCCTGAATACACTGAATAACAGCAACTACGCGATCAACTACACTGGCGCAAGGCTGACCATCAATCCGCGGCCCCTGACGTTGATGGCCAAAGCAGCGAGCACAACCTATGGTGAACCGGATCCTGCGCTGGCGGTCACCATCACCAGCGGCAGTCTCGGCAGTGTAACAGTGAGTGACGCATTGAGCGACATCACCGGCCTTTTGAGTCGGCAGAGTGGATCTAATGTCGGCAGTTACGATATCAACCTTGGTTCTGGAAGCAAGGCCGGCAACTACGACATTACCTTTGTGACCGACAATAATGCTTACTCAATCACCAAACGCCCGATAAACATTTCGGCCAATGCTCTCAGCAAAATTTACGGTGACGTCGATCCGATGATGACCTGGCAAGCTGAAGCTCAAAGCAGCACCCAACAGGCGCTCAGCCTGAATCAAACATTCTATACAGCCAGTGAGATCTATCTCAATCCAGACTACACTCCCGGCATGATCTCACAAACATCTGAACCTGTGAAAACCGCCGCCGATTTGCTATCCATAACAAACGACCGGAATGACGGCGAGAAGACAACAATAGAATCCGAACTCACTTTCGCAAACCGATCCGGAAACACCTCTAATGGCAGTTTTATTGCTGTCAGCGGGATAGAAGTGCCTGAACCTGCAGAAAAATTCTTCATCTTTTCCTTACCAGAGAGCATGTTCAATCACAGCAATCCAGATGCTGTAATCTCTCTTGAAGTAGCCTCGGTTAATGGCTCATCAATACCGTCATGGATGTCGTTTGATCCTGAACGGAAGATCATAAGCGGAACACCACCAAAAGAGGCCGCAGGAGAATATCGGGTTGAACTTATCGCCAAGGACCAGTTTGGAGGCGAAGTACTGACAGTGGTACTGATCAAAGTCGGATAAATAAAATTGAAAAATACAGCCTGTTGTATGACGGCATCATTGAACATACTTCCCTTCATCTTAGCCTTTACGGCCAGCACCACTTTCGCGGCTAATCTGCCTGATGCTGGCCAACTTCTCAAGGAAAGTACTCCCAGGCCATCGTTTGTGCCTCAGCACGCTTTACCTGATCATCAGAAACAAATTAGCCAGGGGAAACAACATCAAAGTACAACTCGCATTACAGTTACAGGCTTTACCTTTACCGGTAACACCCTTTTTTCCGACAGTGAGCTTTCTACGCTCATGGCTGATTATAAAGGACAGGAACTGACGCTCACCGAGCTGGATCATGCAGCCTTAACAATCACCAATGCCTATCGAAAAAAAGGATATTTTCTTGCATCCGTCTTTTTCCCCCCTCAAACACTGACCCCCGGCACACCTCTTGTCATTGAAGTTATGGAAGGCGTCCTTGAAACGATACGCGTTGAAACCAACCCTGCTGTTACAAGAACACAGAAAGCTCTTTTGGAATATTATGCCAAGCAGGTGCCCTCCGACCAGCCTCTTGAAAATGGATCCCTTACCTCCATGGTCATGAAAACCAATGAACTGCCCAATATCTCTTCACGTATCCTGCTGGAACCAGGCTCAAGACCCGGCACAACAAAAGCAACCCTTGAAGTCATCGAAGGCAAACCCTACGCCTTCTCAGTGAACATTGACAACTATGGAAACGAAGCAACAGGCGCTAATCACTTCGGCGGCTGTATGGAACTTTTTTCTCCTCTGCATCTTGGTGATCATTTAACCCTGCGCATACAGACATCAACAATCGGAGAGCTGCAGAATGTGCAAACAGGCTATACAATACCAGTCACTCCGTACGGAACAAAAATGGGATTTAACTACAACTACGTCACTTATCAGATGGGCGGATTATTCAAGACATTAAATGCTTACGGCGATGCCCACAACATCTGCTTTTCCCTAACCCAGCCAATCATACGAAACAGAAATCTTATCCTGAATGCAACATTTGCCGGAGAAGGTAAAATATTGGACGATCGAATTGAAAGTGCACAATACAGTAATCAACGACTTTCGGCATCTTGTCAGACAGGGCTTACCGGCATACAGATGGATAACATACTTGGTGGAGGCTCCACCTCCCTCTCCCTTGGTTTTATCAGAGGACAATTGGGTCTCAATGATGCCGAAACGCTTTCAAGAGACCAATCATCAAACGGATTGCACACCAATGGAGGTTATGCCAAGTTTAACATGAGTCTTGCCCGTACCCAGACAATTTCTCATGGCTGGACTCTTTATGCCGGGGCTTATGGGCAATGGAGCAATAAAAACCTGAACAGCTCAGAACAACTCTCACTGACTGGACCCAGCGCGGTACGTGCTTGGCAAACAAGTGAGTCCTGCGCCGATCAAGGTTTTATTGCAACCGCTGAACTGCGCTATCTTTTTGACTCAACAGGGGAACTTCCAGGCAAACTGGAACTCTCCGCGTTTGTTGACCATGGTTATGCGACACTTCATAACACCCCCCTTCCCGATGCAGGCAATAACACCAGCAACCTGATCGGAGCTGGATTTGGGGTAAAATGGTTTGTTGCCAAAAACTATAGCCTGCAGTCGACAGCCGCATGGAAAATTTCAGGCGCAAGTTCTCCAGCCGAAATTCCCATGGTATATGCGCAGGCAATAAAAAGTTTTTAGCGAAATATTGTTTGGGGTTGAGCACCTGGCGGCACTATTGACAAGAAAACAGAAATTCGTGAAACAGTAATTTTTTGCGTACACTTTGCTTGCCACTGCCGACAAGGGAAACCGGTAACGACAATCATTGTAAACCCATGCGTATTTCACGAAAAATAGAGATCGATTACGGCCATACACTTCCAAACAGCTTTTCTTTCTGTAATCAACTGCACGGCCATCGTGGGGTGATTGTCGCCACCATTGAAGGTGAGCTGATTAAGCGCAAGAATGACAGTGAAGAGGGAATGGTGATGGATTTCAAGTTTTTAAAAGAGATCATGCTGGAGCACATTCACGACAAACTTGATCATGGATTCGCGGTATGGAAAAATGATCATGAAGATCTTGACTTCATCATGAAACGCAATTCAAGGGTTCTGGTGACTGATGAACCCCCAACGGCTGAATGCCTTGCCAAATGGGCGTTTAACCAGATCCAGCCTCATTTACCTGAAGGCGTAAAGCTTAAACGGCTTCGCTGGTATGAGACGCCAAACAATTGGGCGGAGTCTGACGGGAACTAAAAATACGCTCTATTTACAATGATAAAATTGCGATTATTCGGCGATTTCAATAAAAACAGAAAAAATGCGTCTTCATGATTTTGACCCAGAAAACCGACCAAGAGAGAGGTTTCTCAGCAGCGGACCATCCTCACTTAGTCCGGCCGAACTGTTGGCAATCATCCTGCGTTTCGGCTCAAGAAAACTCAATATTGTTGACACCTGTAACGAAATTATTGCAAGGTTTACTCTGGAAAAGCTTGTCAATATAACCATCGGGGAACTTCAGGAGATTGAGGGTATCGGAGAGACCAAAGCCATGCAAATTGTAGCTATCTTTGAATTGAACAAGCGGTTGCACTACACCCGGAACAACAATAAAAAAATCCAGACGGCACGAGATATTTTTGAATACATGGCAGGCCGCATCCCTGATGAAACAAAAGAACACCTCTTCGTCCTGCACCTGAACACCAAAAATCAGATCATTAAAACTGAACTCGTTTCTGTAGGAACGCTTAACGCCGCCCTCATTCATCCAAGAGAGGTGTTCAAGGCTGCAATAAAGGAAAGCTCACATGCCATTATACTCGTGCACAACCACCCTTCCGGCGACGTTGAGCCAAGCAATGCTGACAAACAGGTCACCAACCTCCTCAAACAAGCAAGTTCCGTTATCCAGATCGACCTGCTTGACCATGTCATTATTGGTAAAACGGAATGGTTCAGCTTTAGGGAAAGCTCCCTGCTCTAACAACAATCTCTAAGCGAACGAGACCTGAACTGGCTGAACATTTGCTGATCCGCTCTGAAAAATCTCACGAACATTCTTTGCCTGCAATCCTTTTCCGGTTTTGTCGAGCTCAAAATCCACTTCAGCATCTGGATTCAGTACCTTGAAACTTTTTTCCGACTGGATCGCCGAAAAATGAACAAAAATATCCTCTCCTCCATCGGGATTCAGAAGAAAACCATAGCCCTTTTTACCATCAAACCATTTAACTTTAGTAATAGCCATGATAAACACAGAATTCACCATTTTTCAAAAAGAGCAAAGCGACATGAGAATGACGCCCTTGCGGCTTATTTACCCATGAAATATATATTTTTTCTCAAAATTCTCACACATTACCGCATATTACACAATCATATTACATCACACACGCAATCCAAAAGAAAGCAAGCGTTTTTCGTATACATAAAAACAGCTCCCCATCTTTATTAAAATGAAACATATCATCATCATAACCGGTGCGGGCAAAGGAATCGGCAAAGCTATCGCCATTGACTTTGCTCGCGCAGCCGGAATTCAAAACAACTTTAATCCTGTGCTGATCCTTGTTTCCAGAACGCTTTCCGATCTTGAAACCGTTGCTGACACCTGCCGTTCTTACGGTGCAGATGCAGATATCATTCAGGCGGACATTGCCGACACCGCACAGATTGACCAGCTCGTTACTGCCACGCTTGAGCGCCACGGCACGATTGACTGTCTTGTGAACAATGCCGGAGTCGGCAGGTTCAAACCACTTGCGGAACTGACCGAGGAAGATTTTGAGTATACCATATCGACAAACCTGAAAGGCACGTTTTTCCTGACGCAGAAGGTCTTTCCGGTCATGGAAAAGAATAAATCCGGTCACATTTTTTTTATTACCTCTGTTGCTGCAGAAACAGCCTTCAAGAGCTCTTCGATCTACTGCATGTCAAAGTTTGGTCAAAAAGGACTTGTAGAAGCGATACGGTTATACGCAAAAACGTGCAATGTTAGAATTACCAATGTCATGCCTGGCGCAGTCTATACTCCAATGTGGGGAGAGGTGCCGGAAAAGATGAAAGCAACCATGATGATGCCGGAAGATATTTCAGGCCCCCTTGTCAACGCCTATCTCCTGCCACAACGAACATCAGTGGAAGAACTTGTCTTGAGGCCGGTGTGCGGTGATATCAATGAATGAAGAAGGCAAAAGCTCTTGCGTTGTGGGAAAGCAGGTTTTTTTCCTGTATTTTCTGATTCTTCTTTAATAAATTTTGAGTGGACCCCATCATGAGTCTGAAGGAAAAAATAGATCTGGATCTGAAAAATTCGATGAAAAGCGGCGATAAAACCCGCCTGAACGCCATACGCTCCATTCGCGCCGCACTGCTTGAAAAAGAGGTTTCCATTCGCGTTGGCGGCATCGCCGTACTGACGGAAGAGCAGGAACTGGAAGTGCTGGTGAGTCTCGCAAAAAAACGGCGTGACGCCATTGAGCAGTTTACCGCCGGGAATCGTCTCGACCTTGCTGAAACTGAGCAGGCAGAGTTGGTCGTGCTTGAGGAGTATCTTCCAGCGCCAGTCTCCGACGAGGAAGTAACAACCGTCATACAGAATATCATCACAAAAACAGGCGCTGTCTCCATGAAAGAGATGGGCAAAGTGATGGCAGAAGCCATGAAAGCACTTAAAGGAAAAGCTGACGGCACCAAGGTTCAGCAGATTGTCAAGTCACTGCTTTCAGCATAACCCATTCGCACTCACCATCATGCTTGATATCAACTATATCCGCCAGAATCCGGACGAGGTTGTTGCCATGCTGCACAACCGGCAGCTCTCTGTGGAAGAGCCGAAACTTCACCAGTTACTTGAATTGGACAAAAAACGCAAGGAACTTGTAAGAGAATCAGATGATCTGAAAGCCTTGCGCAACAAGCGGTCAAAAGAAATTGCCGAAATGAAAAAAAGCGGCATAAGCTCTTCTGAATTAGAAAAACAAATCATCTTGAATGTCGTTACACCCGGAGAGATTGCACGAATAGATGAAACACTCAGTCAGCTTGAAAAAGAGATGGAGGATATCCTTCTTGCCCTTCCCAACAAACTGCATCCGTCAGTTCCAGTCGGACGAAGCGCTACCGACAACCAGGTTTTCGGAGAGCCGGTAACTTTTGCATACGACCTTGATTTTTCGGTTAAAAATCACCTTGAACTGGGCAAATCCCTCGGAATTCTAGATTTCGAGCGTGGTGCAAAGGTGAGCGGCGCCGGATTTCCCGCCTATATTGGCAAAGGCGCCCGTCTTGAGCGCGCCCTGATCAATTTCATGCTCGACACGCATAGCGAACGTCATGGCTATACCGAGGTTTTTCCACCATTTCTGGTCAACCAGGAGTCGCTGCGAGGCACCGGACAGTGGCCGAAATTTGCCGACCAGGTGTACCACATCGGTGAAGATGACCTCTATGCCATCCCGACCGCAGAGGTACCGGTCACCAACCTCCATCGGGGTGAGATGCTTGAGACCGCAAGTCTGCCCATCTCTTATGCCGCCTATTCAGCCTGTTTCCGGCGTGAAGCGGGAAGTTATGGCAAGGATACCAGAGGCTTCCTCAGGGTGCATCAGTTCAACAAGGTGGAGATGGTGAAATTTTCCCGTCCAGAGGATTCTTATGCAGCGCTTGAAGAGATTCGCTCTCATGCCGAAGCAATTCTTGTTGCACTGAAGATTCCCTACCGGGTACTGCTGCTCTGCAGCGGCGACATCAGCGCCAACGCTACGAAATGTTACGACATTGAGGTGTGGTCACCGGCGGAACAGAAATATCTTGAGGCATCAAGCTGCTCAAACTTTGAGGATTACCAGGCAAGAAGATCAAATATCCGCTTCAAGCCTGACAACAAGTCCAAACCGGAGTTTGTACACACCCTGAACGGTTCAGGCCTCGCAACCTCACGGCTCATGGTCTCCCTGCTTGAGCACTACCAGACCCCTGAGGGCAACATAAGGGTGCCCGAAGTATTGCAGCGCTATACCGGATTTGAGGAGATATAAAACCTGGGAACCTGGGAACGCCGAGCTCCCAGGCCAAAATCATGATTCAAGACGATCAAGAAAATTCCGCACCATACCGCTGACCGTTGCGACATCTATAAGGAACGCGTCGTG
>CAISRC010000091.1 GCA_903887845.1 uncultured Chlorobiaceae bacterium
AAGCAAACAGATAACCAATCGTGAAAGCCTTTCTCTTGACCGTTACCTGCAGGAGATAGGAAAATATGATCTTTTGACTGCAGAAGATGAAGTTCGGTTGACCAAGGCGATAAAAGAGGGTTTTGATATGCCGGTCGATACAACCGAATACAAGAGGGCAAAACGTGCTCTTGACAAGTTAATCAAAGGCAACCTGCGATTTGTTGTTTCAGTGGCCAAGCAGTACCAAAATCAGGGTCTCACCCTCGGTGATCTGATTAATGAAGGGAATCTCGGTCTTATCAAAGCGGCAAAGCGCTTCGATGAAACCCGTGGATTCAAGTTTATCTCTTATGCGGTATGGTGGATCAGGCAGTCCATTCTCCAGGCATTGGCTGAGCAGTCGAGAATTGTCAGGCTTCCCCTGAACAGGGTAGGTACCCTCAACAAAATCAGCAAGGCGTACAGTCAGCTTGAACAGGAATTTGAACGCGATCCCAATACCAGGGAGCTGGCCACCCTGCTTGAAATGGATTCACAGGACGTTGCCGACACGCTGAAAATTGCAGGAAGGCATGTTTCGGTTGATGCTCCATTTGCCCAGGGCGACGATAACCGTCTGCTTGATGTTCTGCAGAATGATGGTCATCTACCCGATTATGGTCTTAATCGCGATTCGCTCACTCTTGAGGTCGAACGCTCTCTTTCTGTCCTTGCACCTCGAGAAGCTGATGTTATCAAGTCATATTTCGGGATTGGTATGGATAATCCGCTTACTCTTGAAGAGATCGGAGAGAAATTCCGTTTGACCCGGGAGCGTGTCCGGCAGATCAAGGAAAAAGCGATACGGAGACTGCGTCAGTCGGCATACAGCAAAATTTTAAAAGAATATATCGGTAGCTGACAGCTTTTTCAGAATTGTTTGTGGTTAACGATCACGACGTGACGCGGGGAGCGCTTGCAAACATTTTTTGCCAGTGCTCCCTCCTGCGTTTAAGCCATAACCAGGGGAGTATTTTTTCGAGCGGTCAACCTCAGTCGATAGCTGTTTTATAAATCACATAGCCGATGCCGAGAAAGAGCAGATTCGGCAGCCATGCGGCGAGCATAGGATGTATAAGCCCCTGATACCCTCCTATCGCAATGGTTTTCTGCAGTCCGAGATAGAGAAATCCTGCAAACAATGTGATGGCAATTTCAGAAGCGAGTCCTCCCCGCTTTTTCTTGGCAGAGAGTGGTACACCGATGAGAATGATGATGAGCGAGGCGAATGGCATTGCAATTTTGTTATGGAATTTTACCATCGAGCGTTCAAGACCTGAAAACCCGGCTTTCCGTTTTTCTGAAAGAAAGCGGTAATGGCTGCTGATACTCATTTCGTCCGGTTGCAGATTGAGTTCTGCCAGTGTGTGCGGTGAAAGTGACAGTTTTACCGGTTTCGAGGGTGTAACACTAAAAAATTCCTGCTCTCCAGTATAAAAACGTGTTGAAACATTCTGCATGATCCACTGTTTGTGCGCAGGGTCATAGTGCATTGCATCAGCATCCATTCGTGATCTGAGTCGGGAGCCGATAAACTCCTCTATGGAAACATCGCTGAGGTTTGACTGATCAGGATCAAGGCTGCCTATAGAGACAATACGGGAACCTGGTTCAAGAAGATGAATATTGCTGCTCTCATTTGGCCTGGAGTTTTTTTTGCCGAAATAATGCTGTTCAAAAGAGTGGGCTTTGGTAAATGCCGCAGGAGCTATCCACCAGGCATTGGCAAGATTGATCAGGAGAATGAGAATTCCGCCGATAAAAAAAGGGTTCAGTAATTGACGCATACTGATACCGGCCGATCGTATTGCTGGAAGTTCGCTTGAAAAAGAGAGTCTTCCCGAGACAAGAATTGATGAAAGCAGTGCGCTGACCGGAGATGTTACCAGAAAAGTGGAAGGAATCGTAAGAAGATAATAATAACCTATACCCCACAGGCCAAGCTTGTTATCCATGAACTCATCAAGTTTTTCAACCATGTTGATGAGCATGAACAGGCAAACAAAGACAATGGAGCTAAAAAAAAATGCTTTGGCAAACTGCCTGAATATGTACTTGTCAAGAATTTTCATAGTAACATTCAGGCATGTAAGCAGGCAGACATGAGTTTAATAGCCGAAAATATCATCAACCTTCAGCTCTTTAACGGTTCCGTATCTTCGCAGGGTTTCCATATCAAGATTTTCTTTTTTGCCCAGTACCAGCATGACATGTTTTTTGTTGCTGAAATGCTTGCTGTGGAATTTTTCGATATCGCTGAGGTTCATTCGCGCCGTATCATGATAAATTTCCTTTCTGATATCATTGTCTTGTCCAAGTCTGACAGCCTCTTCGTAATTGAAGAGTATCTCCGCTTTTGTCAATCGTTCCGTTGAAATTTTCTGTTGAATGCCGTTTAGCGCTGAAGCAAACAGTTTCGGTGACTTTGGCAGTTCCTTCATCAGTTTGCTGATCCCTTCAAGCGCTTCAGGCAGCTTGTCTGCCTGGGTGCCGATATAACTGATAATATAATTATGTTCCTTCTTTTGTTTTGGTGTCTTGTATACCGAAAATACAGAGTATGCCAGAGCTTTGGCTTCCCGCAGTTCCTGGAAAACCACTGATGACATCCCGCCTCCGTAATATTCGTTGAAGAGGGTTGCAATTGGGACGATGGAGGGGGCGTAGAGTTCATCTCTCGTCAACAGAATGACCTCTGCCTGCGTCATATCGTAATCAACAAAATAGACAAGATTATCCGCCTGTTCCAAATCCTTGAAAGGGTCGTTTGTTGGCGGGGTTTTCAACGATTCCGGATAATGCCGAACCGAACGAAGTTCACCGAGCAGCTCCTGCGAAGAGGCCGGGCCGTAGTAGAGTACCCGATGGCTGTACTGCAAAAGCGTTCGTATCTCTTCAAGCAGCTCTTTCGAGGTCACTTTTTCAAGTTCACTGTTGTTCAGCACGTTGGTGAAAGGCGAGACAGGCCCGTACTTGCCGTAACTCGTCATGGCCTCAAAGAGTATCTTTTTCTTGGAGAGCTTGTCATCAGACCGCTCTTTTATCACGCCGGCTTTAAGATTTTCAAGAGCCTCTTCATCAGGTCGGGTTTCAACGAGAAGTTTTTCAAGCAGTCGAATTGCTGCCGCAGAATTTTTTTGCAGTCCGGAAAGTTTCAGGTAGACGTAATTATCAGCGGTAAATGCCGAAAAGCTTGAGCCGATTTTATAAAGTTCCTGGCTGAACTCCTTGGGAGTAAAGTCTGATGTACCGAGATAGGAGAGGTAGTCGAGCGCGAGATCGATTTTTTTGCTGGTATTTTTGCCGATATCAAAGACATAATAGAGCTCGTAGAGCTCGTTTTCCCTGTTTTGCACATAATGCAGCTTTACGGAGGGATTGACATCAAAGAAACCGATATCCTTTTTATAATCAAGAAAAGACGGTTTGTTTTGTTCAGATTTCCTGGCCAGAAGTTTTTCTGCAAAAGGTGACGAGGTATCCCGATTTACCGTGAGAGGTGTGATCGGTGGTTTCTGGATTTTCGACTCACTTATTGGTGTGCCGTGCTCTTTGTAGACGGCAACATAATTAGAATTGTAATGCTTCCGGGCAAACGCAATAACATCTTCTTTTGTAATCTTCTGGAGGCGCTCGATCTGGCTGACATGCTCTGACCAGGGCATTCCCCATACAAACGCATCAATATAGGCCTCAACTCTTCCATGGTTGGTTTCATAAAGTTTAAGCTGTTCGATTTTCAGGTCATTGATTGCCGCTTCAAGCAGCCAGTCAGGAAACTTTCCCTCTTTGAGAAATTCAATCTGGCTGAGCAGCTTTTCTTTTACCTCATCAAGGCTTTGACCTTCTCTCGGTTTTCCACTTAAAAGATGTGTGGAGTAATCTTTCATCATGATCAGCATCGAACCGGCATCAAGGACTTTCTGCTTCTGGTTCAGGTTAAGGTCAATCAGACCGGCAGTCTGGTTGAACAAAACCTTGTCAATCAGGGTCAGGTAATCGGCATCGGAGCTGTTGACTCCGTTGAACCGGTATCCAATAACCAGTTCTTCAGATTCAGGTCCCTTTACCTTGATAACCTCCGGTTTCGTGATATTCTCTTCTACAGGAGGCGTAAACGGAGGGATCTCTTTTGGCTGCAGCACAGAAAATTTTTCATCAATCAGTTTGATCGTCGCATCCGGATCGAAATCTCCAGCGATGCAGAGTGCCATATTGTTCGGTACATAATAGGTCCGGTAGTAATCGACAACATTTTTGATCGACGGGTTTTTCAGGTGCTCGGCCTTGCCGATGGTGGTCTGCGTCCCGTACGTATGTTTTTTAAAGAGAGCGGCAAAAAGATTTTCCCATATCTTGCGGCTGTCACTGTCCATAGTCATGTTTTTCTCTTCATAGACGGTTTCAAGTTCAGTATGAAAGAGCCGCATGACCGGATTACGGAACCGTTCAGCTTCGATGGTCAGCCACTGGTCAAATTTGTTTGACGGAATATCATTGACATAGACGGTCTGTTCGACCCAGGTGTAGGCATTGGTGCCCTGCGCGCCTATTGAGCTGAGCAATTTATCATACTCATTTGGTACGGCGTAGCCGGCAGCCACATTGGAGAGTGAGTCGATCATCTTGTAGATCGCCGCTCTTTTCTCAATATTCGCAGTTGAGCGGTACTGTTCGTAGAGTTCAGTAATCTTTTCAAGCTCGACATGCTCCTTTTCATAGTCAAGAGAGCCCAGTGAATCAGTTCCCTTGAAGAGCATGTGCTCAAGATAGTGGGCAAGACCGGTTGTCTCTGCGGGGTCATTCTTGCTGCCAGCCCTGACTGCAATGGAGGTGTATATCCTCGGCTCGTCATGATAGTGGCTCATGTAGACGGTCAGCCCGTTTTTCAGCGTATAAATTCTCGTGTGGAGGGAATCTCCGGGAACTGTAGAGTATGGATAAGGTTTCACTTCTTTTATCATGGGTGTACAGGAAAATAAATGCAAAAACAGTATCCCGCTGATGAACCTTGAGATACTGAGTTTCATAAATGGTTGAAAATGATCCGGCATCAAAGAAGATAATAATGGGATTAAAAGCACATAATTGCAACCGCCATCAATGACCTTATTCAAAATAAGTGATTGATTCGGTCCGCCGGTGTCAGAACCAGATCGTTTATCAAGATGAAAAACACTATTGCATTTAATCTTACATATATTCTTGCGGAAGAACTAACAAAGAGCTTTAATAGTTCTTTTTGACAGCAGCTTAAGGTCAGAAGTACAGTACAATTTCAAAAAGAGGAACGTTGTTTATGCAAGAGTGCATTGGCGGCACATATCGGCTTGTCAGTCCTTACCGTCCGGCAGGTGACCAGCCCAAAGCCATTGAGGAGCTTTGTGACGGTGTACTGTCAGGGAATCCCTACCAAACGTTGCTTGGGGTGACCGGTTCCGGAAAAACATTTGCTGTTTCCAATGTCATTACCCGTGTCAATAAGCCAGTGCTGGTGATGAGCCATAACAAGACTCTCGCAGCGCAGCTTTATGGTGAGCTTAAGCAATTTTTTCCTGATAATGCGGTAGAGTATTTTATCAGCTACTACGATTTTTATCAGCCCGAAGCATATCTCCCTTCTCTTGACAAATATATCGCCAAGGATCTTCGTATTAACGACGAGATTGAACGGCTTCGGCTGAAGGCCACCAGTGCATTGCTCAGCGGCAGAAAGGACGTTATTGTGGTGAGTTCAGTCAGTTGTATTTATGGACTGGGTTCTCCTGAAGACTGGAAAGCGCAGATTATTGAACTGCGTTCCGGGATGGAAAAGGATCGGGATCTCTTTCTGAAAGAGCTGATTGCCCTCCATTACATCCGTGACGATGTTCAGCCTGCTTCGGGTAAGTTCCGGGTAAGGGGCGACATTATCGATCTTGTTCCTGCACATGAAGAACTTGCCCTGAGAATTGAGTTTTTCGGCTCTGAGATTGAAAGCATCCAGACCTTTGATATTCACAGCGGGGAGGTGCTCGGTGTTGACGATTATGCCTTTATTTATCCCGCCCGGCAGTTTGTTGCTGATGAGGAGAAGCTTAAAGTGGCGATGCTTTCTATTGAAAACGAGCTTGCAGAGAGGTTGAACTTTTTTCGCTCAGAAAACCGCTTTCTTGAAGCTCGCAGGATAGAAGAGCGCACCCGTTACGATCTTGAGATGATGAAAGAGCTTGGCTACTGCTCAGGCATTGAGAATTACTCTCGTCATCTTTCAGGACGCCCTGCAGGAGAGCGTCCCTGCTGTCTTCTTGACTATTTCCCTGATGACTATCTTGTGGTGATTGATGAGTCGCACGTGACACTTCCACAGATACGCGGTATGTATGGAGGTGACCGTTCTCGCAAAACCATTCTGGTTGAGCATGGTTTCAGGCTTCCTTCGGCACTTGACAACCGCCCGTTGCGTTTTGAAGAGTTCGAGGAGATGGCTCCTCAGGTTATCTGTGTCAGCGCCACTCCCGGTGATCACGAACTGCTCCGTTCCGGCGGTGTGGTCGTTGAACTCCTTGTTCGTCCGACTGGTCTGCTTGACCCTCCGGTGGAAGTACGTCCGGTCAAAGGGCAGATTGACAACCTGCTGGCAGAAATCCGCATCCATACCGCAAAAGGCCATAAGGTGCTTGTGATGACCCTGACCAAAAGAATGTCTGAAGACCTTCACGATTTTTTCAGAAAGACGGGTATCCGTTCGCGATATCTGCATTCGGAGATCAAGAGTCTGGAGCGGATGCAGATTCTCAGGGAGCTCAGGACAGGAGATATTGATGTCCTTGTCGGTGTCAACCTGCTTCGCGAAGGTCTCGATCTTCCCGAAGTATCTCTTGTTGCTATTCTTGATGCTGACAAGGAGGGCTTTTTGCGCAACACCCGTTCATTGATGCAGATTGCAGGACGAGCGGCTCGTAATCTTGATGGATATGTAGTGCTCTATGCCGACGTGATTACACGCTCCATCCGTGAGGTGCTTGATGAAACAGCACGGCGTCGTACCATCCAGCAGCAATACAACGAAGAGCACGGTATTACTCCCCGATCAATCATAAAGTCAGTTGACCAGATTCTTGATACTACCGGAGTAGCTGATGCTGAGGAGCGCTATAGAAGAAGGCGTTTCGGTCTGGAGCCCAAACCGGAAAGGGTGCTTGCCGGTTTGATTGATACGCTGACGCCCGAGGCAGGCTATGCAATGGTCGCAGAACTCCGGCTTGAGATGCAGGAAGCGGCCGTCCAGATGGAGTATGAAAAAGCAGCGTATCTGCGTGACGAGATAAACAAGCTTGAGCAAGTACTGAAACGGTCGCCGGCAGAGGGATGATTTTGCCTGCTGTTTGTTTGTAGTTCGGGAGAACATTATATATTAAAGGTTATCATCCTCCCTGTTTTTACTATGCCATTCACTACAGTTTGTCTGCGATGTTAGCTCAGATAGAAAAGGATCATTACAATAAACTCCACGAGATTCTTCAGCTCTCGCGCAAGAATCTCAAGAATTTTGATGAATCGCTGATTCAGCGCGCCTTTTTTATGTGCTACCGGGCACACGAGGGAGAAAAAAGGGCTTCAGGAGAGCCGTTTTTTTATCATCCGGTCGAAGTAGCCACAATTCTGCTCAATGAACTTCCCCTTGATGGCGTTTCGGTTGCCGCGGCACTGCTGCATGATGTTATTGAGGACAGTGGATATACTTATGAAGATATTGTCGCCGAACTGGGCGTTGAAGTAGCTGATATAGTTGAAGGCCTCACCAAGATCTCCGGTATCATGATCAACCGGGAGAATACCCAGGCGGAAGGTTTTCGCAAGATGCTGCTCTCAATGGTCAAGGATATCAGGGTTATTCTCATCAAGTTCTGCGATCGTCTGCACAACATGCGAACGCTTGAATCGCTTCCTGAGCACCGTCGTCTGAAGATTGCTCTTGAGACCCGCGATATCTACGCTCCTCTAGCGCACCGGTTTGGTCTTGGAAAAATGAAGGTTGAGTTCGAAAACCTTGCGCTCAAATTTATTGATCCTGAGATGTACAATTTTCTCCAGCAGAAAATTCGCATGAGCAAAGGAGATCGGGTCAACTACCTGAGCAAAATGATTGAACCCATAAAGGCTGATCTTGAACAGCAGGGGTTCAAGGTTGAGGTACAGGGACGGGCCAAGCATCTTTTTTCTATATACAACAAGATGCGTAACAAGAACAAGACTTTTGAGGATATTCACGATCTTTACGGCATCAGGGTGATTATTGATACGGAGAAGATTGCCGAATGCTTTTCAGTTTACGGTTTTATCACACAGAAATATCCTCCGATTCCACAGTATTTCAAGGACTATATCTCAATACCCAAGCATAATGGATATCAGTCACTTCATTCTGCCATTATCGGACCGAGAGGTCACATGGTTGAACTGCAGATTCGTACCAAACGCATGCATGAGTTTGCTGAACTTGGTGTAGCTGCCCATTGGCGATACAAGGAAAAAATTTCAAGGGATGATGCAAACATTGATTCTTTTCTTCGCTGGGCCAGAGAGTTAATCAAGGATGCTGATTCTGCAGCCTCTTTTATGGAGGGTTTCAAGCTTAATCTCTACCATGACGAGATCTATGTTTTCACTCCGAAAGGAGATATGAAAACCATGCCGGCAGGTGCCACGCCGATAGATTTTGCTTATGCGATTCATAGCGAAGTTGGCAACGGCTGTATCGGGGCCAAGGTTAACGGCAAGATTGTTCGTTTGAACGCACAGCTTAAGTCCGGTGACCGGGTCGAGATCATTACCTCTAAAAATCAGAAGCCGAAATCTGACTGGCTTAAAATAGTGGTCACTCAGCGTGCCAAGCTTAAAATTCGATCGGCTATCAATGAGGATCGGCGCCTGCAGATCGAGAAAGGGCGGGGAATATGGGAAAAGATGCTTACTGGCACCAAAAAGCTGTTTTCGGATAGCGAAATTATCCAGCAGGTTAAAAAGTATGGACTCAAAACTCCGGCAGATTTTTTCAGTGCACTTGCCAGCCAGCAGATTAACGGAGAAGAGGTCATTGAGCGGGTTTCGAGTTCCAAAAAGGAGGTACCGGCCGCCAAAAGCTTCAGTGATGAAGCTCGTGAGGTTGAAGAGTACCTTCAGATGGCCCGGCAGGAACAGGAACAGCAGCAGCAGGGAATGCCTGTCAAAAAGGACGAGGTTATTATTGCCGGTATGAGTAACATTGCCTATTCTTATGCTAAATGCTGCCAGCCTGTTCCCGGTGATGACGTGCTTGGTTTTGTTTCAGCGGATGGTGTCGTTAAAATTCACCGAAAGAATTGCATCAATGTCAGTAATGAGAACCTGCTGAAAAGTGAGCGGGTTGTCTCTGTGTCATGGAACCGGAAAGTTGAGACCGATTTTCTGGCGGGCATAAAAATTGTCGGTGAAGATCGTCTTGGAATCATGAACCAGCTTACGACGGTTATCTCCAAATTTGATACCAATATCCGCAGCATTTCGTTGAACGCCCGTGACGGGATGTTTGTCGGTACTATGATGGTCTATGTTCGCAATGCCGAAAAGCTGAGTACTCTCATGGACAAGCTGAAAAAAGTACCCGGGATTTTTACGGTTGAACGGCTTATAAGCTGAGGTTTACCGTCAGGGAAAAGGTGTGTTTTAAATTTTTTTTTCTTTCCGGCGTTATAGGAGCGTCATATTGATAATATATGGGGTTATGCGAAAAAAAATGTATTTATTTTAATTGATGATGAAATCCAACAGTAAGGAGACAATTATGAAATATTCAATTGCGAGGGTTCTTGCATTTTTTCTTTTTTTCAGCACACTGTATGGATGCGGATACAACAGCATTCAGCAGAATGAAGAGGCAGTAAACCGTTCATGGGGCGATCTTGAGTCACAGTTGCAGCGGCGGGCTGACCTTGTTCCCAATCTTGTGGCAACAGTCAAGGGTGCGGCAAACTTTGAAAAGGAGACACTGACGGCGGTGGTGGAAGCAAGGGCAAAAGCTACCTCGATCCAGCTTACTCCTGCCATGCTCAGCGATCCGGCGGCTATGGCAAAATTCGGCAGTGCCCAGGGCGGTCTTTCCTCAAGCCTCTCGCGCCTGATGGTTGCGGTGGAGCGCTATCCGGATCTCAAGGCAAACCAGAACTTCCGCGATCTTCAGAATCAGCTTGAAGGAACTGAAAATCGTATCAGTGTGGCCCGCCAGCGGTATAATGGTGCTGTAGAGACCTTCAACTTTTCCATCAGACAATTTCCGAACTCCATGACCAACAGCCTTCTGCTGAAACTGAAAGCCAAAGAGTACTTTAAGGCTGATGAAGCAGCCAAAGCTGTACCAGCGGTTAAATTCTGACAGAAAAAATTGTTATGAAATTATTAACTACAACCGGGTTAAGGTTTTGGCTCGTTCTGTTGGTGGTTCTGCTGCCGTTTTTACCGATCAGCAGTCTCATCGCAATCCCTGTGCCAGAACTCAAAGGAAGGGTCAACGATTACGCTTCTATGATATCCGATCCGGTAAAAGCGGATATTGAAGCAAAGCTGCAGCAGCTTGAAGTTGCAGAGTCAACGCAGATTGTGATTCTTACTGTACCATCCCTTCAAGGCGACCCTGTTGAAGATTTTTCGATACGGGTGGCCGATGCATGGAAAATAGGTCATAAAGGCTCCGACAATGGTGTGCTGCTCATCGTTTCAAGGGACGACCATAAAGTGCGCATTGAGGTTGGCAAAGGCCTGGAAGGCAAACTGACCGATCTTCTGGCAGGACGCATTATCAACGACGAGATTCAGCCCGCCTTCAAGGCTGGCAAGTTTGATGAGGGGTTTACCACAGGGGTTTCATCACTTATTTCGGCTGTCCATGGAGAATATAAGGGAGTCCCTCAGGTCAAACGAAATGGCGGCAAGCCCTCATTTCCTCTGTTGGTCATTATTTTGCTGATCTATTATATAAGTCAGATTTTTCGGGGTCACCGGGGTGGCGGCATGATGGCTAATGGCGGTCTTGGAGGAGGATTTTATGGCGGCAGCAGCTTCGGCGGCGGCGGGAGTGGAGGCGGCTTCGGTGGAGGCGGCGGCGGTTTTAGCGGCGGCGGAGCTTCAGGGGATTGGTAAATGCCTGATAAAAATGAGGTAAAGATGAGCGATTCTGCAGAAAAATTTCTTACAGCGGCGGAACGGCTTCAGGTTGAGGCGCGTATCGCGGAGGCTGAAAAACGCACCTCGGGAGAAATCGTAGTTATGGTGGTTCCGTCCAGTTACCATTACCCCCTTGCAAGCATGCTCGGGAGTTCGCTTCTGGCGATACTTCTTGGTATTGCAGCCTCGCTTTTTTTCGGGAAGGAAAATATGTGGTTTTTTCTTGCCGTGTTCGGTCTTTCGTTCATGGTGTTCCATGAATTTATTAAACGATTTAATATTATTAAGCGAATTTTTGTTACGGCGTCAGACATGAAGGGGGAGGTTGAGGAGGCCGCCATTCAATCGTTTTATAACAGAAATATCAATCTCACCGTTGACCATACCGGGATACTCATTTACATCTCTCTTTTTGAGCGCAAAGTTCGTGTGGTTGCCGATCAAGGCATTAGCGCGAAAGTTGCCCAGGAGATCTGGCAGAAGATCGTCAATACTATTGTTCATGGTATCCGCAGAAAAGATCATGGCAATGCAATTTCTGCATCGGTTGATCAATGTGCAGACATACTTGCCAGCCATTTTCCGGTGAAAGCTGGTGATTACAATGAACTGGGAAATGAGGTTGTTATTGGAAGGGGCAAGTGAAAAAATCATTTTGATTTTCCGGTTTAAATGTTTTTTTACAGTCAGTTGAAACATCGCGCAATAACTTTTGGACAGGGTCGTTATGAAAAAAACAGCATTGTACTCCTGGCATGAACAGGCCGGAGCTAAAATTATCGACTTTGGCGGCTACCTTATGCCGGTTCAGTATACGGGAATTATCGCCGAGCATAATGCTGTGCGGAATGCTGCCGGACTGTTTGATGTATCGCACATGGGGAATTTTTATATCAGGGGCTCTCTTGCCAGGGATTTTCTCCAGCTTATGACGACCAACGATCTCGATAAGGCGAAAGATGGCCAGGCGCAATACAATCTCATGCTGTATCCCAATGGAGGGATTGTCGATGATCTGATTATCTACCGCATGGATAGTGAAACTTTTTTTCTTATTGTCAATGCAAGCAATGCTCAGAAAGATTTTGACTGGTTGCAGCAGCATATCGGAGCTTTTGAAGGGGTTGAGCTTGAAGATCACACAGATCGTCTTTCACTGATTGCCCTGCAAGGCCCTTTTGCCATGACTATTCTTTCCATTGTTTTTCCTGCAGTTGATGTTAATGCGCTTGGCTCATTCCATTTCTGCAAGTCTTTTTTTCAAGGGTCAGAAGTTATCATTGCCCGAACCGGCTATACCGGCGAAAAGGGTGTTGAACTTTGTTTCCCCAATGAGGTTGCACTGTCGCTATGGGAAGCTCTGTTTGAAGCTGGTCGTGAGTACGGCATTCAGCCGATTGGACTGGGCGCGCGTGACACACTAAGGCTTGAAATGGGATACTCGCTGTATGGTCATGAGATTGATCAGTATACCAATCCGCTTGAAGCAAGATTGAAGTGGGTTGTAAAGCTGAATAAAGGCCATTTTATAGGCAGGGAAGCCTGCCAGCAGGTTGAGCTTGCACTGCAAAGGGGTGTTGCCGGTTTTATTCTTGATGGAAGGGTACTTCCGCGCCAGCATTTCAAGGTTTATAATACCGATCATCAGGAGATCGGATGGGTATGCAGCGGTACTCTTTCGCCGACATTACAGCAACCTGTAGGTACCTGCAATATTGTTCGTGAATATATCGAACCAGGTACCCCGATTATGGTTGAGGTTCGAGGAGGTTTTCATACTGGAGTGATAACAACTCTGCCGTTTGTTACAACGTCTTTGGGCTGACAGCAACAAGGAATTAACGAGTAACTGTACGGTGAAGATGAAAAAAGAGAGTAAAGGCGCCCTGGCAAAGGCGCTTGACATGAAGATGCTGAAAAAAGAGTTGATTGGCATTCTGCTTATGCTGGGTTCTCTTTTTCTGATCAGTGCCATTCTGAGTTTCAATCCCGATGATGAAGCACGTTATGGTGCTCTTGTCTGGTACGATATTTTCAGTAATGCTGCAAGAGATGCTGCCGAAAGCATTCACAATCCGTTCGGACTCTTTGGCGCAAGGCTTTCGACGTTCTTTATCCGCTCCGTTCTTGGCTATCCCGTAATTTTTCCGATCGCCTCATTTTTTTTATGGGGAATTTCACTCATACGGTACAGAAGTCTTAAACCGGCTCTTCTTTTTTTTCTGTACAGTCTCCTCATTTCGATAGATGTTGCGGCCATGTTTGGCCTTACCTCTGCATCATTCAGTGATGTTATGGCCGGTGCAATCGGAAGAATGCTTGCAGCATTGTTGTCAACAGTTATCGGGTTTTCCGGTGCATGGATTCTTCTTGGGGTTATAGCTGTTGTTTTGACCTTTTATATGGGACGGGGGATGCTCGCAAGCGTCATGCGATCAACAATGGCTCTCCAGAAGAGTCTCGGTAAGTTGTTTGGTGATTTAAGGGAAAAACGTGAAGAGACGCGAAAAAAAAAAGCCGAACAGCAAGCGTTGAAAGATAAAAAAAAACTGAAGATTGAGCGTAAAGAGCGGGTGCCGAAGCCGCATTCATTGAAATTCGACAATCAGGTTCCATCAGCCTCCCCTCTGGAAGATCAGTTGTTTCCGTCAGACGTTGATGTGCCGGAGCTCTCACTCGCCGAGTTTACTGGCCTGTCGCAGATGCAGAATGTTCCCGGAGAACCTGAAATGATCATTCATACGGGTGTTCGTGAGAAAGAAGCTGATCTTGATGAGCGGAAGCTGAAAGTACAGACCAAGGACAGAGAGGCTTACCGTTTTCCTTCAATTGACCTTCTGGAAAAGGTGCCTGAAGATGACGATGAGATTGATGAACAACATCTTTCAGAAAGTAAACGCAAACTGCTTGAAAAACTCAAGATCTACAAGATTGAGGTCAAGAGAATTTCGACGACGGTAGGTCCCCGTGTGACCTTGTTTGAACTTGAGCTTGAACCGGATGTGAAGGTGAGCAGGGTAAAATCACTTGAAAATGATCTTGCCATGGCGCTCTCTGCCAGGGGCATCAGGATTATTGCGCCTATTCCCGGAAAGAATGCGGTGGGAGTGGAAATTCCGAACAGTAAGCCGAAAACCGTCTGGTTGCGATCGGTGCTGCAAGTTGAAAAATTCAAGAACAGCACCATGATTTTGCCGATAGTACTCGGCAAGACCATAGCGAACGAAGTTTATATTGCCGATCTGGCCACGATGCCGCATTTACTGATTGCCGGTGCGACTGGTGCAGGAAAGTCGGTTTGCATCAACGTTATCATTTCAAGTCTCCTCTATGCGTGCAGCCCCGACAAGGTGAAGTTTGTGATGATTGATCCAAAAAGGGTTGAGCTTTTTCAGTACCAGCATCTGAAAAACCATTTTCTCATGCGTTTTCCCGGTATTGAAGAACAGATTATCACCGATCCCCAGAAAGCGGTCTATGCGCTGCGCTGCGTTGTCAAGGAGATGGAGCTTCGTTATGAAACGCTTGAAAAAGCAGGAGTTCGTAATATCGGAGATCATAACCGGCGGATTCCCGAGGAGGCGATGCCATACCTTGTTGTGGTTATCGACGAACTTGCCGATCTCATGATTACAGCAGGAAGAGAGGTTGAAGAACCGATCATCAGGATTGCCCAGCTTGCCCGGGCAGTCGGGATTCACCTGATTGTTGCGACACAGCGTCCTTCGGTCGATGTCATTACCGGTATTATCAAGGCAAACTTTCCTGCCCGTATCGCATTTCAGGTTGCAAGCAGGGTTGATTCACGCACCATTCTTGATGGTTCCGGTGCAGAGCAGCTTCTCGGTAACGGTGACATGCTCTATCAGCCATCCAACCAGCCCAAGTCGATGCGTATTCAGGGGCCTTATGTCTCTTCGGGAGAAGTTGAGGAGATTACCTCCTTTATTGGTTCGCAGCATTCCCTGAAGAATATATACGTTCTTCCAGCGCCGGATGCACAGAAAAACAATGGAATGCAGGTGTCAAGTTCTCAGGAACGAGAGGGACGTGACAGTATGTTCGAGGAAGCAGCACGACTTGTGGTGACGCATCAGCAGGCCAGTGTTTCGTTGCTGCAACGGCGCCTGCGGCTGGGATTCAGCCGTGCCGGGCGGGTTATGGATCAGCTCGAGTTCAGCGGGATTGTCGGTGAGGCAGACGGCAGCAGAGCAAGGGAAGTCCTCATTAATAATGAAGACTCCCTGGAACTGTTATTGAGAAATCTTGACTGATGGGCTCTTTATACTGATTCAACGCGTGCAATTTCCGGAATTGCTTTTTTTATTGCCTGTTCAACGCCAGCACGAAGAGTCAGTGTGCTCATGGGGCATGAACCGCATGCGCCAAGCAGTTTTACATCAACAACCATATCTTTGCCAATGCCGACAAGCTGACAATCCCCTCCGTCAACTTGCAGATATGGGCGTACGGTTTCAAGTGCGGTAATGACCCTGTCGTAGAGCGCATCGCTGTTCGGCAGATAATCCTTGCTGGTGCTCATGGTATAATTGGTTTACAATGATTGAAAATAATGGTTGATATCTTTAATTACAGACCGTAATATCAAACCTCCAGTGCAAAAAAACAATATGAAAGTTATGATAGTTCCGTTGCTTGCCTTGCATTCGTTATTGAAACCTGTCGGGCCACCTCTGTTGCGGCCTGTTTAATGGCTTTTGATGTTGCCGAATCAGGCTTGCTGAGCATACAGGGGCTTCCGTTATCCCCGCCTTCCCGGATAGCCCTGTCGATCGGGATTGAGCCGAGGAATGCGACACCCTGTGTTTTTGCAAATATCTCCCCGCCCTTGTTGCCGAAAATATAATCTTTGGTTCCATCAGGAAGTTCGTAATAGCTCATGTTTTCAACCAGACCGAGAATGGGCACATTGACTTTGCGGAACATGCTGAGTGCTTTGGTCACATCAGCAATGGCAACATCCTGAGGAGTTGTGACAATAACAGCGCCGGTCAGGGGGATAGTCTGGGCGATCGTGAGCTGAATATCGCCGGTACCTGGTGGAAGGTCGAAAATCAGATAATCGAGTTCCTGCCAATCGACGTCACTGATAAACTGTTTGATGGCGCTTGATGCCATGGGGCCGCGCCAGATTACTGCGGTATCAATGTCAATCAGAAACCCGATGGACATCAGTTTTACGCCGAACTTTTCAAGCGGGACAAGATTTTTCCCCGCCATTTCGGGTTTTGCGTCGAGCAGTCCAAACATGGTTGGAATACTTGGACCATAAAGATCGGCGTCAATCAACCCGACTTTTGCGCCTGTTTGAGCAAGGCTGATGGCAAGATTGACGGCAATGGTTGATTTTCCCACTCCGCCTTTTCCTGAGGCGACGGCGATGATGTTTTTTACCAGTTTCAGCGGCTGTTCATGATTGCAGTTATGATGGCCGCAGGATGCATGTGCGGATTCATTATTGCCTTGATGATGGTTGCAGGATGAATGTGTTGATTCATCATGTACTGTAGACATAGAGTGTAGAGTTTGATATTGCAGAAAAAATAGAAATGTTAATGGTTGATTTGCTCCATGCGGTTATTTCTGAAGAAAACGCATCGAAACTGGAACGCCTTCCAAGCTGAAATGTTCCCGAAGCTTTTTTTCCAGAAACTTCCTGAAATTGCTCTGCACCAGAAGGGGATCGTTGCAGAAGAAAGCGAAGACCGGCCATGCGGCATTGATCTGAGTGACGTACTTGATCTTCAGCTCTTTGCCCGATTTTGTGGAGGCATGCGTTTGTGAAAGCGCCTCTTCAAGGAATTTATTGAGCACACTGGTGCTGATTTTTCGGGCGCGGTTGCGGCTGATCTCCTGAGCCATGTCGATTGCCCGGTAAAGGTTCTTTTTGGTCAAGGCTGAAATAAAGACGACAGGAACATAAGAGAGATTGCCCATGTTCATCCTCAGATTCTCTTCGTATATCTTGCTGGTTTTAGAATCCTTTTCAATCAAATCCCATTTGTTGATCAGCAGCAGCGCCCCTTTTTTACGCTCAACCGCCATATTGATAATTTTCATATCCTGCTTTTCTATCCCGGGTGTTGCATCAAGCATGACCAGGGCAACGTCGCATCGTTCAATAGCCTTTTCAGTTCTCAGTGAGCTGTAATATTCGATACCAGCGTCAATTTTCGTCCGTTTTCTCAGTCCGGCGGTATCAATCAGCGTGAACTCCTGCTGTTTGCGCAAAAAGCGGCTGTCGATAGCGTCGCGCGTCGTGCCCGGTATATTCGAGACTATCAGGCGGTTTGCACCAAGCAGGGCATTGACAAAACTTGATTTTCCCACATTGGGTCGTCCGACAACCGCAAGCTGAATAGCCGCGTCTTCTGTATCAGGCTCTTTTTCCGTCTCAGGCAATGACTCGAGAATATCGTCAAGCATATCGGCCACGCCACTCCCGTCTCTTGCCGAAAGAAAATATGGCCTGGTAAATCCGGTACTGATAAACGATTCGGCATCAAGCGTCAGTTGGGGAGATTCAACTTTGTTTACCGCAAAGAAGAGCTGCTTGTGCTGGAAGGTGCGTTGCAGCAGTCTTCCGAGTTCGAGATCTTCGTAAGAAAGTCCTGCTCGCACATCGGCCAGAAAAATGATAATGTCGGCGTCCCGGATGGCCATCAGCGTCTGTTCGAGCATGGCTTTACTGATGATGTCACCATCGGCGTTGTAGCCACCGGTATCCATAAGGAGAAACTGTTTGCCCTGCCATTCGCCTTCAGCAATGTGCCGGTCTCTTGTAACCCCCGGGGTTGGGTCAACTATGGCGCTACGCTGGCGCAGGATTCGGTTGAAGAGGGTAGATTTGCCGACATTTGGGCGACCTACCAGAGCAATTAAAGGCTTCATAAGAACAGGGAGACGGTCTTGATAAAAAAGTTGGTACAGGCCCTTACGGGAACACCTGACACGTAATAAGGTGCAATTTACGGCGAAAGAGGCTGAATTTTCAAGTTAACACTCCAGAGTCTCTATGTTACAGAAAAGAAAGCATTTATTGATTTTTTTCAATGAATTCACGGTGCGCAAGTCAGGCTCTGAAACGGAAGGTACTCAATATAACAGCCACCAGCAAAAAGCGATCATTGGGGAATAAAACACTCCCCTGTTTTGATAAAAAATAATGCTGTATATTCGTGCCCATAATGACAATCATTTTTCCACATACCACCCTGCGAGCTCTTGTTTGCAGCTTGTTTCTCCTGCTCACCCTTTTCTTTTCGACAGGGGCACGGGCGACACCACTGCTGCTTGGTGAGCGCAACGCTTATGACCTTGCCGGCCATATCGAACTTCTGAAAGATCCGACCCTCAAGATGGGCTTTCCTGAAGTACTGAAGGCATCGGAGAAGGGCCTTTTTCGCCAGATAGAGGGAAACCTCAACAACGGCTACAAGCAGGAGGCATGCTGGGTACGATTCACCATCGAGCGGAATGCTTCATTTCCTGAAGCGAGCTGGCTCAGGCTCAAGCCGAACTATATCAATGAACTGACGCTCTATATCCAGACACCTGGCAAGGATCCTTCGATAGCCTCATCCTACCGTACCGTGCGTCTTGGCAACCATATTCCTGCCCTTCAGCGCCCTGTCCTTCATCCCGACTTTGTCGTCCCTGTCGTTCTGCCGACCTCTGACCCCGTCATCGTCTATGCCAGGGTATTCTCAAAAAGCTCCATCAGTCTTGCCGGGCGGATTCATACCACCGAAGACCTGCGCGATTTTACCAATCAGCATGTCATTCTGCAATCACTCTTTCTCGGCATTACGTTGACGCTTCTTGTGATAAACATTATTTTTTATGTTTTAATCCGTGATACACTCTTCCTCTATTATTCCCTTTATTTGCTGGCCGGAATAATTTTCAACTTTGCCGCTGAGGGACATCTGACGCTTCTGTTTCCCTCAATAGTGCATGTTGTCTCCGATTACCTTATTTATGGTGGAATTGGGGCTAATATTCTGGTGTACAGCGAGTTCTCCCGCAAACTCTTTTTCCCGGTTGCCGGTTCATGGGGCCTGCGCTATATGCGGTTGCTCTCGCTGGTTGGTTTTCTGACTATGGCAGCAGTGCCTTTCGGCTATTATCCGTTTATTGCGCCGATTGCCTTTATCGGAACGTTAACGCTGGTTGTTTTGCAGATGGTGCTGAGCATCAGGTTGATCCGCCATCTGCCCGGGATAGGAATCTTTATTGTTATTGCCTTTGCTGTGAGCACGGTCGGTTATTTCCACATGCTCCTTCGCCTTATGGGCATCATACCGCTTGGTTTTTTATGGGATATAAATACCGTTCAGTTTACCAGTCTGATCCACATGGTACTGATATCCATTGCGCTCTCTGAGCGGATCAGGAGGTCTGAACATGTCCTGGCCGAAAGTGCCCGACGGGAGCTTCATGCAGCAAAAGAGACTGAAGAGAGAGCGGTGGCGCTTGCCAATAATATGACGCTGGAACTTCGCAACAGCAAGATTCAGCTTGAAATAGCACTTGCCTCCGAACAACAGGCGCATCAGCAGCAGCATCGATTTCTTGCCATGCTCTCACACGAATACCGCACTCCTCTTGCGGTTATCAGCGGCAACCTCGATATCATTGATCTGCAGGAAGAGACAAAAACAAAGCGGATACGACGAAGAACTCACCGCCATGCACCTTGCTGTCAGCCGGCTTGTTGAGCTGATGGACAGTTCCCTGGAGCGCAGCCGTCTCTCTGAGCCAGACAGAAAAGACGGAGTGGAACGTATAGCGCTTGTCCCTTTTCTCTCTTCATCGGTTAGACTCATGCAGGCAATGTGGCCTCTTCGCACGTTTAACTATAGTGAGGCTGCAGATATCCAAACCATTCTCGGCACTCCTCAAAACCTGAAAACAGCGTTTTTCAACCTTCTCGACAATGCCCGTAAATACTCTCAGCCCAATACACCCATTGAGGTCGAAAGCCGCGTCGAGCAGGGCTTTGTAGCCATCACCATTCAAAATCAGGGAGAGACTTTTACCGCCGAAGAGGGAGACGCGTTCTTTGAAAAATACACCCGAGGCCTCAAAAAAACTGATTTTACCGGTGCAGGTGTGGGGCTCTGGCTGGTCCGGCAAATCATTCAACAGCATAATGGCCAGGTGAGGCTTGAGGCTTCAGGATCACGTATTTATGCCACAGTGCGGCTCCCTCTGGCTGATGAGACTGTCGAAGATCAGGCGTGAAGGGAGATGGGGGGCAGTTCCCTGCAGGAAAGGTATAATTTGTATAATTAAGTGGAATAATTTACATTGCTAAACTTTATTTTTCGGAAAAGTCCAGTTAATCTATAGTAAGAGCATGAGCAAGACGTTAAGTTTTAAAACATATTCGGCTAAACCTGCTGACGTTGACCGTAAGTGGTATGTTGTTGATGCCGAGGGTCAGGTATTGGGCAGGATGGCTTCTGAAATTGCAAAAGTCCTGAGGGGCAAGCACAAGCCGCAGTTTACTCCACATATCGATACTGGTGATTTTATTGTGGTAACCAATGCTGAAAAAGTTGCGCTCAGCGGCAAAAAGGAAGAGCAGAAAAGCTATTTTTCACACTCCCATTATCCTGGCGGTGTCAAGGTTGATCATGTTAAAGATCTTCTGAAGAAAAAACCGGAAAGGATTGTTGAAAATGCTGTCTGGGGGATGTTGCCACACAACAATCTTGGCCGTCAGCTTTTCAGAAAACTCAAGGTTTATGCAGGCGCGGAGCATCCGCATGCTTCGCAGTCTCCAGTTGAAATGAAAGTAAACTAAATATTAACGCATTGGGAATGAAAGAGGTTATCGATACAGTAGGGCGCCGTAAAACCTCGGTGGCTCGAGCTTTTATGACTCCGGGAAAAGGCCGGGTTATTATTAACAAGCTGCCGGTTGAAGAGTATTTCAAAGACGAATTCAAGCGCCAGCAAGCACTCAGACCTCTCGTGATTACTGAAAAAACGGAAGAGTTTGATATCAAGGTCAATGTTCAGGGCGGTGGCGTCAGCGGCCAGTCCGGGGCTGTAAGCCTTGCCATTGCTCGTGCTCTTACTGAATTTGATGAGGCAGCTCGCGCAATTCTTAAAACAGAGAAGCTTCTTACCAGAGATCCCCGTATGGTTGAACGGAAAAAATTTGGACGTAAAAAAGCCCGCAAACGTTTCCAGTTCTCAAAACGTTAATCTGGTGTTTTATCGTTGTAATAAACTATTTCAGGTCACAACTTCGCATATCATTCTTTTCTGAAAACCATTCAGATAAAGCTTTTCGGAAGTGTCCGGTCTTTTGGGCCGGATACCGGAATGTACAGGGATGATAGAGGAATAACTAAATCATAAGTAACGTCGCTATGTCACATTTCCAGCTTGAAGAGATGCTCCGCGCAGGAGTCCACTTCGGTCACCTTGCACGTCGCTGGTGTCCGAAAATGAAGCCGTACATTTTCATGGAGAAAAACGGTGTTCATATTATTGATTTGCAGAAAACAGTTGTTCTTGCTGATGAGGCTCTCAAGGCACTTGATGCTATTGCCCAGACTGGCAGGGAGATCATGTTTGTCGGCACAAAAAAACAGGCCAAACATATTATTGCCGAGCAGGCAGAGCGTGCAGGTATGCCCTATGTCTGTGAGCGTTGGCTGGGCGGTATGCTGACCAACTTCCAGACGATCCGTCAGAGCATCAGGCGCATGAACTCTATTGACCGCATGGCGACTGACGGGACTTATGATATGATTACCAAGAAAGAGCGACTCATGCTTGGACGTGAAAAAGAGAAGCTCATGAGGATTCTCGGTGGTATTGCGACGATGACAAGACTTCCTGCCGCACTTTTTATTGTTGACATCAAGAAAGAGCATATCGCCATAAAGGAAGCTCGTTCACTCGGTATTCCCATTATTGCAATGGTCGATACCAACTGTGACCCTGAGCTGGTTGATTATGTGATTCCGGCAAATGACGATGCTATCCGTTCCATTCAGCTTATGGTCAAGGCTGTTGCTGATATCGTTATCAAGGCACGTGAGCTTAAGGTTGAAAATGAGGTTCTGGCCGAGATGGATGAAGTTGAAGTGGATGTCGAAGGCGATGTCGAAAAGGAAGAGATCAGCGAATAATCAGCGTTTATAATCAATAAGAGTAAAATAGTTAAAGTTACATGAGCCAGACTTCAGCAAAAGATGTAAAAAATCTTCGTGATATAACAGGTGCAGGGATGATGGACTGCAAAAAAGCCCTTGATGAAACTGGAGGGGATATACAGCAGGCTATAGACTATCTGCGCAAGAAAGGTGCAGCGCTTGCCGCAAAACGTGCGGATCGGGATGCCCGCGAGGGGATGGTCAGTATTAAGTTAACTCCGGACCACAAGAGTGGCATTATTCTTGAACTGAACTGTGAAACTGATTTTGTTGCACGCGGTGAAGACTTTACCGGTTTTACAGCAGCACTTGGAGACCTTGCACTGGCAAATCGCACCATCTCGTCCGAGGCTCTTTTAACGTTGACGCTTGGCGAAGCCTATGGCGGCGAAACAGTAGACGATGCCATGAAGACCATGACCGGCAAGCTTGGTGAAAAGATCAACCTCAAGCGACTTGCTTTTTTCAATGCCCCGGACGGGCTTGTTGAGGGCTATATTCATCCGGGAGCAAAACTTGGCACCATCATTCAGATTGATACCGACAAACCTGATGTGGTGCGGGAGTTGGCCAAAGATCTGGCCATGCAGATTGCGGCTGCCGCTCCGATTGTTGTTGACCGCTCCTTTGTTCCCGCCGATTACATTGCCAAAGAGTCCGAAATATATCGGCAGCAGGCTCTTGAACAGGGCAAGAAAGAGGCTTTTGTCGACAAGATTGTTACAGGAAGACTTGAAAAGTATTACCAGGATGTTGTGCTCAGTGAGCAGTCTTTCATAAAAGATGACAAATTAAAGGTATCTGAAGTTCTTGCTGAGTTCCGAAAAAAACATCAGGCGAAGGTTGATGTGAGAGGATTTGTCCGCTATCAATTGGGAGAGTAAAAAAGTTAAAAAAAGCCTCGTTGTTCGAGGCTTTTTTTTTGTACATAATGTTTAGCAGTTGTTTTTATTAACGCTTTCTTCCTGAGGATGAAGATATGCTCCAATACAAGCGCATCTTGCTGAAATTGAGTGGTGAAGCTCTTGCCGGAGAGGATGGCTACGGCATTAATTCTGATATGCTTGACCGTTATGCTGACGAAATCAAGGAGGCAAGCGATATGGGCGCTCAAATTGCCATTGTCATCGGTGGTGGCAATATTTTTCGTGGAATGTCTGAGGCTGCGACGAAAATGGACCGTGTTCAGGCAGACTATATGGGTATGCTTGCTACGGTGATCAACGCATTAGCTTTTCAGGATGCTCTTGAACGCAAAGGGGTCTTTACCCGTCTACAGACGGCTATAAAAATGGAGCAAATGGCTGAGCCGTTTATCAGACGCAGGGCTGTCCGCCATCTTGAAAAGGGAAGGGTTGTTATTTTTGGAGCAGGCACAGGAAACCCTTACTTCACAACAGACACTGCCGCCTCGTTGAGGGCGATCGAGATTGAGGCTGATATTATTGTCAAAGGGACCAGAGTTGATGGGGTCTATGATTCTGATCCTGAAAAAAATTCCAACGCACAATTTTTCCCTGATATATCATATTTTGATGTGATTCGGAAAAACCTTCGGGTTATGGATATGACCGCTATCACCTTATGCAGTGAAAATGCGCTCCCTATTGTGGTCATGAACATGAACCAAAAAGGGAACTTGACCAGGCTCTTGAGTGGTGAAAAGATTGGCTCACTGGTGCATGCGGAACTCTCCTAACAAGGTTCTTCGTCGTCCGAGCCAGACTGAAAAAAACGTCTGAGCTCCACTTGAATCTCCTGCCATTCAAAACCCCGGTTATGCAGGAAAATTTCAAGTTTCTTTTTCTTTTCAGTTTCTGTTACGCCACGAAGTGATCCGGATTTTTTTTCTGCCGCCCTGTGGCAAAGCTCCCCGCTGTCATATTCTTTGAGGAGTTCTCCGATGATTGTTTCTGAAACGCCTCTTTTTCTGAGTTCCGCCCTCATTTTGACTCTTCCGGCGGGTTTCTGCCTCGATTTGCTTCTGATCAGCTCCATACTGAACATCCTGTCGTCCAGCAAACCCTGTTTTGCAAGCTTCTCCAGTACCGGTTCGATACTCTCCTGGGTGTATCCCTTCTTAAGGAGTTTCCGCTCAAGTTCCTCGCGGCTGTGACTACGCAGGCCAAGCAGTTTCAGGGCAAATGCTATTGCGGAGGTAGAGGTCGTGTCGTTAAGCATTGGATTAAAATGTGATCTATCTCAAAAGTATATATCGGAAAAAGTACTTCGTTATCCAAGGTAAGCCTCAATCACGGCTGGATTTTTCACAAGATCAGTGCTGGCGCCCTCAAGGACGACCTTCCCCCGTTCGATGATATAAGCATTATCCGATATGGCTAGGGCACTTCTGGCGAATTGCTCGGAGAGAAGGATCGTTATGCCGGAGTTGCGAAGAGAACGTATAGCCATGAATACCTCTTTGACCACCACAGGCGCAAGTCCCATTGATGGTTCATCGAGGAGCATAAGACGCGGCCGGGCCATGAGGACGCGACCTATCGCAAGCATCTGCTGTTCTCCGCCCGAAAGGCTTCCGGCTTGCTGCGAACGGCGCGTTTCAAGTTTTGGAAACAGCTCATAAATGCGTTTGAGCTCGTCGGAGGCTGCCTTGCGGAATGGTCCGAAAGAGGGCAGGCGAGGATAGGCTCCAAGCAGCAGGTTCTCCTCGACGGTGAGAGGGCCAAAAACGCGTCGTCCTTCGGGACAAAGGCAAAGACCACGTCTTGCGATCTCACTGGCGGGAAGTCCTGTTATCTCTTTATTGTCAAAAAATATGTTGCCCCTGCGTGGTGCGAGAAGCCCGCAGAGAGATTTTACTAATGTGCTCTTGCCTGCGCCGTTGGCACCGACCAGTGCAACGCATGATCCTTCTCTGACTTCTATCGAAATCTCCCTAATAGCATCGTCTCCGCCGTATCCAGCGCAGAGGTTTTCTGCTTTCAGCATGGTTGGGCTCCAATTTCACTTTTTGCTTGTGTTGCTGATTCGTCACTTCCCAGATATGCTTCAATCACTTTTGGGTTGCGACGTACCTGATCAGGAGTTCCCAAAGCGATGAGTTGCCCACCATCCATCACGGTGACCCGGTCGCACAGTTCTGCAATAACGTCCTGATGGTGCTCTATGAGAAGAATCGTTATACCTGCGCGTTTGATTGTGGAGACAAGATCAACAAGTCGGATAATGTCTGGTTTTGACATTCCGGCAGCAGGTTCATCGAGCATCAGTACGTATGGTCGTGTGGCCAGAGCCCTCGCAATTTCAAGAAAGCGCAGGTCACCGTATGACATCTCTGAACAACGAAGTCGGGCTTTTGCCTCAAGCCCGACAGCATGAAGCCAACCCATAGCTTCAGATATTCCACCGTCCCGCTGACAAACCATAATTGACTCCAATGCCGTCAAGCCGGAAAAGGGTTGGAGGTTTTGAAAAGTTCTTGCAGAGCGAGCCGAGTATGCAGACATGAGGCTGCCGGGTATCGGACGTACACCGGAAATTTCCAATGAACCACTGTCTGGTTTGTAGAGACCGGATATCAAGTTAACTAATGTTGTTTTGCCTGATCCGTTGGGACCGATCAAGCCGTGTGTTTCGCCTTTCATTATTTCCAGTGTGACGTTGTCCACGGCCTTTACCCCTCCAAAAGATTTTCGGAGATTCAAGGCATGCAAAGCAAGTCCGGCAGGGCTAGCTACTGGCTGTATCCCTCCTGTTGCAACTGGCAGAGGATCAGGTGCAAAGCATATCACCTTGCGAAGTATTATCGTCGCGGCTCCAGTGATCCCGTCGGGAAGACCAACCACTGCGGCAAAAAGAAAAAGTGCAAATATGCCTTTGCGCCACTCCTCTACGTTGGACGCAAACACGGCCAATGCAAGAGCTGCCGCCATAGCAGCCACTGGAGCGGTTTGCCGGAAGGAGGGCAATTTTCTGGTGAGAAGTGTCCTGATTGGCGAGGCAATGGCAAGAAAACATCCAAAAGTGACGAGGGAAGCGAACAGTGTTCTGTTTGAAAGGAGGTTCGGCAGCATGGTAACAACTGCAGCTCCGGCAAAAGCCCCCCATTGGTTCCGGCGGCCTCCGAAAACAACACCAAGCAACAGTATGACCATCAGGTCATATCCGAAAGCGGCGGGTTGCAGGTATCCGAAATTCATCGCATGCAATGCTCCGGCGAGCCCGGCCAAGGCGCTTCCCCAGGCAAAAGCCAGTGCCTTGTGGCGAAGGGTGCCTATTCCCAATGCGTCTGTGGCGGTTGGGGAGTCCCGCAAAGCCTCGATTGCGAGCCCAAAGCGGGATCTAAGCATGAGCTGTGATGCCCACCAAGTGGCAAACAAAACCATGAGGCAGAGCCAGTAGAAGCGTGTCGAGTCTAGAACAATATTGAACAGTGAGGGTCTGATGATCGAGAGGCCTAAAGCTCCGTTGGTGACCGGTTCAGATTCGTTGAGGAATATGACCGTCAAGGTAGCGAAAGAGAGCGTAGAAAGCGCAAATTGCGGACCTTCCAGCCGCAAGGATGGCACTGCCAGTGCTGCTCCGGGAATCAAGGCGGCCGCGATGCCAACCAGCAAGGCAAGCGGCAGAGGAACAGCCGCCTGGATAGCAAGAGCCGCACCGTATGCGCCGAGTCCGAACAGCGCTGCTTGTGCAAGGTTGATCTGTCCCAGGTATCCGACAGTTGCGTCAAGACCGATGAGGAGCACACCATAGACGGTCATAAGTGTAAGGAGTCCGAGTGCGTATTCACCGTGCCAGATCATCGGAAGGGCAGCCAGACAGGAGAAGAGAGTCAAGCGCATGATCCATTCCGCTGTTTTCTCTCTTAGACCCAGATTAAAATGGATCAGCATCTTCTTCTCCTCAGACTTTACGGATGATTTTTTTACCGAAGATTCCCTGCGGACGAAGCGCTAAAGCAAGAATAAGCAGGATAAGACCTGGCGCCTCACGCCATCCGCTTCCGATCAAAAAGCCGGAGAGGTTTTCTGCGGATCCCAGAGCAATTCCTGCAAGAACAAGGCCAAATCCGCTGTCGAGACCTGCCACTACGGCTACAGAAAACGCTTTGAGCGTTAAAGCGGCAGCCATGGTGGGTCCGACAGTTGTCACCGGAGCAATTATCGTTCCTGCAAATGCCGCTGCCGCCCCGGAGACCGCCCACGAGAGCGAAATCGCTGATTTTGAGCGAATGCCGCATAACTCGGCAGCGTCAGGATCGGCGCTTACGGCCTGAACGGCAATACCAAGCATCGTGTAGCGTTTGGCAAGCTCAACCAGCGCCATGATGCCCAATGCTCCCGATGCTATGGCCAGCTCTGGCCAAGTGACCGAAATTCCGAAAAACTCAAGCGCTCCTTCAGGCCATGGCACAGGAAATGGTTTGTCATCTCTGCCCCAGATGTTTTCTGCAGCAGACACACCGAACAGACCCACGATGATGGTGAGCAGAATCCAGCCCTCATTGCGCTGCTGCAAGGCCAATCGTACTGCAGCGCGCTCAACAAACCATCCAAGTGCAGCACCAGCCACCATTGCCCCCGGTACCGCCGCCCAGTACGGAAGACCGATACCGGTCAGGGAGAGTCCTATAAATGCGCCAAGCATAACGAGTTCGCCTTGTCCGAAGTTCACCGCTTTGCCAGCGGCATAAGTCAGTTGGAAGCCGTAAGCCACCAACGCGTAAGCCATTCCCATAAGGCCTCCTCCTACAGCCATCTGAGCCAAGGCTAAAAATTCTGCGTTCATGCTTGCCTGTTATGAGCATGTTGACAAGATCCGGTTTTACTTAACCTTTTTTCCCTCAAGCACTACTTTTTCCGATGGGTTAGCCAGCACAACGCGCCCGTTCATTACCTTCCCCATAACCGTGTTTCCTCTGCGGAACGCCTCATGCGTTTCGACATTTTGTGGATCCCATTTTGACCATGGTTTTTTCCAATCCGCAATGGCACCCTTGACGGTAGTCTTGAGGTTTTCCAATGATGCCTTTATCTGTGCCGGCTTGGTGGAGCCAGCTTCATGAATCGCTTCAGCAAGCAAAATTGTCGCATCATAACCCTGTGCGGCAGAAACTGGTGAAGGAATTTTTGCAACACCGTATGCTTTATGGTAGGCCTGAATGAAAGGCCGGGCTCTCTGTATCGACTCATCCTCAATGAATGTCTGTGGCATAAGCGCTCCGTTACCGGCGGCTCCCGCTGTATCAATGAAATTACTCATCGATAGTGTCCATCCGCCAATCAAAGGAACCTTAAACCCCAGCTTCTCTTTGCCGGAGGCGACTGCGGCAAGCTCAGGGCCGATACCCCATATAAGAATTCCCTGGGAGCCAGAGACTTTTGCCTTGATAAGTTGTCCGGTCATATCTTTGTCGCCGATGGCAAACTTTTCGATGGCAACCACTTTGAGTTTTCCGCCCTGTTTTTTGATTTGTTCGATAAGGTCGTCGCGTCCTGAAACCCCATAGTTGGTCGCGTCATGCAAGATAGCAACCTTCTTGAGCCCAAGCCGGGTAGCCTGCTCTACCACCATCTGGGCCTGGATGCCGTCATGCGCGGCAAAACGGAAAATTGGTAAATCTTTTGTGCCAGCTTTGCTCCACTGCGTCATGGAGGCGCTGCCTGCTGCCGGAGTAATGATTTTAACGATTCCCTTTTCAACGTAATACTTGTCACCCATGACGGCGACACCGGTGTTGACAGTGCCGATGACTGCGGAGATGTCGCCCATAGACGATATCTCCTGGGCTACCAGTGCGCCACGGTCGTTTTTACCCTCGTCGTCCCGCTCGATAAGCTCGATTTTCATCATGGTGCCGCCGACATTAATACCGCCGTTCTGATTAATCCGGGAAATGGCCAGTTTGGCACCGTCTCTCATGGAGATGCCCATTGGGGCCGATCCCCCTGAAAATGGCCCGGTAATAGCAATTTTGACGACATCGGCAGCCTTCGCACCAGTGGAAAGCGATGTCGAGAGCAGCACGGTGAGAATGAAACGAGATGCTTTCATATTGGTTGTCTTTGGGGTTCAATGGAATTGTATATGTCAAAGCATACTTTTCTAAAGAAACATTACCAGTAAACAGTTATTTGGCGTAAAATTTACATTTTTATTTATCTGTCTGCAAATATCACAATCCTTAAATATAGTTACGTTCTATATATATCTGTTCGGCAGGTTGTTCAGATACCCCTCTCGAACTCTCTCTTATTCGAAGCTTTTTCTCTCTCTTCAATTTTACTATATTCCATCCGTTTAAGATGAACGTGTCGGCCTGATACCCTGGATATCAGTATTTTTATCAGTCAAGCGTAAAAGAATATGCCCCGTTATACCCCAGAACAGCTTGCCAAAAGAAACGCATCAGTCTGGACCGATATTCAGATTATTCTTGCGCCGATACAGTTTCTCTTTTTTATTGCCGGTTTGACCATAACGGCACTCTATGCCAACGATCTTTTCGTTACCAGTTTTTACTGGGTCAGTCTGGCCATTCTTTTCAAGACACTGTTTTTCGCTCTCCTGTTTATCACCGGGATGTTTTTTGAAAAGGAGATTTTCGATAAATGGGTCTACTCGAAAGAGTTTTTCTGGGAAGATGTTGGAAGCACTGTCGCGGCATCATTTCATCTGCTCTATTTTTTCCTGGCTTATTTTGGCTATCCCCAGAAGGTGCTTATCTGGGATGCCTTTCTGGCTTATTTTACCTATGTGATCAATGCGCTGCAGTACCTGGTCAGGATTATACTGGAAAAACTCAATGAACGCAACCTCCGGATTGATGGTCAGTTATGAAATACAGTTTTAAAAGACTTTGGAATACAGCATTTCTGTTTGTCGGACCTGCCTGGTATGTGCTTGTATGGATGATCTGGTCGTCCGGCCAGTTGCTGACTATCGGGGACAAGATTACTTTTCTTGGCATAGTGATTCCTGGTTTTCTCATAATTTACAGTTCTGGATTTCTTATTGAAGGGTGGCATGAAAAGAAGAAAAAAGGGAACACCTGAGCCTGGTATTACTTTCTTGCATGTCCTTATTTTTAAAAACATACGCCGATTTCCGGCGTCAGAAGTATGACCACTTATGCAGAACCTTTGGAACGACGCTGAGCTCCAACGCTTCGTCAAAGAGCAGTGCAGCTTATTTGAGATTCAGTCTGAACTTGCCGAATTGGTCTATGCATCCCGCCTTCTTGGCCGTGAAAGTTCACTGGTGATGCATGGAGGGGGTAATACCTCGGTCAAGTGCGAGTTGGTTGATATGGTTGGCAACCGCGCTGAAGTACTGCTGATCAAGGCAAGCGGTGTTGATTTGAGTCGGGTTACGGGTCTCGACTATACACCCCTCAGATTAGGCCCGCTGCGTAAACTTGTTGAGCTTTTCACTCATAACAACAGTATCAGCGAAGAGGCTCTTCAGCGGTTTTCAACCAAAGAGTTTAAACATCTGTTGTTGTTGAACATGTTCAGCCTGACTGATCACATGGCAGAGAAGAGGCTGACCCCCTCAATTGAAACGCTTCTTCATGCTTTTCTTCCGCACCGGTTTATTCTTCATACTCATTCATTCGCCCTGCTCACGCTCAGTAATCAGCCTGATGGCGTTCGGCTCTGCAGCGAAACTCTTGGTGAAAGCTTTGGCTCAGTTCCCTATATCAAGCCAGGACTTGGACTTGCCCGGTCTGCTGCCAGTGTTTATGAGGCAAACCCGGAGATAAAAGGGCTGGTGCTTCAGAAGCACGGTCTGGTTACTTTCGGCTCAACTGCCTGGGAAGCTTATAGTAGAATGATTGACGCTGTCAGTATGCTTGAAGAGCGGATTGCTGTGTCGGGCAGAAAAAACTTTCCATCGGTATCGTTGCCAGCGACAATTGCTTCAGTAGATGTGACGGCCCCCGTCATCAGGGGCGCTTGTGTTGAGGAAAAGGCGCCGGGTACGCGCGAGTATCATCAGTTCATTCTCGATTTCCGTACTTCCGCTGATATTCTCGACTATGTCAACAGTGCTGATCTTGTCCGCATGAGTCAAAAAGGCGCCATGACGCCTGATTTTATAATCCGGACCAAAAACAAGCCGCTTGTTGTTACTGCCCCGGATGCCAGTGACATTCCTGGATTCAAGGCAGCAGTGCATGAGGCTGTCCAACAATACTGTCAAAAATATACTGAGTACTTTACCATTCAGCAGCAGGCTTCCCACATGTCGGTAACGATGCTTGATCCCCTGCCAAGAGTAGTACTGGTGCCAGGTCTCGGGCTGTTCGGGCTTGGTAAAACTGCAGCATCTGCCGCAGTCAATGCTGATATAGCAACCTGTACCGCGTCAGCCATTCTTGATGCTGAATCACTCGGTTCATTTGAAACCATCAGTGACCGTGAAGCTTTTGAGATAGAGTACTGGGACATGGAACAGGCTAAAATGAACAAAGTTCATCTTGGTGTCTTTGCAGGTAAAATCGTTATGGTTACCGGGGCAGCCAGTGGCATAGGACTTGCTACAGCCAAAGCCTTCCGCCAGAAAGGGGCAGAGCTGGTTCTTCTTGATCTGACCCGGGAGTCACTCGACAGGGCAGCAGAGGAGCTTGGCGGAAATGTGCTTGCCCTGACCTGTGACGTTACCTCCAGGACAGATGTTCGGGCTGCGTTTGATGCTGCCTGCCGTCGTTTTGGCGGTGTGGATATTATTGTTTCCAATGTTGGCGCCGCCATTCAGGGGCGTATCGGCGAAGTTTCCGACGATCTGCTCCGAAAAAGTTTCGAACTTAACTTTTTTCAACACCAGTCTATTGCCCAGGAGGCAGTCAGGGTTATGAAACTGCAAGAAACAGGTGGCGTATTGCTGTTCAATGTTTCAAAGCAGGCGGTCAATCCCGGTCCCGATTTTGGTCCTTATGGTCTCGCTAAAGCGGCGACAATGTTTCTTGTGCGTCAGTATGCGCTTGATCACGGTCGTGACGGTATCCGTGCAAACGGTATCAATGCGGACCGTATTCGCAGCGGACTGCTTACCGAAGAGATGATCAAGGCCCGTTCAACTGCCCGCGGCCTCAGTGAACGGGAATACATGGCAGGAAACCTGCTGCAGCTTGAAGTGACCGCAGAAGATGTCGCTGAAGCATTTGTGCACCTTGCGCTTGAAATCAGGACTACCGGATCAATTACCACGGTGGATGGTGGCAACATTGCCGCTGCGCTTCGCTGAACAAAAAGAAAAACAAAGAGATAACAACATCAAAACCGAAAAGAGGAGATAGACCCCATGGCAGAATACGATAAAGACAAACAGGCCAAAGAGTATTACCTTGACACCCCTGTCAACAACTACGGATTCTTTCTCAAGGGAGCACACTCTCTTGACTGGGGAATGAAGAATCGGCTCTCAAGAATTTTCCGGCCTGATACTGGCAAGACAGTGATGCTCGCCATCGATCATGGTTACTTTCAGGGTCCGACTACCGGCCTTGAGCGTCCTGACGTCAATATTGTGCCGCTGATGTCCTATGCCGATGCCATAATGTTGACTCGCGGCATTTTGCGCACCACGGTTCCTCCAACTCTTACCAAGGCGGTTGTCATGCGCTGCAGCGGAGGTCCAAGTATTCTCAAGGAGCTTTCCGATGAAGAACTGGCTGTTGATATTGAAGATGCCATTCGCATGAATGTTGCGGCAATAACCCTCCAGATATTCATTGGCGGTGAGTATGAGACTCGCTCAATACATAACATGACACGTCTGGTCGATATGGGCCTGCGTTACGGAATTCCTACCATGGCAGTGACTGCCGTTGGCAAGGATATGGTCCGCGATGCGAAATATTTCCGGTTAGCCTGCCGTATGGCTGCCGAACTCGGAGCGCAGATTGTCAAGACCTATTATGTGCCTGAAGAGTTTGATACGATTACAGCTTCATGCCCGGTGCCGATTGTCATGGCTGGCGGCAAGAAACTTCCTGAGTTAGAAGCGCTTACCATGTCCCGCAACGCTATCGATGAAGGTGCATCAGGTGTTGATATGGGCCGCAACATTTTTCAGAGTGACTCTCCGCTTGCCATGATGAAAGCTGTCAATAAGGTGGTGCATGAGAAGATGAGTCCGAAGGATGCTTTTGATTATTTCAATACCATCAAAGCTGAAGGATAACGTATTACTATCAAAGTTCGATTTTGTTAATGGATACCCTTGAGCAACTTGCGGCAGGCCGGAGACAGGGGAGTATGATGTTTTTCTATGAACAGAGAGGATATTAAAGGTTTTTTTGCCTCAAGAGATCAGCTTGAAATGGCTGACTATCTGACGCTCGATTACTATCTGGAATGTGTGGGAGATATTGAAATAGCCCTTGCTCATTTCTGCAGCGAACAATCTACGGCACAGTGGAAGCGTGTTGGTCATAATGAAGACTTCCGTCCAAAATATGGGGCAAAGGTTATCAGCCTGACGGTAGAGGGCGAGCTTTCAGAGCTTAGCTATCCGGTTAATCATGCAACTCCTGGGCCGATTCACGCCTGTCGTGTCACTATTGCTCATCCTCATTGTAATTTCGGGACAAAAATTCCGAATCTGCTCTCTGCAGTCTGTGGCGAAGGAGCTTTTTTCACTCCTGGAGTTCCGGTGGTCAAACTGCTTGATATCGGTTTCCCGGAGTCTTACCTTACCGCATTTGATGGTCCGAAATTCGGGATTGACGGTATCCGCGACATTCTTCATGCTTATCACCGCCCGATTTTTTTCGGTGTTGTTAAACCTAATATCGGTCTCAGTCCCGTCGATTTTGCTGAAATTGCCCGTCAGAGCTGGCTCGGGGGGTTAGATATTGCCAAAGATGATGAAATGCTGGCCGATGTTGACTGGTCAACTCTGATTGAGCGTTCCCATGCACTTGGAGAGGCAAGAGTGAGTGCGGAACGGGAGACCGGAGAGCCGAAGATTTACCTCGCCAATGTGACTGATGAGGTTGACCGGTTGATTGAACAGCATGATATTGCTGTACGCAATGGAGCTAATGCCCTGCTGATCAATGCTCTTCCAGTGGGACTAAGCGCTGTCAGAATGCTTGCCAGGCATACGAAAGTGCCGCTTATAGGCCATTTTCCGTTTATTGCAGCGTTCAGCCGTATGGAAAAATATGGCGTTCATTCAAGGGTCATGACCAAACTGCAACGCCTTGTCGGGCTTGATTCCATCATCATGCCCGGATTCGGCAGCAGGATGATGACGCCGGAAGAAGAGGTCAAAGAGAACATACAGGAGTGCTTGCAGGAGTTCGGTCATCTCCGGCGCTCACTTCCGGTTCCGGGCGGCAGCGATTCTGCCTTGACGCTCGAAGGTGTATACCGCAAAGTCGGTAGTGTTGATTTCGGCTTTGTGCCTGGTCGCGGTATTTTTGGTCATCCCATGGGTCCAAAAGCCGGGGCGGCGAGCATCCGTCAGGCTTGGGAAGCGATAGAGCAGGGTATTGCTCTTGAAACGTATGCAGTCGGTCGACCGGAACTTCAGGTGATGGTTGACGGGGCCAACGGAAAATAGCAGGTTTTCATGGGTATGCTCGACCACACGGTTGCCGTTATTACCGGTTCTACCAGAGGGATAGGTAAAGCTATAGCCCGTGAGTTTGTACGTGAAGGTGCAAAGGTGGTTATTACCTCCTCCTCTTATGCCAATGTTCAGGCTGCGGTTGCGGAATTTCCGCCGGGTACAGTACATGGTTGTGTCTGCAATGTTGTCTCCATGGCTGATATGGAACAGCTTATCCTGGAGGCAACAGGCAAATTCGGAAAGGTTGACTGTTTTATTAATAATGCAGGGATTTCCGATCCTTTCAGGAGTATTACCGAGAGTGATCCTGATGAATGGGGCAAGGTCATTGACACCAATCTCAAAGGAACCTATAACGGGAGCCGTGCTGCAATCAGCTATTTTCTCAGAGAAAACAGAAAAGGAAAAGTCATCAATATGTCTGGATCCGGAAGTGACAAAGGCTCAAATACTCCATGGATCAGCGCCTACGGTTCCACCAAGGCAGCCATAGCCCGTTTTACCTACGCAGTTGCTGAAGAGTATCGACATACGGGCATCTCTGTCATGCTGCTGCATCCAGGGCTGGTTCGTACCGGTATGGTCAGTGCTGACAACCCTACGATTGAACTTTCAAGGCAGTTAGCCACGTTCAATACTATCCTTGATATTTTTGCTCAGCCTCCGTCGGTTGCCGCAAGGCTGGCAGTAAAACTTGCTTCAAGCTGGAGCGATTCTAAAACAGGCATTTATCTTTCTGCCTTGAATGGAAGGAGGAAAAAAGGGTTGCTCCTGACCTATCCCTTCCGTAAAATAATGAACAGGATTGACCGTCGAACCTATTAATCCGGGTATCGTCATGAGAAAAGCTGGTACAACGACAGCCATACTTATTTTCCTTTTTTCGGCTATTCTTCAGGGCTGTTACAGCTTTACAGGAGGCTCACTGCCTGCGCACCTGAAAACTATTGCAATTCCTGTTTTTGACGATCGTTCCGGAGCCGGTATTGCGCAGTTCCGGGCTGAACTTGCCAGAGCCCTTGTCGATAGAATAGAATCGCAAAGCCCGCTTCGCTTCACGCCATCCTTGGCCCGTGCCGATGCGCTGCTTGAAGGAGCGATTATCTCTTTTTCTGACGTTCCGGGACAGCTTTCCAGTAAAACCGAGCGGGCCAAGACGAATCGTATTACTATGGTTGTTCAGGTTACGATGGAAGATCAGGTTAAAAAATCAGTGCTGTTTACACATCCATTTGTCGGATTTGCCGACTATCCGGCAGGAAACTTTGTCGCTCAGCAGGAGGCAATTCGATTTGTCCTTGGTCAGATTGTCGACGGGATTTTTGACCGGGTTGTTTCCGGATGGTAAAATAACCGGGATGTCGCTTGACGACAGGAACTGAAGGTGATTCAGATTTTTTCATTAAAATGATGATATAAAACCAGTCGTATGCAGGAATCGACTAAAGGAGGTTGTTATGGGAACAGACAAGAATGTTGAGTACCGTCTTGAACTTGCTCAAGGGTTTCTGAATGAAGCTGAGCAGGATTATTCTCTCAAACGGTGGCGGTCGTGTGTTTCAGGTTCTACACTTGTTCTTGAACATGCTGGTCTTGCCGTACTGATGCTCTTCGGTGTTTCCCCCCTGACTCACAAGCCGGGAAAGCACCTTTCGCAAATGATGTCGGAGGGTACCGTCAGCAGTGAGGCTGCGGCATTGATTGAACAGCTTCTTCCAGAGTTGGAGAAGTATGATTCACACGAAAAAATGCTTACAAAATATGGGGATGAGGCATTATACCAGCTTCCCTGGGAGCTTTTTGCCGAAGAGCAGGGTGGATTGGCCATTGAGGCTGCCCGCAAGTGTATGCGCTTGAGTCTGGAGATGGCAGCCCTGCTTCAGTAACAGATATTTTTAAATAACCTGTTTTTTTTAATGGTGATGCAGTGGGCTGATATGTCCATAAAAATAAAAAAGTTATGAAAGGAATTATTCTGGCTGGAGGCTCTGGTACCAGACTCTATCCGGTTACAAAGGGAATATCGAAACAGCTCCTTCCAGTGTATGACAAGCCCATGATCTATTATCCCCTGACGACGCTGATGCTTGCAGGTATAAGGGATATTCTTGTTATCACCACACCTGAGGATCAGCCGATGTTTATAAAGCTGCTTGGGGATGGCAGTGACTGGGGTATTTCGCTCTCCTACGTTGTGCAGCCCTCTCCCGACGGACTTGCCCAGGCGTTTATCCTTGGCGAGGCATTTATTGGCAGTGATGATGCTGCTCTTATTCTTGGCGACAATATCTTTTTTGGTTACGCATTCAGCTCAATGCTTGAGGCTGCCGTTGGATTGGTAAAGAAAGAACGTAAGGCAACGATATTTGGCTATTATGTCAGTGATCCGGAGCGTTATGGTGTTGCTGAACTTGATGCGGATGGAAATGTACTCTCCATAGAGGAGAAGCCTCAGAATCCGAAATCAAATTATGCTGTTGTCGGTCTATATTTTTATCCCAACAGTGTGGTGGAGATTGCAAAACAGGTGATGCCCTCGCTTCGGGGAGAGCTTGAAATAACAGCGGTTAACGAAGCCTATCTGCAGCAGGGGCAGTTGAAGTGCTCGATGCTGGGGCGTGGGTTTGCCTGGCTTGATACCGGAACGCATGAATCATTTCAGGAGGCAGGTAACTTTATACAGACCGTGGAAAAAAGGCAGGGGCTGAAAATTGCCTGTCCTGAAGAGATAGCCTGGCGAAATGGCTGGATCTCGGACGAAGAGCTGTTGCAGTTATCCCAACCATTGATGAAAAGCAACTACGGACAGTATCTGAAGCAGTTGTTGGTTCAACGGTAACGCGCAGTTCAATTCGGATGTTAAAAAAACAGGCGGCTTTTCCTCTCAAAGGTTCTTGTCGTGATTGGTGATGCAATATTTTTCCCCTTTGTTTTATGCGAGTAATCGTTTCAACCATACCTGATGTCCTGATTTTTGAGCCGCAAGTGTTCGGTGACGATCGGGGCTATTTTTTTGAGTCATTTCGGCAGGATATTGTTAACCAGCACATCGGGGAAGTTTCGTTTGTCCAGGATAATGAATCGAAGTCAGGCTACGGAGTGCTTCGTGGTCTTCATTTTCAAAAGCCACCATTTACGCAGTCGAAGCTGGTTCGGGTAGTTTATGGATCTGTGCTTGATATTGCCGTTGATCTGCGTCTTGGTTCACCCTGGTATGGCCGTCATGTATCCTGTGTGCTTGATGCAGAAAGGAAAAATATGATGTGGGTACCGAAAGGATTTGCTCACGGCTTTCTGGTGCTCTCTCCGGAAGCCGTTTTTACCTACAAGTGCGACAATTACTATACACCATCGCACGATGCGGGTCTTTTGTGGAATGATCCCGCCCTCGGTATTGACTGGCGGCTTCCGGAAAAGGCGATCCGTGTTTCAGGTAAAGATGCCATACAACCGCAGTTTGGTTCGGTTGATATTTTTAAATACGACGATTTCAGACAGGAAAAACTTTATCCGGGGGCATTATAATTGAATATTCTTGTTACAGGCAGCAGAGGTCAGCTTGGTTCTGAATTGCAGGAGTTGTCGGTTCTCTGTGACAACCACCGTTTTTTTTTCTATGATCTTCCTGAGCTTGATATTACCCGACCCGACCAGATTGAATCACGTTGTCGTGATCATGACATAGAGGTGATTGTCAATTGCGCGGCATATACGGCTGTGGACAAGGCTGAAACAGATACAGAAATGGCGTTTAAAGTGAACCGGGATGGCCCTGCAGTACTTGCAGTGTGCGCTAAAGAGCGTCATGCCCTGCTGCTGCATCTTTCTACTGACTATGTTTTTGATGGTACCTCCAGTACCCCTTACCGGGAGAGTGATCCGGTGGCGCCACTTGGAGTGTACGGTCTCTCGAAATGGGAGGGCGAAGAGCGTATCCGTCAGATTGCCCCTTCGCATATTATTATCAGAACATCCTGGCTTTACTCCATGTATGGCGTTAATTTTGTCAAAACCATGTTACGTCTTGGTGCTGAACGCCCCGAGCTGAATGTTGTGGTTGACCAGATTGGAACACCGACCTGGGCGGCAGATCTGGCAAAAGCGATTATGTCGATTATTGATCGGCATGACAGGGGTTCTTCCTATGGCGAAACCTTCCATTACTCCAACGAAGGGGTTGCTTCCTGGTACGATTTTGCACGAGCGGTTATGGAGCTTGCAGGACTTCCCTGCAAGGTTTTGCCGATCGAAAGCGCCCTGTATCCCCAGGTTGCTCCACGACCACAGTACAGTGTCATGAACAAGTCGTCGATTAAAAAGGAGTGGGCGATCGACATTCCCTACTGGCGAGACTCACTGGCTGCCATGATTCAGCGTTTGGCGGGGACTGTGGCGTGAGAGGTAACACCTGAAAGGTACTCTTTTCTTGAATGTTGAGAGATAAAAGCCCCGCAGGGGCGACATATTGTTAACTTTTGGAAAGTTGTAACAAATCATTACCGTCAATGCATATTCTGATTACAGGGGGAGCTGGTTTTATCGGGTCACATGTTGTCCGTCATTTTCTGAATCGCTACCCCTCTTATACCATTACCAACCTTGACAGTTTGACGTATGCCGGAAACCTTGCAAACCTCAGTGATGTTGAACACAGGAAGAATTACCGCTTTGTCAAAGGGGATATCACCAACGGCGATTTTCTGATGCGCCTCTTTGAAGAGCACAAGTTTGACGGAGTCATCCACCTGGCGGCCGAGTCGCATGTTGACCGTTCGATTGCCAACCCGACAGCATTTGTTGTCACCAATGTGCTTGGTACGGTCAATCTGCTCAATGCTGCCAAAGCCTCCTGGCAGTCCGATTATGTGGGCAAGAGGTTCTATCACATTTCAACCGATGAGGTCTATGGTTCGCTTGGCAAGGAGGGGATGTTCACTGAAGAGACACCTTACGATCCTCATAGCCCCTACTCTGCATCGAAAGCCTCCTCGGACCATTTTGCGAGGGCATGGCATGACACCTTCGGCATGCCCGTAGTGATCAGCAACTGTTCAAACAACTATGGATCGTTTCAGTTTCCCGAAAAGCTTATTCCTCTTTTCATTAACAATATTCTTCACAAGAAACCGCTTCCCGTCTATGGCAAAGGAGAGAATATTCGTGACTGGCTCTGGGTTGTTGACCATGCCCAGGCGATTGATCTGATCTATCATAAGGGACAAACCGGCGAGACATACAATATCGGTGGCCACAACGAATGGAGTAACATCGACCTTATCAGGTTGCTTTGCCGTATTATGGACGCAAAGCTCAATCGGGCAGCCGGAGAATCTGAAAAACTGGTTACCTATGTGACAGACAGGGCAGGTCACGACCTTCGCTATGCCATCGATTCGTCAAAGTTACAGCGCGAACTTGGCTGGGTTCCTTCAATAACCTTTGAAAAAGGGCTTGAGTTGACGGTTGAGTGGTATCTCACAAATGGTGAGTGGCTCAACAATGTCACCTCGGGCAGATACCAGCATTATTACGAAAAAATGTATGGCGTCAGGTGACAATATTTACTTTTAGAGAGGGGATCTTTTTATGAGAATTCTGGTTATCGGGGGCGCAGGCTATATTGGCAGCCATATTACAAGAGCTTTTCTTGACAAAGGATACGACGTGACGGTGTTCGACAATTTGCAGACTGGCTTCAGGGAAAATCTTTTTGAAGAGGCTCACTTTGTTCATGGCGACATCATGCGAACCGAACAATTGCAGGCAGTTTTGGCTGGCGGTTACGATGGATGTGTTCACCTTGCCGCGCTGAAGGCTGCTGGCGAGTCAATGCAGGACCCGGCGGCATACTCTCTCGCCAATATTTCTGGTACGATCAACGTTCTCAATTACGCTTCTGCCGCCGGTATATCGCCGATTATTTTTTCCTCATCTGCCGCTGTTTACGGAAGTCCGCACTATCTGCCCATTGACGAACTGCATCCCACAACCCCTGAAAATTTTTACGGTTTTACAAAGCTTGAAATCGAGCGACTTTTGGAGTGGTATGACCGGCTGAAAGGGATGCGTTATGCGGCAATCCGATATTTCAATGCTGCCGGGTATGATGTGCATGGACGGGTAAAGGGGTTGGAGTTGAACCCCGGGAATCTGCTGCCTCTTGTGATGGAGGCTGCTGCGGGTATTCGATCGAAAATCTCCATTTTTGGAGATGATTACCCGACACGGGACGGAAGCGGCATTCGCGATTACGTTCATGTAAGCGATCTTGCTGACGCACATGTCACCGCTTTTGAATACATACTGAAGCACGACAAGAGTTTGACGGTGAATCTCGGCAGCCAGCAAGGTGTCAGTGTGATTGAAATGGTTGAAAGGGCTCGGGCAATTACCGGTCGGAAAATTCCTGCGGAAGTTGCTGCAAGAAGGGCAGGCGACCCGGCAGAACTTGTGGCATCGTCCGGCAAGGCGCTGGAGTTGCTTGGGTGGGTGCCGAAATACAGTGACCTCGATACCCTTGTTTCTTCAACCTGGAAGATGTACGAAAAGTATGTCACCCTTTAATACATAATTTTCATTTCATGATTATTCCTGTGATTCTAAGCGGAGGTTCGGGAACCCGGCTCTGGCCTCTTTCCCGGGCATTGTATCCCAAGCAGTTGCTCTCGCTTACAGGTGAAAATACCATGCTTCAGGATACAGTGTATCGCCTTGCCTCAATCGAGGATCAAGGGTCGGTTTATTGCGTCTGTAATGAGAGTCACCGGTTTCTGGTAGCTGAGCAACTGCATGAAACAGGGGCTGATATCGGAGAGATTATTCTTGAACCATCAGGACGCAATACGGCGCCTGCTGCCGCTGTTGCGGCACTGTTGATCACCAAAAAATATCCGGGTGCGGTCATGCTGATTTTACCTGCTGATCATGTTATTCATGATACCGCAGCCTTTGCCACTGCGGTAGCTGCGGGAAAATCAGCAGCCGAAGCGGGTGAACTGGTGACGTTCGGTATTGTAGCGGACTCTCCAGAAACAGGCTATGGTTATATCAGGGTATCTTCCGGCACGGAAGGTGAAAAAACGGTCTATCCCGTCCTTGAGTTTGTTGAGAAACCAGACAGTGAAACAGCGGAACGCTATCTTGCATCTGGTGACTATTTTTGGAACAGCGGGATTTTTCTTTTCAAGGCTGAGGCCTATCTTCTTGAGCTTGAAGCGCATAATCCAGCCATGCTTGCCGCTTGTCGTGAGGCTTTGGAGAAGTCCATAGAAGATCTTGATTTTTTGCGTCTTGATGCTGAGGCTTTTTGTACATCACCTTCCGACTCTATTGACTATGCCGTGATGGAAAAAACCACGAAAGCCGCTCTTGTCCCTCTCAATGCAGGCTGGAATGATGTGGGCTCATGGTCTGCGCTCTGGGATGTTCAGGAACGTGATGATGCCGGCAACATAAAGAAGGGTGATGTCTTGCTGTATGACGTAAAAAACTGTTATATTCATGCTGCAAGTCGTCTTGTTACAGCCGTCGGTCTTGAAGGGCATATTATTATTGAAACATCTGATGCGGTGCTTGTGGCTTCACGGGAATGTGTACAGGATGTCAAGCTGCTTGTCGAACAGCTTAAAAAGAATAAGCGGGATGAAGTTTTGACACACCGACGGGTTTGCAGGCCGTGGGGTACGTATGAAACAGTTGATGCTTCAGAGCGTTTCAAGGTAAAGCGTATTACGGTGAACCCTGGAGCAGCCCTTTCGTTGCAAAAACATCATCACCGTGCCGAACACTGGATTGTTGTGAGAGGAACGGCACTTGTTACTGTTGAGGACAAAACCATCATTCTCAATGAGGATCAGTCCACCTATATTCCTGTTGGAGCATTTCATCGTCTGGAGAATACCGGAACAACTCCGCTTGAACTGATTGAGGTACAGTCAGGCAGTTATCTGGGAGAGGATGATATAGTTCGGGTCGATGATCGATATGGACGACAGTAGAAAGAAAAGGTCCGTACTCTGGATCTTCTGCTTTGCTTTGATAGCTTGATTAAATATATTACCTTTCAAAAGTATTGTAGCGACAAACCTAAACAGCAGTGTAATATGGCTGAAGAAACGAAGACTTCCGGTCAAAATCAGCAGAAGCAAGGTGATTTTGTTAAAGGGGATTTTTCTACGATCCTTGTTGGTGTAGGCACTCTTATTGACAGTACGCTTGAACCAGTAAGCAAGATTCTTGCCCAGACCCTTGATTCTCTTGCTGTGGTTGCAAAACAAATTCTTGAAGGTGTCAACTCTACGCTTGGCGGCAAGAAGTAAGCTTCGAAAGGCTTCGGCGTTCAGGCTTTGTTCATACATGTTTTCAGGCAAGCTTTTCGGTTATTGAAAGGCTTGCCTGTACTGTTTTATATTTGTTTTTATCTCTTGACTTTTTTTATAATCACAGGCTTTTTTGCTTGTTTCTGTTTGAATGATTCTGAAGAACTATGGACAATAAATTTGTTGAGTATCCCTCCAGTGTGGCCTACAGCGCCGTCGAGGCGGAAGTTTTGGCCTACTGGAATGAGCAGGGGATTTTTCACAAAAGCCTTGAAGAAAAGCCCGCCGACAGGGTCTACTCGTTTTATGAAGGGCCTCCGACAGTCAACGGCAAGCCGGGTGTACACCATGTTTTCAGCCGTACCATAAAGGATGTTGTCTGTCGCTACAAGACGATGCAGGGGTACCGTGTTCCCCGGAAGGCCGGTTGGGATACCCATGGCTTGCCGGTCGAGATTGCGGTGGAGAAAAAGCTTGGCTTGAAGAACAAAGCCCAGGTCGTTGAGTATGGGGATGGCGAGTTCAATGCCGAGGCACGGGCGCTGGTCTATCATCATATTGACGATAATCGTGAAGGCTGGGGAAAATTGACCGAGCGTATGGGGTACTGGGTCGATATGGACCACCCCTATATCACCTGCACCAATGACTATATCGAGTCGGTCTGGTGGGCGCTGAAAACAATTTTTGACAAGGGGCTCATCTACAAGGACTATAAAATTGTGCCACAGGATCCGAAATCTGAAACGGTACTCAGTTCCCATGAGCTTGCTCTGGGGTACAAAGAGGTGAAAGACCCTAGCATTTATATAAAGTTCAGAGTCAGGGGCTCTGAAGAGTCTTTGCTTGTATGGACGACGACACCATGGACACTCATTTCCAATGTGGCGCTTTGTGTCGGCTCAGATATTGACTACGTCAAGGTTTCTCATGTTGAGAGTGGCGAGGTGATGATTCTTGCCAAATCACGGATGCAGGTGCTACTTGAGAAGAACGATGAGGGGGAATCACTGTGGAGGATTATTGCTGAACTGAAAGGGCGTGATCTTGAAGGGCTTGACTATGAGCCGCTGTTCAACTATATGCACCCTGAAAAAAAGTGCTGGTACGTTACAGCCGGGACATTTGTCTCAACCGAAGATGGTACCGGCATTGTTCACATTGCTCCGGCTTTCGGCGCTGATGACTATGAAATTGCCAAAAAGTATGATTTGCCGATGCTTCAGCCGGTTGCCCGGAACGGATGCTTTACAGGTGAAGTAAGCGATTATGATGGCATGTTTTTCAAGGATACCGATCCACTTATTATCCGTCAGCTCAAGGATGCGGGAAAATTGTACCGCAAGGAGATCATTACCCACACCTATCCCTATTCGTGGCGTTATGATGTGCCAGTCATCTATTATGCACGGGAGTCCTGGTATATCAGGACAACGGCAATAGCCGCCCGTATGGTGGAACTCAACAAAACCATCAACTGGTGTCCTCCGGAGATTGGTACAGGACGTTTCGGCAACTGGCTGGAAGAGAACAAGGACTGGGCGCTGTCACGCGAGCGGTTCTGGGGTTCACCGCTGCCGCTTTGGGTTTCAGAGGATTTTGTCATCGGTGATGATGCCTCTTCCGGAAAAATGTTTGCCGTAGGTTCAGTTGCCGAGTTACGAGAAGGATTCATTGATATTGGTGGCGAGAGACTTCTCCTTGGAGAGGCGCTCGACAGGGGGCTGGTGGAGCTTGATCTGCACAAGCCATTTGTGGACAGCATCTATTTCATCAGAGATGGTCGCCGGTTCAACCGGACACCCGAGCTGGTTGATGTCTGGTTCGATAGCGGCTCCATGCCGTTTGCCCAGTTGCACTATCCGTTTGAGAATCGTGCAGTGTTCGATGCCTCCTTTCCGGCTGATTTCATTGCTGAAGGGGTTGATCAGACCAGAGGCTGGTTCTATACGCTGCATGCCATTGCCACGCTGATTTTTGACAAGCCTGCCTATAAAAACCTTATTGTCAACGGCCATATTCTCGATAAAAGCGGCCAGAAAATGTCGAAGTCAAAAGGCAACATGGTTGATCCTTTTATCACCATGGAGCGTTACGGTGCCGATGCGCTTCGCTGGTATCTGATGGTGAGCAGCCCGCCCTGGAGACCGAAATCGTTCAATACCGATGAAATTGAAGAGGAGCAGCGCAAGTTCTTCCGGGCATTCATCAACAGCTATAATTTCTTTGTGCTTTACGCCAATGTTGATGGTTTTACCTTTGCCGAGCCTGAAATTCCGGTTCAGGAGCGTTCGGAGCTGGACCGCTGGGTGCTCTCCTGCCTCAATACCCTGATTGAGGGTGTTTACCTGCGTATGGAACAATATGACCTTACCGGTGCAGTCAGGCTGATCAATGATTTTACTATTGATGATCTTTCCAACTGGTATATACGCCGGTCACGCAAGCGGTTCTGGAAAAGTGATATGGGGCCGGACAAGATTGCGGCCTATCAGACGCTTTATCGCTCTCTTGAGACACTGGCAAAGCTGCTGGCACCTTTTACTCCTTTTCTTGCAGAGCGGATGTACCTGAATCTGAACGGCATCAGCCAGCTTGAATCCTGCAAGTCTGTTCACCTTGCTGATTTTCCGAAGCCTGACCTGTCGGCTATTGACAGGCCTCTTGAGCAACGCATGAAAAAGGCGCAGATCATCACTTCGTTAGTGCGTACCATGCGCGAAAAAGCCTCCATCAAGGTTCGTCAGCCGCTCAAACGTATTTTGCTCGCCGTGTCTGATGCTGCGGCAAGGGAAGAATATCGGCTGGTCAGTGAGATTATCATGGAAGAGATCAATGTCCACAAGATAGAGTACATCGAAGATGAGGGCTCGGTCATCAGCAAGAAGGTAAAGCCAAATTTCAAAACCCTTGGCCCCCGTTTTGGCAAAGAGATGAAAGCGCTTGCGGAAGCCATCAGGATCATGAGCCATAAACAGATTGCGGTTCTGGAAAAAGATGGTCAACTTGCGCTTGAACTTGACGGCAGGGTGTTCGATCTTGAACGTGAAGATGTGGAGATTATGCACGAGGATATTGAGGGGTGGCTTGTGGCCTCCGATGAAGCGAATGGTATTATGGTTGCTCTTGATACAGAGATGACCGAAGAGCTTGAGATGCAGGGGCTTGCGCGTGAACTGGTCAGCCGTATTCAGGCGCTTCGCAAAGAGAGCGGTCTGGATATTACGGACCGTATTTCGCTTTCTCTTCAGGGATCAGAAAAACTGCTGGATGCGGTTAAGCTTAATGAGTCTTATATTAAGTCAGAAACACTTGCGACGACTCTTGCCATTGAAACACTTGACACTCTTTCTGCCACATGGGGAAAGGAAGAACTGGTCAATGGTGAAATATGCAGGTTATTACTTGAAAAGTCTGATCGTTAATTGTATTATTTACCGCTCTTTTTTTACTGAATTCTGTTAGCATAAAGAAAACAAGGTTTATTATGGCGAAAAAAAATGAGAGTGCGTCCAAAAAAGAAAATGAGGTTATGGAAGAGCCTGTCCTGACTAAAACGTATTTAACCGATGACGAACTTGAACATTTCAGACAGTTATTGCTGAAAAGACGTGAGGAGGTGCTTCGTGATCTGGAGATTTTGCGCTCTTCACTTTCGGACGAGAACGTGGAAGATTCTATTAATTCGAACTACTCCATGCACATGGCCGATCATGGCACTGATACCATGGATCGCGAACAGCGCTTCATGTTTATCGCCCGTGACGAAAAATACATCACATACATTGATCAGGCTCTTGACAGGATCAGAAACAAGACTTACGGGATCTGTATAAAATCAGGCAAGCCTATTCCAAAAAAGAGACTTGAAGCGGTTCCGCATACGTCGGTGCGAATCGAGTTCAAGCAGGGTAAAAAGTAGAAAGAGATGCGCCTGTCTTAATTCATTTGCATATCAGTCGTTTTCCTCTTTGTCGGTCGTTGCGTCGTTAACCTGAATCGGGTAGTCCCCACTGAAACAGGCGGTACAATAGCTGCAGGATTCATCCTCAAACGTCGGGACACTGTTCATCAGCCCCTGCATGGAGAGGTATTTCAAAGAATCAACGCCGATATATTCCCTGATTTTTTCGATCTCTTCGCCGGCATTGTCAAGATTGTCGAACATGTGGGTGAGCAACTGTCGCTTGGTCGGGAAATCCATGCCATAAAAGCAGGGATTGGTGATTGGTGGAGAGCTGATGTGGAGGTGGATTGATTTTGGATCAGCCTCACGGATCAGTTTAATCAGCATTTTTGCGGTTGTACCGCGGACAATGGAGTCATCAACAAGAATGATCGGTCTGTCCTGAAGCACGCCGCGTACAATATTGTATTTGGAGCGCACCTTTATGTCGCGGCTGTGAATGCCCGGCTGTATAAACGTTCTTCCGACATAGTGATTACGGATAAGGCCGTGCTCGAACCTTGCTGGTCTTTCCATTTTGAGACTTTCCCGAACAAAACCAAGTGCGGCAGTATTGGATGAGTCTGGAACGCTGACGACAGTCAGCTCCTTTTCACCGGGCTGATGCTCAATTGAAGACTCTCGCGCAAGGTTTTTACCGAGATTTCGCCTGATTTTATCAACGGAATGGCCAAAAATAAAACTGTCAGGACGGGAAAAATAGACATACTCAAAAATACATCGCGCTTTACGTTCTGAACGTGGCAAAAAAAGCGATGTCGGTTTTTCGTTTGCCACAGCGAGATGGTCAATCAAAAGAATTTCACCAGGTTCTATATCCCGGATGTATTCTGCCTGAATAATGTCGAAGGCGCAGGTTTCACTGGCAACAATATAGGCGAGCTCTCCGGTGAGCGGATCGACCTTCTTGCCGAGAGCGAGTGGCCTAAATCCGTAGGGGTCTCTGGCGGCGATCATCTGGTTGTTGGCCAGAAGCACCATTGAGTACGCACCCTTTACCTGTAATAACGCTTCATAAAGCTGGTGTATAGGCTCTTTTTCACGGCTTCTTGCGGCCAGATGGGGAATTATCTCTGTATCTGAAGAGGCCTGAAAGATAACGCCAAGCTCAGTCAGTTCGCGTCGCAGGGCACGGGAGTTGGTCAGGTTGCCGTTATGGGCAATTGCCAGACTTCCAGAGCGGTAGGTCAGGGAAAACGGCTGAATATTGCTGGTGGATGAGGAGGAGCCTGTTGTCGAATAACGGTTATGACCGATCGCCGCATAACCTCCAAGAGTTTCAAAAACAGTTTCATCTCTGAACACCTCAGCGACAAGACCCATGCCTTTATGCTGTTTGAAGAGAGTTCTCTTTTTGACCTTGTTATATTCTGCTACGACGATACCGGCGGCTTCCTGTCCTCTGTGCTGAAGTGAGTACAGTCCATAGAAGGTATCTTCCGCGGGAGTTTTAGAATTAAAAACACCGAAAACCCCACACATAAGCAATGGTATGTTTAAAGTTCAGCAAACGCTCCAACAACACAAGTGAACATAACTAATTCAAACGGCAAATTGAAAATAATCATGCACTCTCTCACCGATGATTTTCTGACTCAGAATATGCCTGCCAGTAGTTTTTGTTCATGGCGTACGCTGTGCTTTTGAGAGCTGGTAATATTCAGCTAACCACGCAAGACTATTGGCGTAATAGTCGTCAGGTTCGATATAATAACACTCTTTTTTATTCAGCTGGACAGACTTTCTCTGCCGGTTCAGCAGGTCGGGAGCGATAGAAGAACCTGCTGCTTCTGTTGCAGCATAAGCAGCCGTATAGAACAGCGGGTTTTCATCCGTCGTCAGGCTCTGTTTGTCGCAGGAGTATTCGGTGAAAATTTTTCCGTTCCGCTTAAACTCATTTTCGAAAAACCGGGAAAATTTCTGCAGCACAGCGAGAGCCCTTGGATCTTTGTTGAGATGATAATCTGCGGCTATTCTCAACGGTACTCTTAAGGCATCCCATCCGTAAAGCAGAGATTTGCCCGGCAGAATCATTATCTTTTCATTCGGGTCAAGTGCGCACCAGTTGGGTACCAGGCCTGACTCTTTCCTGTCTCCGCAGAGCGCCAGCAGCTTTTCGAGCAGATGATACGTCGTGTCGGCAAGATCAAGCCAACGCTGGTCTCCACTGACCTCGTAAAATACTTTAAAATTGGAAGGAGCGTAGTATGATGGATTTTGGGCGACAAGTTTATCCGCTCTGCTTTCAATGAGCGTTGAGGGAATAAGGTAGAGCCTTCCATTGACAAGAACAGTCTCATGGTCGAGAATACTTTTGAGTACCTCTCTGGCAAGCTTGATATAGCGATCATCATGCCATCTTCGGTAAGCGAGAACAAGGCTATAGGCATAATCGATATCGGCGTCCGATGCTGCGGTTGTATCACTGATTGCTCCGTTTTCAAAATGCCATGCCAGCAGTCTGTCACCATTCGAATTTTTACGTGAAAGCACCGATTCACTCCATGCGAGACAGTCATCAAAGGTAGTTCTATCTCCCATAAGCACTGCCCGGAGCATAGCGTAAGACTCTCCTTCCGAGACGGTGTCCAGATTGTTTGCAGGACGCACGACTCGACCCGCCCGAATAAAGGTGCGTTTGTAATGCTCCCATGAAGCTCGCACAATCTCTACGGGATTTACTGGAGGCGCCGAACAGTTGATCATGAAAAGCTGCACAAGGGCAAAAAGCAGCACAAAAGCACGGTTTTTCATTCTTGGTTCAGATATAAATAGCAAGGTGCACCAAAGTGTTGTTTATTTATCATTCAATCTTCAGGTCACTTATAGGTTAATGATAAAAAGAAAAAACAGACTTTTTGTTACATTGGATCTATCTTTTGGATGCAGATGACCGATCGGGACTCTTCAATCAACTTATCATAAGACACATGATATCAACGACAAAAAAAACTCCGGCTCCTCCGGGAGTGGCGATATGGGTATCGGTAACGCTGCTCTGGGGGACGCTCTTTTACTGGACATCGATTTACATGTTGCATCTTGCCTCGATCAGGCTTGGAGAGGGTTATTTCTGTCCGTCACAAAGTGAACAGTTGCGTGTGTACGGCATTCATATTGTGGTGTTGATCGTCTTTGCCCTTTTTGCCATGTTTGTCAGAGGGATGCTTGATCCGGGCAGTACGAAACAGGTACAACGGTGGCAAAATATTTCTGAAGGGAAGGGTGAGAAGATCTTTGTCTCTTTTGCCGGAAGTCTTGCTACCAGTTTTTTCTTTACTGGTCTCACCGCGTTGACCTTTCTTGCAAGCTCGGGGTTTCTTGGTGTTATGGTGGCCTTTACTCTTCCGGTTGTTTTGCTTGCCGGAGCGTTTAATGTTGCAGCAGGTATCGCTGCATCACTGATTGTCGGCCTGATTTTTTTGATTGCAAAGGTTGGCAGAAAAAAGTCATGAAGAGTGTGTGCCGATACGGAGCGGCCGAAACAAAAAAAGCCCAGTCGATGACTGCGCTTTTTTGTTCTTTCTGTGGAGCTAAGGAGACTCGAACTCCTGACCCTTTGCATGCCATGCAAATGCTCTACCAACTGAGCTATAGCCCCTTATGTTGTTCTAATTAAAAGAAAAAAAACTTGTTTTTGCAACTTGTTTTATTGATTCTTTTGATTGGAACCTGTTATTAATGCAAAATAAGCTGTTATGTCACTTTTGTTTGTTGTCAAGGAAGGATTTTCAAGTATTGGAAGGGCGAAATTACCGGCAGCCATTACCGTTACGATAAGTTTTTTTGCTCTTGTGCTGCTTGGCCTTTTCAGTACCGTTTCGCTGAGTTTTTTTGATGTCATCCAGGAGCTTCGGAGCAGGGTAGAGCTTGAGGTTTTTCTCGGCGAATCGGTCGCTGAATCTCAGGCGATGGATGCGGTACGGCAGATCAAGAAGCTTCAGGGAGTACAGGAAGCCACTTATGTTTCGAAAGATGCAGCCGCACGGATTTTTGCACACGATTTTGGCGAGAATATTGTCACGATTCTCGGTTCCAACCCCCTCCCAAGGTCTATAAAGCTGAAGTTTCTTCCTGACTATGCTCACGCTGAAAGCATGACCCGGATTGTTCCGAAAATACGTGACATTATTCCAGATGTTGATATACGCTATAATCAGGCATTTCTCGGTCAGATTGAGCAGAATGCAAGGTTGTTTACCATACTGACTGGTGGTATTGGGGTGTTGATTTCAGCGGGCACCGTTGTTCTGATAGGCTATACCATACGCCTTGCCATGTACTCAAGGCAGGAAAAGATCAGAACCATGCGTCTGGTTGGAGCAACGGGCTGGTTTATTGGTGCACCCTATATTATTGAAGGGGCGCTTCAGGGTCTGCTTTCCGGCCTGCTCGCTGCAGGGGCTGTTTATCTGCTGTTCGATCAACTGCTCTTCATGTATGAGCCGGAAGTGTATAAGGTAATGCAGCCTTCTGCGCTTATGATTTACCCCTCAATTGTCGCCCTTGGTCTTCTGCTGGGTATTTTTGGCAGTGCCTTGTCCGTGAGCAAATATCTCCGGGTTGTTTCAAAACGATAGCCGATTTTATTGTTCAAGAGCGTAGAGAAGGCTGATCTCTGAACTCCAGGCATCGGAGTCAGGTGTTTCAAGGATCAGCGGAATCTCTTCAAAGGCCGGGGTATTCATGATGCAGGAGAAGACCTCCATCCCGATTGTTCCTTTCCCGATGCTTGCATGGCGGTCAACCCGGCTGCCCAGAGCTTGCATCGCATCGTTGAGATGCATTCCCCGCAGGTATTTGAGTCCGACAATCCGGTCAAACTCACTGAAGGTGAACTCTGCTGCTTCGGTGGTCTGCAAGTCGTAACCGCTGGCGAAGAGGTGGCAGGTGTCGAGGCATACCCCAACCCGTGTTTTATCGGCAACCTGATCGACCAGCGAGGCAAGTTGTTCAAACCGGTGGCCAAGATTGGTACCCTGACCCGCTGTGTTTTCAATGACGGCAGTCACCCCTTTTGTTGCATCAAGCGCCATATTGATTGACTCAGCAATAAGCTTCAGGCATTGAGTCTCATCAATCTCCTTCAGATGGCTTCCCGGATGAAAGTTCAGCATGAGCAATCCAAGCTCTTCGACGCGCTGCATCTCTTCGATAAAAGCCTCTCGCGCACGCTGGAGCTTGTCGGGGTCGGGACTTCCGAGATTGATGAGATAACTGTCGTGGGGCAGAATGTGTTCAGGTTTGAAACCGCCATCATTGCAATTTTTTTTGAAGGCGTCAATTGAGGAGGTCAAAAGTTTCGGGGCTCTCCACTGGCGCTGATTTTTGGTAAAGAGGGCGAATGCTTTTGCTCCGATACCTGTTGCATGAAGCGGAGCATTCTCGACACCTCCGCCAGTACTGACATGTGCTCCAACCCGTTTCATAAAAGGATTTAAATTAATCGGTTGTTTTGAAATTTTTTGCCTGTTCAGCGGTGAGATTCACCGTTTTACGAATGGTAAAAGCGCTCCCTCTGGATGATGATGTTGAAAGCAGTTCTCCAAGCAGGCCAGTCGAAAAAAGCTGTACGCCAAGAATAAGCAGCAGGATGCCGAGAAAAAGAATCGGACGGTTGCTCACCGGTTTATGAAGCAGAATTTTATCGAGGGTGACATAGAGGCTGATGAGAAAGCCGAAAAGAAAGCTTGTGAGGCCAGCCATGCCAAAAAAGTGCATCGGGCGGCGAAGATAGCGCGTGATGAAGAGCACCGAAAGAAAATCAAAAAGCCCTGAAAAAAACCTTGATGAACCATATTTGGTGCTGCCGAATTTTCTTGGATGGTGTGTAACCGGCAGTTCGGAAATCCTGAACCCCATCCACTGGGCGAGTACCGGAATGTAGCGGTGCATATCTCCATTCAGTTCAAGTCGTCGGGTCACCTCGTTCCGGTACACCTTCAGGCCGCAGTTGAAATCGTGAAGAGTGATGCCGGTAAAAAGACGGGTCACTCGATTGAAAAGCTTTGATGGTATGGTTTTGGAGAGCGGATCCTTGCGATGCTGCTTCCATCCACTGACCAGATCATACCCTTCCTGCAGCTTTTTGATCATCTCCTTTATGGCAAATGGTTCATCCTGCAGGTCAGCGTCGATGGTGCAAATGTAGTCACCGGTGGCGGCCATGAATCCTGCAGAGAGCGCAGCGGTTTTTCCGAAGTTTCTCTGAAAGGAGATGAGGCGAAGCTCCGGCCTTGACAGAATCATGCTGCTGATCAGGGTAGACGAGTCATCGGTGGAGCCATCGTCAACCATGATAATTTCGTACTCAAACGGCTCCTGAAAGAGAGCGTGCAACTCCTTTTCGCTCATGGCGGCAGAGAGTTGCTCAAGCAGCTCAGGAAGCGATTCCCGTTCATTGAAGAGCGGAACGACGATTGAGAGTTGACAGTTGTGTGTTGACAATGGACACGAGATAATGAACAAAAAAGTAAACAGACAGGGGAAAGGTAAGGAGTAGAGGGGGCAAAGCCAAACTATACGCCTCTTCTTGAGGGGTTCCAGAGGTATTTATGGAGCTGGAGCTGGAATCTTGCACGGAGCTGGTCGCGCAGCATCCATTCTGCAAGTTCGGCAGGATCAAGTTTGCCGAATGCCACTCCCATCATGACGGTGAAAGAGTCGGTCAGTCGATGTTCATGAAGAAGGGAGGTTGCCCACTCATAATCCTCCTTTCCGGCAATGACAATTTTGAATTCAAAGGTGTGGCGGTGTGGAAGTTCCGCTTCAAGTGCAAGACGGATGTTATCGGGATTGTTCTGTTGGGCTACGCCAGAAGATGGCGGTTTGAGGTCGATGATTTTATGGACCCGTTTGTCCACCTTTTCGACAGAGATAAATCCTCCTGTTTCAAGCAGTACCTTTTGATCACGATCACAGAGCAGCTTCATCAGCGGGTAAACTGCTGGCTGAAGCAGAGGTTCTCCACCGGTGATTTCAATAAAGGGAGCCTGAAAGGTGAGCGCCCTCTGAATAATCTCCTCTCTCTCAAGATCGACTCCCTCATCTTCAGCATAACCGGTATCGCAACCCGCGCATCCGTGGCCGCAGCCCGCAAGCCGAATAAAGGTGCAGGGCCAGCCAGCAAAGGAGCCCTCTCCCTGAATGGAGTGAAAAATTTCGCTGATCGTGAGAGTGTCGGCGCTCATGATCTCCGTAAGGTCAGCAGCTTCTCCAGGGCATCAGGATAAAGCCTGTGTTCGCATTCCAGCACCCTTGCGGCAAGAGTCTCCGGGGTATCATCCGGCAAGACCGGGACAGTTCGCTGAAGCAGAATCTCTCCCTTGTCATACTCCTCATTGACAAAATGCACCGTTGCTCCCGTTTCAGTTTCACCAGCCTCAAGCACAGCGGTATGAACATGAATCCCATACATTCCCTCACCACCGAATTTCGGCAGAAGAGCAGGATGGATGTTGAGCATTCTGTCAGGAAATGCGGCCACAACAGCATCCGGTACCTTGCGCATATAGCCCGCCAGAAGAATGATATCGATCTGATGTTTTTTCAGGCCTTCAACCATCGCACAGGCAAACTCATCAAAAGAGGAAAACTGTTTCTCGGTGATATGAAGCGTTGTTATACCGTTCTGCTGCGCAAATTCCATGGCTCCACACTGGCTTCGGTTCGAAATGCAGAGGACAATTTCCGCAGGGAGTTGTTTGTTCCTGATCACCTCAAAAAGCGCCTTGAAATTGCTGCCGTTACCGGAGCAGAAAACGGCGATGCGGCTGTTGTGGCTAGTCATTATGGTGATAATCTTATTAATTTATTTTATTATAAGTTTGATCCATTTCCAAGCTGTTCCGGGTTTTCTTGCGTGATGTTTTCTCGATTCTCTCATCTCCGTTCTCGTTTTCCTTATTATTGGTGGAATTATCCGTACCTTTTCAGTAAGCCTTATCTTTTCCTTATTACTTTTTAGAGGTTCCCTACAAAGAGAGGTACTTATGCCGTTAATATGTGAGTTTTTTGGCATAAAAATTTATATGTATTGGCAGGAGAACAATCCTCCACATTTTCATGCTGAATACAATGGATTCCGCGCAGAAGAAGATGTCAATAATTCTGTGATATTGAAGGGTGTATTACCTTTTAAACAATTAAAGCTTGTGCTTGCCTGGTGTGAATTGCATAAAGATGAGTTGATAAATAATTGGAATCTTGCAGAAACTCATGGAATGTTGGTAAAAATAAATCCATTACAATAAGGTGTACTATGATGCATACCATTATTCAGGTACTCCCAACCGATGATTATAAGGTATATCTGTACTTTGCTCATGGTGAAATCAGATTATATGATGCCACGGAAATTCTTGAGCACGGTGTTTTCAGGATATTAAAGGATAAGAAAATATTTGCAGAGACCTGTACTGTTTTTAACAATACATTGGCCTGGGATGTAAAGGGTAATTTTGATCCTTATGAATGTCTGGATTTGGAGCCGGAAGTGCTTTATGAAAAATCAATGACAGTTGAGGATCCATTGATTAAATATGCGTAATCAAGCGGATTCTGAAGAATGGTATTGAAACTATATATAAAAAGGTGGCGAAAAATGGAGACAGTATTAATTGAGAAAGAGGCATTACGACTTACTCTCAGGGAAAGGGCATTACTTGCTGTTCATCTTTTACAGTTGTTGGGAAGCGAGGGATGAAACCGTCATGCTTTGCTGAGCCTGACCTGTTATTTCTTCTGTCCAATTAACATATTGCTGCCATTACGGCGAAGGAGAGTTCAAATGTCCGATGCACTTTTAAGTTCAGTATTATCTGCAGTTATTGCTGGTGTGTTTACCTTGGTTGCAAAGCGTATGGAAACCAGCCATGCACATGATGATGCAAGGGCTGTAGCTTCGCCAACACCCGCATTAACAGCCACAAGTCCGGTGACAAAGCCAGTCGCTGGAGCAATCAACTACGGCTCAGCCATAAAGCATATCGGTATCCTGCAGTTTCTGCTCAATATTGTTGGTTTTCTTGTGGGTATTATTGTAGGTGCAACGGGAGCAGGTACGGAAACGCTTATTTTGATGGCGCTGTTTATTGGGACGATTGTGCTCATTGCAGGTTTTTTCTGGTCGGCTTTATCAGTCGAAAAGTCCATGATATGGAAGTATCTGGTTGTTGTGGCTCTTGGTGTCGCCATTACGACCTTGATTATTAACTCTATTATTCTGCAAATACCGCTCTCACTGGCAAGTCTTGCCGTTGCACTGGTGCAAAACTTTTCATGTATGGGTATCGGTGGATTTATTGCCAGGGCGGTAAAAAAATAATGCAGGTGTGAGTGCAGCCTCAATTTCAACCTTCACCGGGTTTCCGGAAATCATGGACGGTCGGGTTAAAACACTATAGCCGTTATATCATGATATTGATCTGTTTACCATGAACTACAAAACTCAATCGAATTGGCGGGAGATCCAACGCTTTCTTCCCAAAGAATTTCAGCTTGAGCAGGATAATGAGCCTTCAGAAGAGTGGTGGCCATGGGGAGGACATCAAGTTCACCTTGACTGCTTTCGTAATACTCGGTCAGAGACGAAGGTGATCCTGTTTCATGGAGTCGGCACCAACGGACGGCAAATGTCGACCATCCTGGGCGGACCCTTGTTCAAGCGTGGCTTTGAAACCATAGCTATTGACATGCCCGAGTATGGCATGACCCGGGTTGCATCCGGTGAGCTGGTGACCTACAACGATTGGGTTCAGGCTGGCAGCGACCTTATTGATGCTGAACTCAAAAAAGATGGCAGACCTATCGTGCTTTACGGTCTCAGCGCAGGCGGTATGCTTGCCTGGCACGTAGCTGCGCTCAATAAAAAAGTCAAAGGCATCGTGGGCATGACCTTTCTCGATCAGCAAGAACAACAGGTTCGCGATGAGACTGCGTTGAATTTCCTCATGAGTCGTATCGGGGTGCCATTGACCCATTTGGCCGCAAAAACTCCCCTGGCAGCTCTTCGTATGCCGATGAGCCTTGCGAGCAAAATGTCGGCGTTAGTCAACAATAAAGCGGCGCTCAAGGCTTGTTTGAGAGACAAAACGTCGGCGGGCAAATGGGTCACCATGAAGTTTCTCAGCTCGCTCACCACGTATAAACCTGTGGTTGAACCCGAAGCTTTTGATATCTGTCCGATTTTACTGACCCAACCCGAAAAAGATAGCTGGACACCCTTGCATCTCAGTGAGCTTTTTCTCAAGCGTGTCAATCGTGTGTCGAAGAAGGTGGTGATGCTTGAACATGCTGGTCATTATCCAATCGAACAACCTGGGCTGACACAGATGTGCGATGCTGTGGTGGACTTTATCCATTTTTGCCGTCTTGCCTGATCGAACCCCGATATTACGAAGAGGCTCCGGTAAGGCTTGATATCGCAGTGGTTTTTTCTTAGATTCCGGCATTGAAAAATCACTGAAACGAATCCATAAATTAACTTTCTGCATAATGTCTGATCCTGTCATCAAGCGGGCACTGGTATCTGTATCTGATAAAACCGGTATTGTAGATTTTTGCCGGGACCTCTCTCGCCTCGGGGTTGAGATTTTTTCAACAGGTGGTACCCTGAAGTCGCTTCAGGACGCAGGTGTCAGTGCAGCCTCCATCTCAACTATCACCGGATTTCCGGAAATCATGGACGGAAGGGTCAAAACCCTTCATCCAAAGATTCATGGCGGACTACTTGCTGTTCGGGAGAATGCCGATCATGTGAAGCAGGCAATGGAAAATGGTATCAGCTTTATTGATCTGGTTGTGGTGAACCTTTATCCCTTTGAGGCAACCGTAGCCAAACCGGATGTGACGTTTGAGGATGCCATAGAGAATATTGATATCGGAGGTCCTTCTATGCTTCGGAGCGCGGCCAAGAATAACGAATCGGTAACGGTAGTCACCGACAGTGCCGATTATGCGCTGGTGCTGCAGGAGATGAGGGAGAATAACGGTGCCACCAAACGGACGACCCGTCTCTCTCTTGCTTTGAAGGTGTTTGAACTCACCTCCCGCTATGATCGTGCCATTGCCTCTTATCTGGCTGGAGCTGTCGGAGGAACGCAGTCTGAGGCGGCAACCAGGATGACGGTAAGCCTTGAGCGTGAGCTCGATATGCGTTATGGTGAGAACCCGCATCAAAGCGCAGGGCTTTACCGCCTGACCGATGAGAACGGAACCCGCTCTTTTGGTGACTTTTTCGAAAAGCTGCATGGCAAGGAGCTCTCCTACAACAACATGCTCGACATTGCCGCAGCCGTCACCCTGATTGAGGAGTTCCGTGGTGAGGAGCCGACGGTCGTTATTGTCAAACACACCAACCCTTGCGGCGTCGCGCAGGCCTCTACGCTTGCTGACGCCTACCGCAGGGCATTTTCAACCGATACCCAGGCTCCTTTTGGGGGCATTATCGCCTTTAACCGTCCTCTTGATATGGAAGCGGCAAAGGCGGTCAATGAAATCTTTACTGAAATTCTTATTGCTCCTGCCTTTGAGGATGGTGTGCTTGAGATGCTGATGAAGAAAAAAGATCGCAGGCTTGTGCTGCAGACGAGTGCCCTCCCCAAAGGCGGCTGGGAGTTCAAGTCCACACCATTCGGAATGCTTGTTCAGGAGCGCGACAGCAAAATTGTTGCAAAAGAGGATCTCACCGTTGTCACCAAACGGCAACCGACCGCAGAGGAGATTGCCGACCTGATGTTTGCCTGGAAGATCTGCAAGCATATCAAATCGAACACCATTCTCTATGTTAAAAACCGCCAGACGTATGGTGTTGGAGCCGGTCAGATGTCGCGCGTTGACTCCTCAAAAATTGCGCGCTGGAAAGCCTCAGAAGTCGGGCTTGACCTGAGAGGATCAGTTGTGGCCTCAGATGCGTTTTTCCCCTTTGCTGATGGCTTGCTTGCAGCGGCTGAGGCTGGAGTCACGGCAGTCATTCAGCCGGGAGGTTCTATCAGGGACAATGATGTCATTGAAGCCGCCGATGCCAACAACCTTGCCATGGTCTTTACCGGGATGCGTCATTTCAAGCATTGAGGGTGGTATTAAGGAGATTTTTTCGACTAACATAGAGTGCGGAAAATAACATAAGATCGGGGTTGTACAGAAGCGGTGCGCCCCGATTTTTTTATGGTATAAGGAACAACATCAAGGATTTTGTAAGAAAATTGAGAGAAACTATGGAGCAGAGAAAACTTGGAACACAGGGACTGACTGTATCGGCACAGGGTTTGGGTTGCATGGGGATGTCCGATTTTTACGGCAAGCGCGATGAGGCTGAATCAATAGCCACCATCCACCGAGCGCTGGATCTGGGAGTGAACTTTCTTGATACTTCAGATATGTACGGGCCGTTTACCAATGAAGAGCTTGTCGGCAAGGCAATCAAGGGGCGGCGCAACCAGGTCATTGTCGCAACGAAGTTTGGGATCATGCGCAGCAGTCCATCGGTCGATGGCGGCTGGGCGCCCGTCACCGGTATCTGCGGGAGGCCGGAGTATGTCCGTTCATCCTGTGACAGCTCATTGAAACGGCTGGGAGTTGATCACATTGACCTCTACTATCAGCACCGTGTGGATGCTGCAGTACCGATTGAAGAGACTGTCGGGGCCATGGCTGATCTTGTCAAAGCTGGAAAGATACGCTACATCGGGCTCTCTGAGGCTGGTGTCCAGACCATTCGTCGTGCTTATGCCGTACACCCCGTGAGTGCGCTCCAGAGCGAATACTCACTCTGGAGTCGCGATCCTGAAGATGAGATTTTGCCAGCGCTGCGAGAGCTTGGGATTGGTTTTGTCCCCTATAGTCCACTTGGTCGAGGTTTTCTTACCGGGCAGTTGAAAAGCCCTGAGGATTTCGCCGCCGAGGATTACCGGCGTAACTCTCCACGCTTTCAGGGCGAAAATTTTATAAAGAACCTTGAACTGGTAGAACGGCTCAAAGGCATTGCCGGCAGAAAAGGAATTACTGCCGGTCAACTGGCTCTTGCCTGGGTAATGGCACAGGGTGATGACATTGTGCCGATTCCCGGTACCAAACGTCGAAACTATCTTGAGGAGAATGTTGCTGCCGGTTCAGTCGTCATCACTGAACATGAAATGGCCGAAATTATCGAGGCGCTTCCCAAAGGAGCTGCGGCCGGAGAACGTTATCCGGAAAACATGATGAAGCTGGTAAATCAATAATAACCTCTTTTTCCTTGCAGGTTGGGGGGCAGGTGTGACCCCAACTTGCTCTTATCCTGAAAGTCACATCTTTTCAGATTCTCCGCCACCGCCAGGGCATTGCGTTTCAGCCTGCGAAGCCCGATACGGAAGACGGGTGTTCCATAAAACAGTTCACGGAAGCCTGATCTGGTAAGGCTCAGTATCTTCTCTGTGGAAATATTCACCAGTTCATTTCGTAACTCAAAAGCTGGATCAGCCATGATGCCTGCCTGCTGGTTACTGGGGCAAACCTCCTGACAGAGGTCGCATCCGAACATCCAGTCGCCGATCATTGCCGCCTCTTCAGTGGTAAATTCACGTTTCAGCTCAACGGTCAGGTAGGAAATGCACTTTGAGGCGTCAATTTTTCTCGGTTCAATCAAAGCGCCGGTAGGGCAGTGGTCAAGGCACTTGCTGCAACTTCCACAAACATTTGGCAATGTGAATTTTGAGGAGGGTATAGCTCGATCGAGAAGTATCTCTCCAAGAACAATGTTTGATCCTGCAGATGGCACCTGCAGAAGAGTGTTTTTGCCTGTTTTTCCAATTCCAGCCTTCTCAGCCCAGTTTTTTTCGAGGAGGGGAGAGCTGTCAACCGTTATCAGTCCCCTGAGAGGTTCGCCTGCAAGTATCTTTATTGCGGCAAGAAGCTTTTCAAGTTTGCCCCTGACAACAGTATGGTAGTCATTAATGAGCCCATACTTCGAGATTTTAGGGAGACCTTCGCGAGACGCCAGAGTATAATTATAGCTTATGGCGACGGAGATGATGGTGTGCAGACCGGAGAGCAGCAGGGATGGATTTGCCCGTTCCTCCATCCACTTTTCCATATAGATCATCTCACCATGCCGCTTTTCCTGTATCATGGCAGTAAAGCGCTGGAGTGCAAGCGATTCCTGTGTCAAGGAGGAAAAGCCTGTTGCTGCAAACCCAAGCCGAGCAGCTTCTTTTCGGATTAAGCTGGCAAGATCTGTTGATGTCTCAGCCATAGCGTTTTTTTGCCATCTGTCGCACGCCTGAAAAGAGCAGTGAGGTCATCATGAGCAGAAAACCCCACAGGAGTGAGATTACTCCTCCAATAAAAGCGGCAAGGATACCTGTCTTCACTCCCATGGAGATGACTGCGGCAAACCACAGCGCAAGAATCGGAAGGATGAAAAGCATCCGCAGTGATTTCAGCAACAAGGGAAGAGTGGCGGCCGCCGTCGCTAATGCCAGTGTAAGCCACCAGGTGGTATTGGAAAGAAAAGTCATCATGACAGGAATTGTGCCTCCACCTTTTTATTTCCCAACCGGTGCTGACAACGCCCCGGTCGGGCAGCTTTCCGTCATGACCGCAATATCAAGTTCGCCGTCGCGTTCTTCGATCATACGAACGCAAATCCCGCAATCAACGCACTTTTCCCGCTCCATGCTGATATCGGCATTTTCGGCTTTGTAAAAGCCGGGATGTTCATGTTTTTGTGCGGCATGAACGGGCAAATAACGGGAGGCAAGTTCCCGAAGACGGCAGTCGTTGATGGCATTGCATTTGCATTGGAGGCATCGCGCGGCCTCTTCACGGGCCAGAGCTTCCGTATAGCCGGTGACCGCTTCGCTGAAGCTTCTCTTTCGTTCAGATGGCGGCAGCTCCGGGACAGCGACTCTTGGTGCAGGTTGTTTTTGCTGATAGAAAGCCTGGGGTGCCTCGTCTTTTGCACCGTAAGATGAATTAAACGGAACTTTCGAAGTGGCAACTATCTTGCCATGTAAAAAGAGATTGATGGCATGAGCTGCCCGTTTTCCCTGTTCAACAGCACGAATGGCGGTATCGGTGCCTGTGACACAATCCCCGCCGGCAAAAAGCCATGCGGTGTCTGATTGCAGGGTTTCCGGATTGACCAGAAGTTCGCCGTACTTTCCAGCCCCTGTTCCCGCCGCATGAGCCACAGCGTGGTCGATCTGCTGGCCGATAGCCGAGATAATAGTGTTGGCGGTTATAGTAAACTCCGATCCTTCAACAGGCACTGGCGTTCTCCGTCCAGAAGCGTCGAACGCTCCCGGCTGCATTGTTATGGCTGTTATTTCAAGCGTGCCATTCATTGCCCTGATGTCGGTTGGCGCAGCCCACTCAATGAGGGAAATACCTTCTGCCAGAGCTTCCTGAATTTCGGAAGCGTTTGCGGGCATCTCTTTTCTGGATCGGCGATAGAGAATCGTGACGGTTGAGGCGCCAAGGCGAAGCGCTGTTCTTGCAGCATCAATGGCGGTGTTGCCGCCACCGGTTACCACCACCAGCTCTCCGGGATGAGGCTGTTCGCCTGATGCCGCTTTCCGCAAAAACTCAATGCCGGTGGTCACACCGGGTGTTTCTTCGCCAGCAATATTCATTGTTGCCGCCTTTTGCGCACCGACCGCAAGAAACACGGCGTCATAGTTACCATGAAGCGTTTCAAGGGTAACCTCTTTACCGAAAGTAGTGTTGAACCGGAACTTCAGTCCCATATCAAGCAGGGTTGCCAGGTCGTTTTCTATAACCGCATCCGGCAGCCTGAAGCGGGGAATACCGTAACGCATCATCCCTCCAGCTTTTGCGCTGGCTTCAAGTATTGTCACCTCATGTCCGTGACAAAGCAGGAACCACGCCCCTGTAAGACCGGCTGGACCTGAGCCGACAATGGCGACCTTTTTGCCTGTTTTCTGAGCAAGTGCAGGAATAAAGCGATTGGCTTGCTCAGCATCCCTGTCAGAGGCAAAGCGCTTCAGCGCACAGATAGAGACTGGCTGATCAATGCCATGCCGTCTGCACTCATCTTCACAGGGAGCCGGGCAGATTCTGCCGAGAATTCCGGGAAGAGGAATGGTTTGCTTGATGATCTCTATGGCCCGCGCATCGTCATGGCTTGCAATTGCCGCAACAAAATCGGGAATATTGCAGCCTGCAGGACAAGTAATTTCACAGGGTCCAAAGCAGTCGCCGCCATGCTCCTGGATGATTCTCTCAAGACTTTGACGCCTCATGGCGTTGAGTTCCTCATTCTCGGTTTCGATGACCATTCCCTCCGATACCAGAGTATCACATGCCGGAACAAAGCGGTTTTTTCCCTTGATCTCGACAATGCACATCCAGCATGACCCGGTCTCCTCAAGAGACTTGTGAAAGCAGAGAGTAGGAATAACGATGCCCGCAGCAGTTGCAGCGTCAAGAATTGATGTTCCGGGCGCTGCCGTAACCGTCTGCCGGTTGATGGTCAGTAAGAGTTGCTTCATTCGCTGTGCTGTGAAGGGTGTTTCTCGGCGAAATTCTGTTCAAGAAAGAGAGCTACTTTTTCAAGATGCCACATGGGTGTGGAGGTGGCGCCGCAGACGCCGACATTGTCAATCGACTTGCCATTACTGCCGTTAAACCATACCTCCTGAATCTCATTAATATCTTCGATAAAAAAACTTCCGGGATTAGCAGCTTTGCATATATTATACAATACCTGGCCATTTGAACTCTTTTTCCCTGCCACAAAAATGATAACATCGTTGGCAAGCGAGAAGTCGTGCAGTTTCTGGTTCCGGCTTGATACCTGACGGCAAATCGTATCCTTGAAAACATGCCTGGGCATGGAACGTACCCCCGTCATCTCTGCAGTAATGTCTATGTCGCGGATTGCCATCCATGGAGCAGTTTCTGTGGAGAGAGCATGGGCAAAATGCGCTTCCAGATGAGCCTTCAGCTCATAAAAGCCCGGAACATCCATCGTGGTCTGGGAGATAAGCGCCGATTTTTTAGTTAGGTCAAGCTCCTGTATCTCAGCAGTGTCACTGAGGTCAGCATGTTTGATAATAACGGCCTGGTTGTTGCACTGACCGTTAATGCCGATTACCTCCGGATGGGTATGTTTTCCATAAATAATGATCTGGTAACCAAGCTCAAAGAGCAATCTTGTTGTGCGCTGCAACCTGGAGACGACAGGGCAGGTCGTATCAGTAACCATCAGATTGTTCTCTTCTGCAATTCTGTATGTGGAAGGCGGCTCACCGTGTGCCCTGATCAGTACTTTGGCATTATTCAGCTCTTTGAAGGCCGCTTCATCAACAGTCACCAGGCCAAGTCTTTCCAGGCGTTTCACCTCGACCTCGTTATGGACAACATCGCCAAACGAGTATAAGCCTCCTACCTCCTGGAGCTGTTCTTCAGCGGCATTGATGGTTCCCTGAACTCCAATACAGAAGCCTGATGAAGTTCTGTCAAGATTTACTTTCATGCTCTACACGTTAGCGTTATACCTCTACCAGATCAACATCGGGCAGTTCTGAGCCCATGAAGAGTTGATAGAGCATGCTGAATTTCTGAGGCAGATCGCTGACTAAAAGATGCGGAACGGAGGCTTTCTGAGAGCAATTGAGCTGTCCGGACTCAAGCAGCAGCTCCCGGGTTCTCAGTGCGACAGCTTCTGCTGAATCAATAATACGAATACCACTGCCAATGGTCGCCTCGATGATGTCGCGAAGAATCGGATAGTGCGTGCATCCAAGCACCAGTGTATCAATCTCTTGCGTCCTCATCTCTGCAAGATAATGTTCGGCAACAAGTTTTGTTGCGTGATGGTTGATAAAACCCTCCTCGGCCAATGGAACAAAAAGAGGACAGGCCTTTGAGATGACCTCAATGTCGGGGTTGAGCATGTTAATTGCCCGGGCATAAGCATTTGAACCGACGGTTGCCTGGGTGCCGATAACGCCGATACGGTTGTTTCTTGTGACCTGCACGGCCAGTTTGGCCCCGGATTTTAGAACTCCAATGACCGGAATATTACCACAAGATTTTTCAACGATATCAAGGGCAAGCGCCGAAACAGTATTACAGGCAACAATAATCACTTTAGGCTGATATCGCATGAGAATGGCGGTATCGTCAGCAGCATATTTTCTTATTGTTACCTCTGACTTCGGGCCATAAGGAACCCTCGCTGTATCGCCGAAGTAAATAATCCGTTCAAAGGGTAAAGCTGCCTGGATCGCCTTGACAACCGTGAGTCCTCCTATACCGGAGTCAAAAATACCGATTGGACTTTCAGTGTTCATACATTAAAGCGGAAAACAATCACATCACCATCCTTGACAATGTATTCTTTGCCTTCCGAGCGGAGCTTTCCAGCTTCTTTGACCTTGTGTTCAGAACCAAGCTCAATCAGGTCACGGTAGAACATGACTTCCGCACGGATAAACCCTTTTTCAAAATCAGAATGAATTGCTCCTGCAGCTTCTGGAGCGGCAGCGCCCTTGCGGATTGTCCAGGCATGAACCTCTTTTTCTCCGGCAGTAAAATAGGTCTGGAGGCCAAGAAGGTCATAAGCCGTTTTAATCAATCGATCGAGACCTGAGGTATGAAGCCCGAGGCTTTCAAGAAACTCAGGGCGTTCCGATTCAGGCAATTCAGCGATCTCCGCCTCTGTTTTTGCGCTGATGATCAGCATCTTTGCGCCGGATGCTGCGGCTATTTCCGCAACTTTTTCTGTATAACTGTTTCCATCCGGAAGATCGGACTCCGCGACATTGGCAGCAAAGAGAATAGGTTTTGATGAGAGAAGAAAAAACTGTCGGGCAATAACCTGCTCTTCGGCAGTTGATAGAATTTTTCGTACAGGAATACCTTCACTGAGGCCGCTGATTATTTTTTCCGCAACATCAAGCTGCAGCAGAAGCTCTTTTTCTTTTCTGGCGTTTTTTCTGAGTCTCTCAATCCGGCGCTCCATACTGTCCAGATCGGCCAGCATCAGCTCGGTTTCAATAGTAACAATGTCGTCCGCAGGGTCAATTCTTCCTTCAACATGGATAATGTTGTCGTCATCAAAACATCGTACGACATGGACAATAGCGTCGACTTCCCGAATATGTGAGAGGAACTGGTTGCCGAGACCTTCGCCCTTGCTTGCACCTTTGACCAGTCCGGCGATATCGACAATTTCAAGGGTTGCCGGTACAAGTGTCGGAGTTTTTACGACATTTGCAATTTGCTGCATCCTGTGGTCAGGAACCAGAACAGTACCGACATTCGGTTCTATGGTACAGAACGGGTAATTGGCAGCTTCGGCCTGTTTTGCCGTAATGGCATTGAAAAGTGTGGACTTTCCGACGTTTGGCAATCCCACAATGCCGCAGCGAAGTGACATAAAATAAATGTTATGTTGTAATGAGCTTTCCTGATAAACAAGTGTTTTAACATGTAACCAATATGTTTGGAAAAAGCAAATATTTTTTATAAAATAGCAGGTTAATTGAGGTATTCGTGTAAAACAGGAAATCGGGAAAAAACCTATCATTATTGCTCTTGACGGGCCAGCGGCATCCGGAAAAAGTACAACAGCCAGAAAAGTGGCTCAGCAGCTCGGTTACACCTATATTGATACCGGTGCCATGTATCGGTCTGTAACACTCAAGGCATTGCAGAAGGGGGTTCTGGATGGGTTACGACGCTCTTCCGAGAGTGTTTCCAGTCTACTTGATGCTCTTGCCATAGGTTTCGACGGTGATCGCGTTTTTCTCGACGGCATAGATGTTACTGCTGAGATCAGGGATAACCGGGTGAGCCGGGAAGTGAGTTTTATCAGCTCCCTCAAACCAGTTCGCGACCGGCTCAAGGAGATGCAGCAGGAGCTTGGAAGGCAGGGTTGCGTTGTCATGGATGGACGTGATATTGGTACCGTGGTATTTCCGGATGCTGAACTGAAAATCTTTCTTGTGGCTGATGCCCGTGAAAGAGCAAGACGTCGGTATGCCGAACTGATTGCAAAGTCAGCCGAAGGCAGCGAGCTGCCGGATCTTGATGTTCTTGAAGAGGAGATCAGGAGAAGGGATCGTGATGACGCCGAACGGGAACATGCACCGTTAAAAAAACATCCCGATGCTTATGAAATTGATACTTCAGATTTGACGATTGAGCAGCAGGTGGAGAGAGTATGCAATCTTGCATTGCAGATAGAGAATGATTGCCGTTAAAGAAATTTCGGCAGGGCGCAATTTTTTTTCATTAACCCTAAAACCGCATGCCGATATCTCTCGCGGCAGGCAGGCTAACTTACAAGAGAGGAAGGAAAAAACTTAATGGCAGAAGCATTTACACAGGCACAGGAAAAAAAGGTCAAGGAACGGCCGGCAAGAAAAAAACTCAAATTTTTTGCGCATTACGAGCCCGCAGAGCTTGCATTGATGGAGAAGCTTTATTCAAGCACCCTCAATGAAATTACCGAAGATGAGATTATCAAGGGCAGGATTGTTTCTATATCCAACAAGGATGTAACCATCGATGTCGGCTTCAAGTCGGAAGGTATTGTTTCCCTGCTTGAATTCAGAGCTGAAGATGAGGTGCAGGTAGGCGATGATGTTGAAGTCTATCTTGAAAATATCGAAGACAAGATGGGGCAGCTTATTCTTTCAAAGAAGAAAGCTGATGTCCTGAGAATCTGGGACAAAATCTATGATTCAATTGAAAATGATACCATTATCAATGGCAAGATTATCAATCGTGTCAAGGGTGGTATGACGGTCTCCCTTTCCGGTGTCGAAGCCTTCCTTCCGGGTTCGCAGATTGATGTCAAGCCGGTTCGTGATTTCGATGCACTTGTCGGCCAGACCATGGACTTCAGGGTTGTCAAAATCAATCCGGTTACCCAGAATATTGTTGTCAGTCATAAAGTTATTCTCGAAGAGGCATACGCAGCCCGTCGTGAAGAGATGCTTGCCAATATCAAGGTGGGCATGGTGCTTGAAGGTACCGTCAAAAACATTACCGACTTCGGTATCTTTGTCGATCTTGGCGGTCTGGATGGTCTTGTGCACATCACCGACATTACCTGGGGCAGAATCAACCATCCTTCAGAGGTTGTTGATCTTGACCAGCCGATCAAGGTTGTTGTTGTCGGCTTTGACGAGAACAGCAAGAGAGTTTCGCTTGGCATGAAGCAGCTTGAGTCTCATCCCTGGGAAAATATTGAGATCAAGTATCCTGTCGGTTCGAAAGCTCAAGGTCGAGTTGTCTCTATTACCGATTACGGCGCTTTTGTTGAAATCGAAAAGGGTATCGAGGGACTTGTTCATATTTCAGAGATGAGCTGGACACAACATATAAAGCATCCAGGTCAGTTTGTCACTCTTGGACAGGAGGTTGAATGTGTCATCCTTAATATAGACAAGGATCACACCAAGCTTTCCCTTTCCATGAAGCGTGTGAACGAGGATCCGTGGATTGCGCTTTCTGAAAAATATATTGAGAACTCTCTGCATAAAGGGACAGTCAGTAATATTACCGATTTTGGCGTTTTTGTTGAGCTTGAGCTCGGTGTCGACGGACTGGTTCATATATCCGATCTTTCCTGGACCAAGAAAATCCGGCACCCAAGTGAACTGGTTAAAAAGAATCAGGAACTTGAAGTGAAGGTCCTCAAATTTGATGTGCATGCAAGGCGTATTGCTCTTGGTCACAAACAGATCAATCCTGATCCATGGGATGAATTCGAACAGAAATATGCAGTAGGCTCCGAGACTCCCGGTCAGATTTCACAGATCATCGAAAAGGGCGTTATTGTCATTCTTCCTGGTGATGTGGATGGTTTTGTTCCGGTATCTCATCTGCTTCAGGGTGGGGTAAAGGATATCCATTCATCATTCAAGATTGGTGATGAACTCCCTTTGCGCGTCATTGAGTTTGACAAGGAAAACAAGCGCATTATTCTTTCTGCTCTTGAATATTTCAAGGACAAGAGCAAGGAAGAGATTGAAGCATACCTGACAGCTCATCCAAATGAGAAAAAGGAGATTGAGGCGGCGACTGCCGAGCTCGAACCTCCAGTCAAGTCTGCTGAGAAAAAAAGTGGCGAACAGAGAGCGTGAAATAAGTTTCTCTCTTCTGTTGTACGGTAATGAAAAAAGCCTTCTCTTGATCAGGGAAGGCTTTTTTCATTAATAACCGTAACTTTTCAGGAGGTTGTTTTTCTTTCGCCAATCCGGGCGGACTTTTATAAAGAGCTCAAGAAAAACCGGTCGTCCAAGCATCTCTTCAATATCTTTTCTTGCTGTCTGGCCAAGTTTTTTTAAAGCAGCCCCTTTGTGTCCGATAACGATCTGTTTTTGGGTTTCACGTTCGACGATGACCGAGCAGCGGATAAGATCCTTTCTTGTCGGGTCATTTTCATGCTGTTCCCGAAATTCGTCAACAACTACTTCAGTAGAATAAGGAACCTCTCGACCATAGAGCAGAAATATTTTTTCACGGATAATTTCACTGACAAAAAATCGTTCAGGTGCGGTGCTGAGCGTATCTTCAGGATAGAGTGGCTCGTTGAGCGGAAGAAACGGCTGAATTGCTTCGACAAGTTGCGGAAGATTCTGGCCTTTCAATGCGGAAACAGAGATTACCCTGGCAGGGTTCCAGGTGTTCCTGACAAATTCTTCAGCCTGTTGTTGACGTTCTTCACTGACAAGGTCGGATTTATTGAGTACGGCGATAATCGGCTTTCCTGCAGGTTTCAGCCAGCCACTGAAGAGTTCTTCTGCAAAATCGCGGTCCACAAAATCTTTTTTGCCTGAATATGGAAGGAGGGCAATGACAATATCTGCATCTTTAAGAGTATCGCGAATAACTCCGAGCATGGATTCATGAAGCTTTTGCTGTGGCTTCATAATGCCTGGTGTATCGAGAAAAATAATCTGGCAGTTTTTATCGTGGTATATTCCTGTTATTTTTTTTCTCGTGGTTTGCGGTTTAGGCGTTACAATGGAGAGCTTGAAGTCGAGAAGCTCGTTGAGCAGCGTTGACTTGCCTGCATTAGGCGGCCCGATGATAATTGCGAAACCGCAGGAAAAAGGAGATGCTGCCATGAAATATTTTTTGAAAGGTTCAACTTCTTTACACGATACTATACTAAATTATACCCTGCCATGATAAAGAAAAAAGGGTAAATCAAATACTGAAATGGAAAATCAAAGCAAACTTGATCAGTGGCTTCTGGTTTCGACTGCAGGGCTTATTGTTTTGGGGCTTATGGCTGTTTATAGCGCAACCAACGGCACCGGTGACCCATCTCTGTTTTACCGTCAGCTTTCATGGTGTATGATTGGTATTGTGGTTATGGTGTTAATTTATTTCAATGATGCCCGTATTCTCAAAGATCATGCCTATATCTTTTATGCTGTAGGAGTACTGCTGCTTGTAGCTGTTCTGATTTTCGGGAAAAAAATTGCAGGCCAGACAAGCTGGATGAAAATAGGTTATTTCAGCTTTCAACCTTCTGAAATCGTCAAAATGACGACCATTCTTGCGCTGGCAAGATTTCTTTCCGATGATGAAACGGATATTCGTTCAATACCGCATTTGTTTATTGCCCTTGCTATTGCATTTATTCCTGTATTGCTGATCATGCTGCAACCGGATATGGGGACAATGCTTACCATTCTGCCATTTGTGGCGACTATGCTTATTATGGCAGGTTTTGATATCTATATACTTATGCTGATGGTGTTTCCCTTAATGCTCATGATTTCGGGATTTTTCAATATTTATTTAATTATTGGTATAGCATTGCTTCTGATGGTAATACTGATTGTTCAGCAAAAGAAATTTAAGCTCCATCAGTTGTTTGTTATTGGCTCAGGTCTTGCTGCAAGTTTGTTTATGCATCGCTTTGCTAATGAAATACTTAAACCTCATCAGATAAAAAGGATACAGACATTTATCGATCCAATGTCTGATCCACAGGGAGCAGGATACAATGCACTTCAAGCAAAAATAGCAATAAGTTCTGGTGGTTTGTTCGGTAAAGGATTTCTTCAGGGGACACAGACGCAACTGCGTTTTATTCCTGCTCAGTGGACGGATTTCATTTTTTGTGTTATAGCCGAAGAACTTGGTTTTATTGGTGCATCACTTTTGCTGGCACTCTATCTTGTGTTGATTCTAAGATTAATATGGACAATCTTTTCAATCAAAAACAAATTTGTTGAGCTGACACTTGGAGGATTCGTATCTCTTCTTTTTATTCATGTTGTGATCAATATTGGGATGACTATCGGTCTTATTCCAGTTATTGGAGTTCCTCTCCCATTTGTTTCTTATGGTGGCTCCTCTCTGGTCGGAAATATGATTATGGTGGGACTGGCACTTAATTTTAGCAGTAACAAGAGAAGTCTTGGGTATCACGGAAGATTGGATTTAAGAAAAAAAAGCGCACCTTAATGCGCTTTCATTTTTGTTATTCCTGGATGTTGATGCAAGGAATTACTTTATTTTGTAAACAAAGCGCTTTCCCTCTTTACCTGCCGGAATGCGTTCGATTTCAGAGTCAGCCAGTCCGTATTTGTTGAACCAGAGACTGACGGCTGTACCTTTTGTATTCAGCACCTCAGCGATATCTCTTGGTTTAAAAGTTTTTTCCGGATTTGAGCGGAGTAAATCTTTGATAGATGCTCCAAGCTCACCACGCCCAAATTTTGGGCTGCTGGATTGTACAGGTGCAGATCCCTCAAGTTTTGAAAGATTTGTTTCAAGCTTTCTTATGATGGTTGAAAGTTCATCTTCAAGAGGCCTGATTTTTTCGTTGAACTCAGTTCTGATCTCGCTGATTTTTTCCTGCAGGTTCTTTTTTTCTTCAACAAGTGATTGGAAATAATCGATCTTCTGAATAAAAAGGTCATATTTGTCAGGCGACCCAATGTCTTTTCTTATGGCACTCATAGTTTATTATATTTGATAATTTAGTCACACTATTTACTCGTTTTAAATATAAGATAATATCATTGTCTCTGCAAGGTGATATTTGTTCGATGCTTTCGATAATCTTTATTTATTATAAAATATATAAAAAAGTGTTTTCAAAGTATGACAATGCAGGAAAAATAGCGATATGAACGATCATGCAATTAAACGAGTTGCAGCAGTAACTCTTGGATGTAAACTTAATTATGCTGAAACTTCAACTATACTTGATGATTTATGTAAACAGGGATGGCAACTATCAACGATTGATGACGGTGCTGATCTTATTATTATTCATACCTGTGCAGTAACGAAACAGGCGGAAAAAAAATGTCGTCAAAAAATAAGAGGAATTATAAGAAAAAATCCTGCCAGCCGGATAGCGGTTATCGGCTGTTATTCTCAGTTGAATCCACAGGCACTTTCAGAAATACCTGGAATTGATATAATTCTTGGCAGCAACGATAAATTTGACATAAACTGGTATAACAATAACATTGGCGGAACGATATTACCAGTTTTTGTCAAAGTTACACCTTCTTGCACGTTTAAAGATATTTATCCGGGATATTCATTGCCTGCAGCTTTGGGTGCGGATAGAACTCGCGCATTTTTAAAAATACAGGATGGCTGTGATTACGGGTGTGCGTATTGTGTGATTCCTGTGGTGAGGGGAAAGTCGCGATCGTTACCTGCAGAGCAGATTGTTGAGCGAGCTCGTCTTTTGGTGTCATCCGGATATCGTGAAATTGTGCTTACCGGAGTCAATATAGGTGATTACCGTTGTGATGGCCAGAAACTTTGCGATCTTTTGCGCCAGCTTGAAGAGGTTAATGTCAGCCGCATCCGTATCAGTTCGATAGAGCTGGATATTGTCAATTGTGAGCTGATTTCTTTAGTAGCGGAATCGAAAAAAATTGTCCCGCATTTTCATATTCCTCTTCAAAGCGGTTCGGACGCCATTCTCAGGGCCATGCGTCGCCGTTATGATACATCACTCTATCGGGCGAGAGTGCAACAGTTGGTTGAGCGCATTGCCGAGTGCGCCATCGGAGCTGATGTGATGGTTGGCTATCCGGGTGAAACTGAGGAAGATTTCTGCCGGATGTATCGGTTTATTGAAGAGCTTCCTCTTGCATATCTTCATGTATTCAGTTGTTCCGTACGCCCTGGAACGACTCTTGCCAGACAGATCGATAATCGGGAGCGGAAGACTGTTGCGCCGCAAGAGATCGCTCGGCGCTACAGCGAGTTGGTCGGACTTGGTCGCAAAAAGGAGGCTGATTTTAAGTCCCGCTATATGGGCAAAGAGTGTATCGTTCTTTTTGAGGGATCCGGGCCGTTACGAAAGGGTATTCAGCAATGCAGCGGCTATACAAGGAACTATCTCAGGGTTTTGGTTGAGAGAGCCGACAGCGAGCTGAATCAAACAATGGCAGGAAATGAATTGCATGTTTTCATCGAGTCTTTGGACGATGATTTGAATTTGAAAGGGAGAGTACTATCTTGATTGCTGGTATTCTCTTCTCCTCAGTACTATTAACTAAAATCATTGCAATCCATGCCTATTAAATCTCGCATTCGTTCGATTCCCGACTATCCGAAAAAAGGGATCCTTTTTCGTGATATTACCACCCTCATCAAGGATCCGGTAGGGTTCAGGCTGGCTATTGATAGTTTGACGCAGCATTACCTTCAGGATGGCATGGATTTTGACGTTATTGTTGGTATTGAGGCGCGAGGATTTATTATTGGAGGAGCATTGGCATACACGCTTGGCAAGGGGTTTGTCCCTGTCAGAAAGCCAGGAAAATTGCCAGCTGAAGTTGTATCGCAGGAATACCAGCTTGAGTATGGGAGCGACACGATAGAGATTCATGTCGATGCACTTGAGGCGGGTCAAAAGGTTCTGCTCGTCGATGATCTGCTTGCCACTGGAGGTACAGCTCTTGCAGCAGCAGCATTGGTTGAAAAGGTCGGGGGTATTGTTTCCGAGATGGCATTCATTGTCAACCTGCCTGATATCGGAGGGGAAAGAAAACTTCTTGAAAAAGGATACAATGTTTATTCGCTTACAGACTTTGAAGGTGAGTGATAAGGCGGTATGAGTAATGCATTACCAGTTTTGGTGGATGTAGAAACGGCAGCGGGGTCTGCCGTTTTTATGTTTCAGTCACCCCATCACCTTCCTCCAATATGGCTGGTTGTGCCTTTTCTGCTGCTTCTTTTAATGATTGCTACAGGTCCGTTACTCTATCATCGTTTCTGGGAAGAGCACTACTCGAAAATATCCATTGGGCTTGGGGGAGTTGTTGCACTCTATTATAGTTTCGTCATCGAACATGGTTCCCGCATCCTGCTGCATACGCTTGAAGAGTATATTTCGTTTCTTGCGCTTATTACCGCGCTTTTTGTAACGTCCGGCGGAATTCTTGTCAGAATTCATAAAAGGGGAACTCCGCTCATCAACGGAGCCCTGCTTTTGTTCGGCGCCCTCATATCCAATTTTATAGGTACAACCGGTGCGTCCATGTTGCTCATACGTCCCTATCTGCGGATTAATGAAGGACGAATCAAGCCATTTCATATTGTTTTTTTTATTTTTATTGTCAGTAATATTGGCGGGGCACTTACCCCGATAGGTGATCCGCCTCTTTTTTTGGGTTTCCTGAAAGGTGTCCCGTTTTTCTGGGTACTCTCAAAATTATGGATTCCCTGGCTTTTTACTCTTGTTACTCTACTGTTGTTGTTTATTGCTTTTGATATCAGGGCGGGAAAGGGAGAGAGCAAAGCTCCGGAAACAGGGGTTGGAGTGAGTGTTGTTGGAGCCAAATGCTTGTTCATACTTGCTTTCGTTATTGGAGCAGTTTTTCTTGACCCTGCTGTTATTTCCGGTTTTCCGAGTCTTCAGAAAATGTTTCACCTTCCCTTTGGCATTCGCGAACTTTTGCTGTTTGTTCTTTCGGCAGTTGCCTGGAAAAGTGCTGACCGGGAGGCGGTGAGAGGCAATGAGTTTAATTTTTCTCCAATTCGGGAAGTGGCCTTTCTATTTATTGGAATATTTGCCACCATGATTCCTGCTCTTGAACTGATCGGAGCTTATGCCGCATCTCATGCAGAAGAATTTTCCGTTACAAGGTTTTACTGGATGACCGGAGCCCTTTCCGGAGTGCTCGACAATGCACCGACATACCTGAATTTTTTAGCAGGAGCTCTTGGCAAATTCGGCTTGGTTATGAACCAGGTTTCTGATATAAAGAAATTTGCAGCAGGTATCCACTCTCCGGTTCAGGGTGATGTGACGTCCGATATCTATCTCATGGCCATATCTATTGCATCCGTTTTTTTTGGATCGATGACCTATATTGGCAATGCACCAAACTTTATGGTCAAAAACATAGCATCCCATGCAAAGATTAATGTGCCTGATTTTTTTGAGTACATTTATAAGTATTCATTACCGGTTCTTATTCCGGTTTTTGCTCTCCTATGGTGGATATTTTTCAATTATTAGCGGTTTTAAAAAGCAAAAAAAATTCTATACCCCATAAAAAGGGCTGCAAATTTCTTCCTGACTGCTTGCAGAAAAATCTACTCGCCAATGTTTTTAAGGCTTTCACTGACCGCGTGTTTGAATTCCTTGGAAATCTTGAATGTCGGCACATTTTTTGGCTCAACAGTTACCTTTTCGCCTGTTCTCGGGTTTCTTGCCTGTCGAAAGTTTTTATGCCGGATATTGAATGAGCCGAAACCTCTGATTTCAATTCGTTTTCCGGCTTTTAGAGACTCAATGACGCCTTCAAACAGACCATCAACCACAGACTCCGTTTCGTTTTTTGTAAGGCCAGTTTTCTGGGCAATAACATTGACCAGATCAGCTTTTGTGGTAGTGTTTCCCATGGCTATAGTTGGTTCAGGTTATTATCAGGTATGACGTTATTTAAACCATAAATGAAGAGCAACAATTCCCATAAAAACAGCAAAAGCTTTTCGGAGTATGTCACTTGATAGATGTGTTGCTATTCTTGCTCCGAAATAAGCTCCAGCAAAAAGTCCTGCCGCAATGATAAGGCCTATCCAGATGTTTTCAGTGGAAATCTTTCCGGAACGATAATACTCTGCCACACCAAGAATACCGACTGGAAGGAGGAGGGCAATGAGTGATGTTCCAATAGCGCTCTGCTGGGTCATACCGTAAAGCAGCACCATTGCGGGGACGATGATGACTCCACCTCCGACACCGAACATGCCTGAAAGAAGACCGGCTGCTACGCCGATACCAAGTAATCCAATAAATTGCATAGGCAGAGTTTCAAATGGCAGTGTTATGATGTTGCAAGGTCGAGTGAAGCTGGATCATGGCCTGTAATCTCTCTTATTTCCAATGCACTGAGCGACTCCTTTTCGATAAGTATTTTTGCAAGTCGGTGAAGTAGATCGCTTTTCTCGCTGAGAATATTTCTGGCATTTTCCATGCACCCCATAATAATATTGCGCACCTCCACATCGATCTGGAGAGCGGTTTCTTCACTGTACTGGCGAATATGGGAATAATCTTTTCCAAGAAAAACCTCTTTGTGGCTGTCGCCGTAATTAATCGGCCCGAGTTTTTCGCTCATTCCCCACTGCTGCACCATTTTTCGGGCGATATCGGTGGCTTTTTCAATATCGTTTGCAGCTCCGGTGCTGGTTTCATTAAAGATAAGTTCTTCGGCAACTCTTCCGCCAAGTGCATAAGTTATAATAGCAAGAAGGTACTCTTTATTCTGTGTGTAGCGATCCTCAAGAGGCAGATAAGCAGTAAGCCCGAGACTCCTTCCCCTTGGAATGATTGTGACTTTATGGATGGGATCAGAGCCCTTCGTAAACATTGAAACAAGCACATGACCAGTTTCATGATAGGCTGTGAGCTTTTTCTGCTCGTCAGAAATAAACATGCTTTTTCTTTCAGGGCCCATCAGAATCTTGTCGCGAGCCTGCTCAAAATTTTCTGCGGTAATAAGTTCCTGCTCATGGCGAGCTGCAAGCAGTGCTGCCTCATTGACAAGATTTGCCAGGTCGGCACCGGAAAATCCCGGGGAGCTTTTTGCAAGGACGGTGATATCGACACTTGCATCAAGGGGCGTATTGCGGGTATGGATTTTTAAAATAGCTTCACGTCCCCGGATATCGGGCTTGTCGATAGTGATCTGGCGGTCAAATCTGCCTGGCCGGAGCAGTGCCGTATCAAGAACATCGGGCCTGTTTGTTGCAGCAATCAGGATGACATTTTCATTCGTTGTAAAACCATCCATTTCGACAAGAAGCTGGTTAAGGGTCTGCTCTCTTTCATCATGTCCTCCACCAAGGCCAGCTCCCCGGCTGCGCCCGACTGCGTCTATTTCATCAATAAAAACAATACATGGAGCATTTTTCTTTGCCTGTTCAAACAGATCCCTTACTCTTGCCGCTCCAACCCCTACAAACATTTCCACAAAATCAGCGCCGGATATGGAGAAAAAAGGAACTTTCGCTTCTCCTGCAATTGCTTTGGCAAGAAGGGTTTTGCCGGTTCCGGGCGGACCCAGCAGCAAAACGCCTTTCGGGATTTTGCCACCGATTTTCTGGAACTTTTCAGGATTTGTAAGAAACTCAACTGTCTCCTGCAGCTCTTCAATTGCCTCATCAACTCCTGCAACATCCTTAAAAGTGACTTTAACCTCAAATTCGCTGATCAATTTTGCGCGGCTTTTGCTGAAGCTGAAAATAGTTTTGGCCTGAGCGCCATTTTGCCCGTTCATCTTTCTGATAAGGAAAAAATAGATAAGGCCAAAGATGATCCATGGAGCGAACAGGATAATAACAGTGTTCAGACCGCTGGAGCCCTCTTCGACCTTGAGCCGGATTCCCTTGTCGGCGAGGAGGTCGGCCTGTTCAAGGGAGAATGATGGAATTCGAACGGCAAAGCGATCAGTCTGCAGGCTTGTGCTGTTGACAAGCATCAACTGCGCAGGTGCGTTGAGTTTTCCGTTCAGGATTGCTGATTTATCCTCAAACGTCTTCACTGTCACTTCGGTGACAAGCGATCTGGAAAGAAGAGATTTGTATTCGTTATAAGTGATTTCAGGGTTGTTCGGGCTTGCAAAAAATCGTTGAAACATAAAAAGCATCAAAAGCCCGAACATCATAAAAAGGAGAAAACGTGGAAACTTTCCCTGCGGGTTTTCGCCTTTTCCCTGAAACCATCCGGAGCCGCGCTCCTCGTCATTTACGGGCTTGAATTTATTGCGGGAAGCATCTTTTTCAGGCTTCTTTACTGGATTTTCAGGCATAAAATAGACAGAATGATAATGTAAAATGTAACTTACTTAAACTACAGTAATTAAAAGTAAAATGACAATTGAAAATATAAAGTTTATTTAAATATTGCGATCATACCAAAAATCACCTCTGTTGCCATTGGATTCAAGACTTTCAGGTTAATCTGTTATCTTGTGACTAAAAGCACTGAGTTTTTGTTAAATTCGATGCTCTTGTAATACTTTTCACTCTCAACAATTAACAAGCACGACGCTCATTATGGTTGGTCAAAGGGTTAGAACCAGGTTTGCACCTTCTCCAACAGGATATTTACATGTAGGCGGATTAAGAACCGCCTTGTATAATTACCTGTTTGCAAAAAAAATGAATGGAGACTTCATTATCAGAATTGAAGACACCGATCAAACCCGAAGGGTTGAAGGAGCACAGAAAGACCTTATCAAAACCCTTGAATGGGCAGGAATCATTGCTGATGAAAGTCCTGAGCATGGCGGAAATTTCGGGCCCTATGTTCAGTCGGAGCGGCTTGATATCTATGACAGATATTGCCGTCAACTGCTTGAAGATAATCACGCCTACTACTGTTTTGCTACGCATGAAGAGCTGGAAGAAAATCGTCAGCTTCAGATTAAGCAGGGCCTTCAGCCGAAATATAACAGAAAGTGGTTGCCTGAAGAGCTGGGTGGTTCTATGCCGCCAAGTGTGATCAAGAAAAAACTGGATGAGGGTGATCCCTATGTTATTCGCATGAAAGTGCCCGATTATGTCTCGGTCTGGTTTGAAGATATTATCAGAGGTCCGGTTGAATTTGATTCTTCGACCATTGATGACCAGGTATTGATGAAATCTGATGGCTTTCCGACCTATCATTTTGCCAGTGTTATCGACGACCACTTGATGGAATTTACCCATATCATCAGGGGAGAGGAGTGGCTTTCCTCGATGCCCAAGCATCTTCTTCTCTATGAGTTTTTTGGCTGGGAACCTCCAAAGGTTGCTCACCTTCCCCTTTTGCTCAATCCTGATCGTTCCAAACTCAGCAAAAGACAGGGCGATGTTGCAGTCGAAGATTATATCCGCAAAGGGTACAGCAGTGATGCCATCATCAATTTTGTGGCAATGCTTGGCTGGAATGAAGGCGAGGGCAGCGAGCAGGAAGTTTACAGTATGGAGCAACTTATTGACAAGTTTTCTCTTGAACGGGTAGGGAAAGCCGGTGCCGTGTTTAATGTCGACAAGCTTAACTGGCTTGAAAAACAGTACATCAAGAACAGGCCAACCGAGCAGCTTGTCGAGGTGATTAAGCCAATCCTTCAGGCTGAGCTTGAACAAAAAAAGTCACTGATGCCTGAGGAGGTTATTACAAGCGACACCTATCTTGAAAAAGTGATTGAACTCATGCGTGAACGAGTCGGGTTTGAACATGAATTTGTAACCTTTTCATCGTACTTCTATTTTGAGCCTGAGACTTATGATGATGAGGCTGTCAGGAAGCGTTGGGCGGTTGATACCAACGCCCTTCTTCGAGAGTTTACCGACATTCTCTACACTCTTGAGGAGTTCAGTGCAGATAACATTGAAGCACACCTTAAGGAATTTGTTGTCCCAAAGGGGATTAAAGCTGCAGTGCTCATTCATCCTCTGAGAATACTTGCCTCAGGCGTGAGTTTTGGCCCGAGCCTTTACCACATGCTTGAGGTGCTAGGTAAGGAGACTGTCATCAGACGCATCCTGACGGGGATTGAAAAAATAAGCGTTCCGGTTTAGTTTGCACTTGAGTAATACAGAGCCCGCAAAAACGGGTTCTGTATTGTTAGCTTTTTCTTTTGATGCAAAAAGTTTTTTTCCTATATTTTGCATCACGTTTAAAGGACAGATAGCTCAGTTGGTAGAGCAAAGGACTGAAAATCCTTGTGTCGTGGGTTCGATTCCCTCTCTGTCCACACCTTTTCACGGCATTTTTCCTTATGTTGGCGAGGTTACAACATGCATGTCCACCCCTTTTTTCCTTCGGTTCACCTTACCCAGCTCTTATATGTCATGCCCGGTGTCACTTCATGCTTCCGTGTTTGAATATCACAGCTTTCCCGCATGAATATTTCTACGCAGCTCGATCAGGAAGTCTGGCACGATTTGCGGGAGCCCGGTGCTTATGAGTGGTGGTATTTTGATGCGGAAGACTCATTGAGCGGTTTTTCGTTTGTGCTTATATGGTTTTGCGGGTTTCCTTTTTCTCCTTATTACACAAATCGTTATGAGAAATGGAAAAAACGGGTTACGACAACTCCTCCTCTTCCGTCCAATTACTCTGGCTTCAGTTTCCAGTTGTATGAAAATGGTCATGAGATCGTTAATTTCATAAAGGAAGGTCGTAAGGAGCTATTTGAAAGCAGTCTCTCTGATATAGGCGTTCGGTTCGAAAAAAACAGGTTTACCTATAATATCCTGAAGGACGAATACTCTCTTGATATTGATTTTTCCTTTCCGGCTCGACGTAAGGATATAAAGGCGACCTTTTTGTTCAGGTCCTGCAAGAGGATCGTCTATGAAAAAAAAGATACAAACAACGACGGCAGGGTACCTCATCACCAGTGGCTTTTACGTGTTCCGAAGGCAGAAGTGGAGGGAACGATTGAAATTATTGAACAACCGGATGGTGCAGTTCGCACGATTCCTGTCAGGGCCATTGGATACCATGATCATAACCTCGGCGCTGTCCCCATGCAGGAGTACATTTCCAGATGGTATTGGGGCCGGGCTTTTTCCGAGCAGGTCGATCTGATTTATTACGTGGTTTTTTTTAAAAATAACGATTATCAGCCACTTGCACTGTTGCTTCTTCAGGACAATACGAGTAATACAGTCGTCGTGCATGAGACGGTGCGTTTTCATGAGAGCAATTTCAGATTCGGTTTTTTTTCTCCCGTTCACAGCAGGGATCTCTCTTTGTACCATGAGAACACTCATCTTAACATTCATCACCATAAAGTGCTTGACTCAGGCCCGTTTTATCTCAGGTTTGAATCTGATATCTCCTTGCAGATAGATGGCAGGAATCTTGATGGAGTCAGAGGTATATCTGAATTTCTCAATCCGGTCCGTCTGCAATCCCGGTTTATGCGTTTTTTCACCTGTAGCCGAATCTGGCGGGATGGAGAACCGTCGATCATGTACAAGAGTTATAATAGTTTTAAGCGTTCTTTAGATTGGAATAATCGATGAAAAAATTATAAATTTACTGTCTGTTTAAACACCCCTGAAATAAAACAATAGAAGTCGACGTTAATGGTTAACGAAGAGAAGAACGATTGGTTATTGTTGAAACGACAGGATGTCTTTGTTTTTTGATTTTATAACAAAATATTTAAAAAGGAGATAGGTTGTAATGGCACAACAAGGTAATTTCAAGAGCCCGTCCAGGCTGGGCGCACTTGGAGAAGGTGCTTCTCTCTCTTCATCCGGCCCGGTTTCCGGCGGCAAGCCCCGGGAGCAAGGCTTGAAGGAGGTTGATTTCGAGCGTCGCAGTTTTCTTGGAAAAGTTGTCGGGGGTATTGGTGCAGCCGTAGCCATATCAACTCTCTACCCTGTTATCAAGTATATCATCCCTCCTGTCAAGCAATTTTCAAACAAGAGTGAGATGGTTGTCGGAAAAGCTGCTGAAGTCCCGGCAAAAAGCGGGAAAATCTTCCAGTTCAACAAAGACAAGGTCATTGTTGTTAACGATAACGGCAAGCTTACGGCATGTAGTGCTGTCTGTACGCACCTTGGCTGCCTTGTCCACTGGGATAATGCCCTAAATCTTCTCGCTTGCCCCTGTCATGGAGCAAAATACAAACAGACAGGAGAAATCATCTCTGGTCCTCAGCCTTTACCCTTACCAGTATTTAAAGCAAGGGTTGAAGGGGAAAATATCATTATCTCAAAAGCTTAACCTTTAATTCGTGAAAACCAAGGGAGTCAGGAAAGATGGCTGAAAACAATCAGAACGCTATGGCAGGAAGTGCTCCAGCCAAGCCGAAACCCGCCGTTCCGGGCGCTGCCAAGCAGGCTGCTCCTGGTGCAGCAAAACCTGCAGTTCCGGGCACTGCCAAACAGGCCGCCTCTGGTGCAGCAAAACCTGCCGTATCGAACAGCGGCGTCTATAAACCACCTGTAGAACGGGCGGATTCAAATCCCTACAAGGATTCTCGAATCAGTTCAGTTAGCGCATGGTTTCAGGAGCGCTTTTATGTCATGCTGCCGGTAATTGATTATCTGAAGAAAAAAGAAGTTCCCAAGCACAGGCTCTCATTCTGGTATTATTTTGGTGGACTTACCCTGTTTTTCTTCCTTATCCAGATTATCACCGGTTTGCTGCTCATGCAGTATTATAAGCCAACTGAAGCCGAGGCTTTCGCTTCATTTGTCTTTATCCAGCGGGAGATCTCTTTTGGCTGGCTTATCCGCCAGATTCATGCATGGTCGGCAAACCTCATGGTTCTGATGGCCTTTATTCACATGTTCAGTACTTTCTTTATGAAGTCATACCGTAAACCACGAGAGCTTATGTGGGTGAGCGGTTTTGTGCTTCTTGTGCTCAGTCTCGGTTTCGGCTTTACCGGATACCTTCTTCCCTGGAACGAACTTGCATTCTTTGCAACCCAGGTCGGTACAGAAACGCCAAAAGTAGCGCCGGGCGGCGCCTTCCTTGTCAATATTCTTCGTGGTGGTGAAGAGGTCAGCGGCGAAACACTTACCCGTATGTTCTCACTGCACGTAGTCCTTCTTCCCGGTCTTCTTATGCTGGTGCTTTCAGCACATCTGCTGCTTGTTCAGGTTCTTGGGACTTCAGCTCCTATCGGTTACAAGGAGTCGGGGATGATCAAAGGATACGAGAAGTTTTTTCCGACATTCCTTGCCAAGGATGCTATCGGATGGATCATTGGTTTTGTCCTCCTTGTTTACCTTGCAGCAGTATTTCCATGGGGAATCGGTGTGAAAGCCAATGCCCTTAATCCTGCACCTATGGGCATTAAACCAGAATGGTATTTCTGGGCACAGTTTCAGTTGCTCAAAGATCTCAAGTTTGAGGGTGGAGAGCTTGTTGCCATTGCTCTTATTACTGTTGGCGCTCTTGTGTGGGTTCTTGTTCCATTCATTGACTTCAAGGCTTCGAGAGAAGAGAAAAGCCCGATCTTTACCATGCTCGGTCTTGTTTTTCTGGCGTTCCTGCTTATTAATACCTATCGTGTTCTTGCAGAATATGGTTGGTAAGTAATAAACTTGCTACACTCTATAAACAGAAAAGCCCGGCAAAGCCGGGCTTTTCTGTTTATGTTTAAAAACCAGTTTCTGTAACCGGAACTTGTGTCCTAATCTTTTTCCCGGAGTAACTCTCCCATCTCATACCCTGAAAGGAACGTCTGCATGTCGAGTTTTTCCAAGGCTTCAATCCATTCGGCGATTGCAGTTTTCGGATCATTCAGTAACTCCTGCATAATAAACCAGGCTACGAGTACGCTGAAGCGCTGTTCGCGGAACCAAGTTTTGTTGTGTCGTTCATCAAATTGCAGCAGGCGGCCCAGATGCAGCCTGTTGACGCTGTTCACTGTTCTTATGAAAGCCAGCAAACGCTCTTCAGGAGTTTCATCAGGCTCGGGTTCCTTTATTGGAGTGAGCAGGCAGGCGAGCAGGTCGGGAAGATATTCACTCGGGATGCCGATCATGCCTGATTCAGGGTACATTGCCCGAAGTGCATCACTCATCAGCCAGTCGTCGATAAGGTTCAGGTTCAGTGAGCCAGTTGCTGTGAGCATCTGCTGCAGCGTGCCAAGGATAACCCAATGCCTTGCAATTGTTTCATACACAGCACCTTCTTTGCTGCTCAAACCAAGAGCAGTCTGAAGTTTTCGGGAGTCTGAATTTTTTTTCAGCAGTGCGGGCAAAAGAAGAGCCTGCTGGTAGAGCTCAGTCGCCTCAGCCGCAAGGTTTTCAGGTACGCCAAGCGGTTTTTCCATGAGTTCACTGAACTGCCGGGCAACCGTTTCAAGCAGTGTGGCCAGGGTTGTTTCAAACGCCCCTTCCTCAAGGGCAGCCTTAGCTTCATCAGAAACAAGAGCGGCCGTAATGATTCTGTGCAGCGGGGAGAGACTTATGGTGAGAGCGGCAAGTTCAATTGACGAAGTTCCGCCTCCGTTGAGTTCCGCAGCCAACTGGTAATAGGGCCTCAGTTTTGAAGGATGCACCTCCCTGAAGTCAAGGAAAACGTTGTATTTGTAGCCATCAACGGCAACCAGCAGACCACGGTCAGCAATCTCCTGGCAGGAGCGGATAAATTCAAGGCCGCTGGCATGATCCCTGAACACAACAAACGTGTTGTGTTGATTGCTCAGATTAAGCCCTTCAGAGAGTGAACTCTGCCGGATGTCACCGTGCTGGCGGTAGCCGACCGACATTTTAATCCATCCTGTAGCCTGCTCAAAGCAGTTGTTGAAGACAACAAGGGCTGTTTCGTTACCGAGTCGGTTGGAATAGGCAAAAATATTCTCGTTGACCATTCCTTCCGGGGAATAAACATCATAAAGGAAAAAGTTGCATACCTCGGCAAAGAGGGGACGTTTTTTCATGATCGGGAAAATCTCATGATAGTGTCGCCAGACAAGGTGTTCATCCGGCTGTTCATCATAATAGGCTTTGGCGTACTCCATGCCGTACTTCTCCGTAAAGCCTTCGACCTGTCCATGGCCGAACATGGGCAGACCCGGCATGGTAAGCATCATCATACAGACACCGAAATATTTATCCCCTCGACCAAATTGTTCAATGGCGGTATCTTCATCAGGGTTGTTCATGAAGTTGACATACCGCTTGAGAATTTCGGGGTCGAATTCAAGGGTGTTCTTGATCAGGTATCGGTATTTGGCATTATCCTCTTTCTTCAGCATGTGCATAAAGGCGCTGTTATAGACCCTGTGCATGCCGAGGGTGCGGACAAAATAGCCTTCAAGCATCCAGAATGCCTCAGCAAGCAGAAGCGTGTCGGGCACCTCCTGATGAATGCGGTCAACGACTTCACGCCAAAACTCTTCGGGTAT